>CAZGPH010000004.1:0-1949 GCA_964527965.1 uncultured Marinoscillum sp.
AGTGTCATCATAACTATCACATGCATCCCCAATTCCGTCCCCATCACTATCTAATTGATCAAATATTAATTTAGTTACTTTATCATCTTCTGTATACGTAACATGATCAACCTGAACTATATATAAATTTCCATGATCGTCAACGTTTATTCCATGCGGTTTAAAGTCATTTCCAGTAGAATGTAATGTCTCAACAGTTGAAAAATTATCTGAAAATTTTTGTATTCTAAAATTATTGTAATCTGAAACATAAACATTTCCATACATGTCTATGTCAATACCCTCGGGATATTTTAAATCATTTGCAACTGTTATTCCAGAGGTTGCACCTGGTTCCCACTTTTGAATACGATCACATGACCAATCAGTAATATAAATATTTCCAAATTTATCCATAACAAATGCCTGCGGATCAGCAAGTTGATTTGCCTCACATCCATATCCATTACCACCTGCAACAGTTGTCCCAGAGGTTGCACCAGGTTCCCACTTTTGTACACGTTCATTTCTTGTGTCCAGTATATATATATTTCCATTTGAATCAACTATAACATCTCTAGGTGAATTAAATTGACTATCATCAGATCCAGAACCATTACCACCTGCAACGGTTGTGCCAGAGGTTGCACCAGGTTCCCACTTTTGTATACGTTCATTTCCTTCATCAGCTATATAAAGATTTTCTTGATTATCAAAAGCTAAACCTCGTGGCCAGTTAAGTTGATTTGCTCCCATGCCTAAACTTCCACCAGCTATCATAACAAAGTTTTCTCCTTTTGGGTCATATTTTCTAATTGTATTACCCCATCCAAGATATATATTACCATTTGAGTCTACTTCTATTGAGTTAAGATTAAATAATTCAGAGATTAGATTTTCATTTGAACTTGAATTAAAAACTGATGGACAATTATCTACATCATCATTTAATCCATCACCATCTGTGTCCTGAGAAAATGATATAAAAGGAAAAAATAAAAAAAGTAGTAAAATTTTTTTCATCCATACAAATGTAACAATAACTTGAAATTGAAATAAATAATCAAAAATTCCTTAATTTATTATTATAAAAAAATGCTTTATAAGTAATAAATTAACTCCTCTTAGGCCAAAAACACGGTATCTTTTTATTTTAAAACATTATCAAGCTCATACTCAAGTTCATCAATTATATTTATGTAGAGTCTAATAAAAGTAAGTTTAGTTCCTAAGTAGTCATTTAGGACTATTAGATTTGACTTTAATTTTTTATCATTATTAATAGAATTGTAAAGTAGATTACAATATTTCTCTGTTGAAACTTTATTATCTGCACCAGCAATGATTATATCTGGGTGGTTAGTAGCTAGAAAAGAAACAAAATCCTCTTTAAGTAATTTCTCATATTCAACTGTAGTTTTTACATAAGAAAAATAAGTATTATGTAGCCTGCTTAAAATTTCTTTTATTTTATCAGATTTAACAAATTTTAGGGTACCTGCATTTATAACTGAATAATACCTATTCATAGGTGGGTCAAATACTCTGAAATATATTAAATTAAATTCTATACTGTTTTTACTTGTAGTTAACTTTAAAAGAGAATCTACATTAAATCTCATACCATCAGCATCAAGAAACATCCTTAGAATCTGTCTATCACTACTCCATCTATTTAGTCTCTCATCACAATAATTTCTTATCTCATTAACCTCCATCTTCAAACTATTTAGTACTTTAATTCTTTCATCTTCATTTTGATTATCTATAGATATCTCATTTAACCAGAAAGAAACAGATATACCTACTACAATTACTATAAATTCAAATAGATACTTGATAATGTACTTTTTTTTAGGAAAAGGCATGATTTTTGATTTTTATAAAAAATAAATTAATTACATTTTAATACCCATAAAATGGTTAACGCCGATAGGTATAGGGTTTCCAGAAGCTCTCCTAAATGCAAC
>CAZGPH010000004.1:2049-94651 GCA_964527965.1 uncultured Marinoscillum sp.
TAAAATGGTTAACGCCGATAGGTATAGGGTTTCCAGAAGCTCTCCTAAATGCAACAATTTGGCCTATATGATACAAAGAATCTGAAATAGGTCCATGAAATAAATTATATAAATCAAATTTTTTATCCCCGAAAATAATTTTGTTGCTTTCAAAATCTGAGTCTTTATATTCATCTAATATATCAATACTATTTTTTAATAAATTAAATGTATTATCTCTTAATTCATCAAATGATAAATCTGGATAGGTTTTTGATCTGATAGCTTCATTATTATGTAACCCACTATTGATCATGATTGAAAGTCCATAAATATGCTCAAGAGTTTCTCTAGTAGTAATTCCAGACTCAGAGGGTTTGTAACTAAGGTCTTTTTCTTCAAGACCTTCAGTAGCCCAATAGTATCTAAAACCAACACTATGAATAAACCTTGAAATAATAGCTTTATTAGAATAATTTTCATCAAACTTCTTTATCTCATAAAAATAATTTTTGTCTTGTGCTTCCATTTTAAAATCTATAAAAAATAAAAATATTATTAGGTATTGTTTCAAAACTATTTGCTTTTAATATGAACATCCCTTTGAGGATAAGGTATTTGAATATTATTTTCTCTGAACTTCTTGAAAATCGCAAAATATATTTCACTTTTTAAGAACTCAGGTTTATCAGTGTAACTAGAAGTCCATATACCTAGTCTAAAATCTAATGAACTATCTCCAAAATTATCAAAAAAGACTTTTGGTTTTGGTTCTTTCTGTACATTAGGATTTTCATCGGCAACTTCTAATAATAATTTCTTTACTACTTCAGGGTCTTCATTGTAACTCACACCTACTGGTAATCTAAAACGAACTATTCTATTATTATGACTCCAATTTATTACTTGACTTGACACAAACTCTGAGTTAGGAACAATTATAGAAATATTGTCATTTGTGACAATTGTCGTAGACCTTAAGGAAATATTAACAATGTCACCACTTACATCACCTACCTCTACCCTATCACCTACCTTTATAGGTTCCTCAACTAATATTGTTAATCCACTGATTAGGTTATCAGTTACTTTCTGGAAACCAAAACCAATTCCAACACCTAACGCACCAGCCAATAAACTTAAAGCACTTAAGTCTATACCTACAGCTTGAATAATTATAATTGTTCCAATTAGCATCATAGTGATCCTAACACCATTTGCTAAAGATTCTCTGAAAGACTTCTTAAGTTTAGATTTAGCTAGAATTCTATTAAGTAGAATTAATCTAACATTCTTTGATACAACAATTAGTAAATAAAAACTTGCAAAAAAAACAACTATTGTCCCAATGCTTACCTCAGAATCACCTATTTTGAAAAGGGTTCTATTGAAAATAAAAAGGAATTCTGATAATAAATTTAAAACTCTAGAAAGAAAGTCATTGAAGTATTCCATTTGAGAATGAAATTTAAAATTTAAAATTTAGAATATTAAGTTTCATAGATTTTTTTTTATAAATTATGCTGAAATAATGGAAAATAAGCAAAAAACTCTTTTTGGACACCCATACGGTTTATATGTTCTCTTCTTTACTGAATTATGGGAAAGATTTTCTTATTATGGGATGAGAGCTCTTCTTGTCTTATTTTTAATTTCAGAGACAACAGCAGAAAATCCAGGGTATGGTTGGTCAGAAGTTGAAGCTCTACAGCTATACGGATGGTACACTATGTTAGTATACGTTGCTGGGATTCCAGGGGGAATACTTGCTGATAAAGTATTGGGTCAGAAGAAAACTGTAATGTTAGGTGGTTTCCTTTTAGTTCTTGGTCATTGTATTTTAGCAATTGATAATATTAATGCATTCTATGCAGGTTTAGGCTTTATAATTTTAGGAGTTGGCGGATTAAAACCTAATATTTCGACAATGGTAGGTGGTCTATATAACAAAGAAGACGACAGAAGAGATATTGGTTTCAAAATTTTCTATATGGGAATTAATATTGGAGCATTTCTTTCTGCAATAATTATTGGAGGTATTGGAGAGGTATATGGTTGGCATTATGGCTTTGGACTAGCTGGAATAGGTATGTTATTAGGTCAGTTAGTTTTTATGTGGGGACAAAAATATTTGGTTGGCATAGGAGATTTCATTGGTAAAAATGATAATCCGAATAAAGATCTTATGGATAAACCACTTACAAAAGTTGAGAAAGATAGAGTTGTTGTATTATTACTTTCATTTGTAATTGTTATTGTATTCTGGGGCGCTTTTGAGCAAGCAGGTGGTTTAATGAATATATATGCTTTTGAGAAGACAAATAGAATGATTGAAAGTATAAATTTTGAGGTTCCAGCTACTTGGTTTCAATCACTAAATGCTGGTTTCATTGTTATATTTGCTGTATTTGTTGGTAAATTCTGGGCTTGGTGGAAATCTATTGGAAAAGAGTCTGCACTATTATTTCAAATGGCTATAGGTGTAGTCATTATGGCTATAGGGTTTCTTTTTATGAGTATGGCATCTTTAGAATTTCAAAATAACGGGTCAAGTGCTATGTATTTTCTTGTATTTGCCTATTTATTTCATACACTAGGTGAATTATGTACTTCACCAACTGCAATGGCATTAATAACAAAATTAGCTCCAATAAAATATGCATCTATGTTGATGGGTACTTATTTTGCATGTACAGGTTTTGGTAATAAACTTGCAGCATCTTTAGGTGAGTGGGCACAGACAGCAGGTGAATTTGAAATATTTACTGGAATTTTCGTCTTCTGTTCTTTATTCGGATTATTGGTTATACTATTAATCAAGCCATTGAAAAGGTTAACACACGGTCTAGATTAATTAATTTTCGTACCTAGAATTTATAATTTCACTGATTCTACTTAGTACCTTCTGTTCAACCTGAGTTTTAAGGTTTGGATCTACAGGACGTATTGTAGTATATCTTGAATAACCTTTTGGAAGTGCTCTAATATCTCCTTTATAGTTAATATAAGATTTCCTATACTCATAATTTTGGGGTATTTTTTCATCAAATAATACATTTCCATATAGTGCATCTGATATTGTTAGGTTAGTTACTAATTCTGCCATACCATATAGCTCATATAATGTTCCTACAGCTGTTTTTGTTACAGATGTAGTTGTACTATCATTTACTCTTTCTTTAACTTGAACTGAGTTACTAAAAGGTGTAGAATTGATTACCCGTATATTATTTATTCTAAAGTCTATATAAACTATCTCAAAGATTTCGTCAATTATACGATCTTCAGAGGCAGACTGAACTAAACTTTTAATATAACCTGGATCTGAATCTTGTAAATTAATAGGAACCTCATTAATTAATGTTGAAGTAATATTTTTTGTAAAACGTCTTTCAAAAATTTTGTCTCTAATTTGATCATGAAGCCTATTAAAATTATTGTTAGTATAGTTTTTTTTTGTTATTGCAATTTTTACTTTTCCTAATTCTAAAGTTTTTTCTATTAATTCTTTGACATCATTATAGTTATCTACATACGAATCAGATTTTACATATAATCTATATGCTTTTCTATATTCTCCGTTAGTAGGTGAAGCTGATTGAGATAAAATTCCATCTGCTTCATTGTAGAAGTTTTCAGCAGTTATATTATTGTATTTTTTTAAAAGATTTTTTGTGTTATTTATTTGGTTTGTAAAGTCATAAGTATTCTCAGTAATAATATTTTTATTTTTAAGTTTAACTTTTTTAGGGAAATTTATTAATTCATTTTGAATTTGATTTAATCTACGATAAGTAGTATAAATTTCTTTCATCTGAATTGCAGATTGTTCGTCCTTATATGGAACAGCTTGATCTACCAATCTGTTTATTTTAGATAAGTTATCGGTATTAGCTAAACTTATTGATCTTTCAAAAAGTTTAACAGCAGTCTTGAAGTTATTTTTAATCTGTAAAGATTTAATAGAATATAAAGTGGCGTTTATATAGTCACTTTCTTTAAAGGCTTTATTTGCATCCCTGTTAAATTCTCGATGATTTTGACCACTAACTGTATTTAAAAAAATTAATGATATACATAAAAATAGAATATTTTTCATCTATACAATCTAGCGTTAATTACAATAATTTTCAAAAACTCTATCTTAATTCATTGTCTCAATCTTTTTATTATCACAGTATAGTTCTCTCATTTTATCTACTGTTAGACAGGAATGAACAGGCACAATAGATACATTTTGACCTATTTTAAAGTCTTCATTTTTGTCTAACTTCACAATGCCATGTTCCTGAGAAAGAGATACTATTTTTCCAATTTTATTATCTAAACTCCAGTAATCTCCTAGGTAAACGTATCCATAGCATTTTTTTTCATTTTCTAAAATATAATCTTTTGAAAGATGAACCGAACCACAATAAATTAACATACAACTCCTGTCCTCGTAAATAGAAACTATAGGGCACACTACTCTTATAGCAATATCTTTTAGTTTACAGGAACCTATTTTAAACTGTGCTATATCATAATAAATAAAATTACCAGGTCTTATTTCAGTTATAAAATCAGGGTAATCTTCAATTATACTACAAGAAGGGGTATCTCCAACTGAAATATCAATATTTGGGAAAATATTATTTAGGTTTTTAAGTTTTTTGATAGACTTTAAAAAAACCTCTTTTATTTCATGTTTAGATTTAGAATTGTATGTATTTCCAAAGTGTGAAATAAAACCCATAAAATTTATTATATCTGATGACTCTGAAAAATTAATAATCTTATTTATTGATTCTATATTATCATATCTTATTCCAGCTCTATTATATCCAACATCAACTTTTAAATAAACATTTATCTTGTTTTTAAGATTCATATCTACAAGCTTTAGAGATTCATATGAATCAATTAAAATACTAAGCTTTATTTTATTTTGAAGAAATTTGATTTCCTCTAATTCTAATATGTTTATTGGAAAAGCAATTAAGATATCATCCCATTCATCAGAAAAATATTTAGCCATAGATACAGATGATACTGTGATTGATTTTACTCCAAACTTTTTAAACCATCTTCCAACTTCTAAAGACTGATGAGTCTTAAAATGAGGTCTGAAGTTAATATTATTAAGTTCTGCTAAATTATTAATCCTATTAAGATTTTTTAAACATTTCTCCTTATTAAGAAATAAAGTAGGTTTAATGACATCTAACATATTAACAGAAATTAAGAATCTTGTTAACCAATTATTATTTTTATTAGTTAATATGCAAATAAAACCTTGGAAGAAAAAAGTTTAATAAAAAATTTAAAGTTAAAAGACGAGGTTGCTTTCAAATATCTTGTAGAAAATTATAAAGATTTTGTATTTAACACCTGTATATCAATAATTCAAAATATTGATGATTCTGATGACATATCACAAGAGGTTTTTATTCAAGTTTATAAATCAATTAAAAATTTTAAAGAAAAATCAAGTTTATCTACTTGGATTTACAAGATAACAGTATCTAAATGTTTTGAATATTTAAGATTCAAAAAGAGAAAAAAAAGATTTTCATTAATAATTAATTTATTTAGAGACGATGGAACAACTATTGATATTCCTGAATTTGAGCACCCCGGAATAATTTTAGAAAAAAAAGAAGATTCCAAATTATTATTTAATGCTATCGAAAAATTAAACGAAGAACAAAAATCAGCGTATATATTAAAAAATATTCAAGGATTATCGTATAAAAAAATATCTGAAATAATGAATAAATCAACGTCTTCTATAGAATCTTTGATATTTAGAGCTAAAAAAAACTTGAAATTACACCTTATAAAAAAAATAGATAACAAGAAATAATTAATTTTAACATCTAAATAAATAGAATGAAGAATAAAATTTTACTTTTTTTATTAATGATTAGTTTTAACTCTTTCTCACAAGAGATTAATCTAGGAATAAGTTTGGGTAGCGGCTTATCAAATCAAACTCTAAGAACAGAATCAAATTTTAGCACATCTGCTGGAATGGTATGGAATACAATTGGCGGATTACCTTACAGAGTAGATTCATATCTTGGATATAATGCTGGTTTAATTTTAGAAATATTTTTTGATTTGTCATCTGAGCAGGTTGATGAAAAAATTATTAAAAGAAAGATTAGCCTTAAAACAGGTATAAATTATTCTTCTCAGGGAGTAATAGTTGAAGATGCAAATAAGACTAGGTTTGAAAATAATTTGGTTTATCTTCAGATACCAATTTTATTAGATTTTAAAATTCAAAAATTTAATTTTTTTGTTGGTCCACAGATTCATTTGCTACAGGACTTTTCAACAATTGAGACAAGATCTAGTAATTTAAGTTCTAATGCAACTGGTCAGAACCCTGATTTTAAGTTTGAAAAAAGATATTATTTAGAAAGTGATCCAAATTTTGTTTTTGGAATTGGTTATGAAATCTATGATGGGCTTTCCCTTCAAATGAAATCCTTAAGAAGTGTTAAAAATATAACAAATATTAGTGGTGAAGAATGGAAAAATAAATCATTTGAGTTAACAGTAAATTTTATTTTAAATAGTCTATTATGAATAAAAAATTAGATAAGATTTTAAATAGTATAAAAAATATTAATCAGGTTGAAACTAGACCTTATTTCTATTCAAGACTTTTAACAAAACTTAAAGAAGAAAACAGAAATGAAGTATTCTATCTTAAATATGAAAGACCTTTTTTATTGACAATGATAATTTTTCTATTAGGTTTAAACTTTTTCTTTATGACAAGAATCAACGAATCAACACCAATAAATACATATAGTATGGATATTGAAGAGATATACTTTGATTCTAATAAATCTGACATAATTAATTTTACATCAAATGAAGAATAAATTACAATATTTGGTAATTGGTGTTTTAATTATATCAAATATATTTTTCTTATATAATTCTAAAAAAAAATCAGGAAGAATAAATAATGAAGAGTTTAGGAGGGAGATGAATTATCTTAGTGAACGTATAGGTTTTGACAAAGAACAATTAAAATTAGCTAGGAAAGAGTACAAGAGATATGACTCAATAAAAAGAAAGGTTGAGAGAGGGTTTAGAAGATACGATTTGATAATAATGGATGATATATCAAGGGACATTGATAATAATTCATTAAATATGTCAGATTATTATGATGTAGCAATTGAACTCAATAAAGAAAAGTTAAATCATTGGATAAAAATTAGAGAAATTGCTGATGAAGAACAGACTAAAAAACTTGATAGTATCTGGTCAAGAATGAAAGAAAGAATTAGATCAAATAAATAATTCTCCTAAAATGAAAGTAGGTGTAATATCTGATACACATAGTTATTTTCATGAAGACCTTAAATTATATCTAAAAGATTGTGATGAAATTTGGCATGCAGGAGATATCGGGAATATAGAAACACTAGAAAAATTAGAAGATTTCAAAAAAACTAGATTTGTTTTTGGAAATATAGATAATGAATTGATTAGAAGAGAATTTAATGAGATTCAACTATTTACTATTCAAAAAATTAAGTTTCTAATATTGCATATTGCAGGCAAACCCCCAAAATATAATAGGAAGGCTCTAAAACTAATTAATGTAAATAAACCAGACGTTTTAATATGTGGACACAGTCATATACTAAAAATTGAAAAGGATAAGATTAATAATTTATTATATATTAATCCAGGAGCTTGTGGAAAAGTAGGATTTCATAAAAGAAAAACAATTGTAAGGTTTTGTATTGAAAAAGGTAAGATCGATAAATTAGAAGTTGTAGAACTAAGCTAAAACTACTTCTTAGTAGTTTTTTTTGCGAATTCCTTTTTGACTTCTTCTACATCAACGTTTTTAATAACAGGTTTAGAGTTGAGGCTTTTAATCACCTGCTTAGCTCTTTTTGCTTTGGAAACATTTCTTCTTCCTTTCCTTTCTAATCTAGTAACTGCCATAGTATTAATTATTGGCGCAATTTAAATAAAAAATAATGTAAATCATTTGCTAGCTTTGTAATAAATTTTAAAAAAGTGAAAAAAATAAATCCATCTTTACCAAAAGGAACAAGAGACTTCGGACCAGATGAAATGAAGAAGAGGAATTATGTTTTTAACATTTTCAAAAAAACTTTTTCTCTATTTGGTTTTAATTCTATCGAGACACCATCACTAGAAAATATTGAAATTCTTAATGGAAAGTATGGTGATGAAGGAGATAAATTAATTTTTAGGATACTTAATTCAGGAGATTTTCTTAAAAAAGTTGATGGTATTAATAATCTATCATCATCTGAATTAAAAAATCTTATTTCAAGTAAAGGGTTAAGATATGACCTTACAGTTCCTTTAGCTCGTTTTGTTAGTAGCAACAGAGAAAAGATTACATTGCCATTTAAAAGATACCAAATACAAAATGTTTGGAGAGCAGATAGACCTCAAAAAGGAAGGTTTAGAGAATTTTATCAGTGTGATGTTGACTATATAGGAACAAATTCTTTAGTATGTGAAGCAGAAATAATAAAACTAGTTTATACAATATTTAAAGAATTAAATATTGATAATGTTAAAATAAAATTAAATAACAGAAAGATACTAACTGGATTATCTCAAGTGTTTAATTTCAGTGATAACATTAATCAATTCTGTGTCCTAGTTGATAAAATCGATAAAATAGGAAAAGACCAATTCAAAATAGAACTTCAAAAATTAGATTTACCAAAAGAGAAAAACGATGAATTAATAAAAATTCTTTTTTTTGAAGGTTCAAATAAAAGTAAAATTGATTTTATTAAAAAAGCTTTAGAAAAATCTGATGTAGGTAATCAAGGATTAAATGAAATAGAACAATTATTATTATTAGATGATAATTTTGAATTCGACCTCAGCCTAGCTAGAGGATTATCTTATTATACATCTTCCATTTTTGAAGTAATTTCAAGTAAAGATAATATTGGAAGTCTTTGTGGAGGAGGAAGATATGACGATTTAACTGAAGTTTTTGGGTTTAAAGATATTTCTGGAATTGGAATTTCTTTCGGTATTGAAAGAATTATAGAAGTTATGAATAACAGAAAACTATTTCCTGAAAAAATAATCTTATCTAATAAAGTTTTAATAAGTTATTTATCTGAAAAATTTATTAAAAGATCAATTGAAATAGCCACTATACTTAGAAAAAATAATATTAATGTTGATTTATATTCAGATAATGGAAAGTTAAAAAAACAGTTACAATATGCAAATAATAATAACATAACTAACGTTATAATTATTGGGGAAGATGAAATTAAATCAAATATTCTTACACTTAAAAACATGGAAAAAGGCACACAAGAAAAATTAAATATTGAAGAAATTGTATCTAAGTTATCTTGATTGCTCTCAATGTTAAAAATTAATTTAACTTTCTTTTTACTATTAATTTATTCTGTATCCCTATCTCAAACAAGTGACCTTGGGAGGTTTACTGTTAATATCAATAAAGGATGTATACCATTACAAGTTGAAATTATTTCTGAAAATTTAGACCCTTCGGTCACAGTAATTCAATATGATTTTGATTATAATCTAACAAACAACTTATTTAATCCTTCTGGTTCTAAATCAAACACCTACAATAATGATGGAAAATTCATTATTGCTCAAGCAATTAATCAAGATGGAGTTGAGAAAATAGATATATTAGAAATAGAGGCATTTACTGCAGAAGAAATTGATTTTGATTTTTTTAATTGTAAAAACAACAAACTTGAGATACTGTTGAATGACTCGTATTACGAAAAATATAAATTGGTAATTGAAGGTGATTCTGTAGGTAGTATTAATTATGGCTCTAACGAATTTGATTATTCTAAATATCTTGGATCAAAAGACGAAATCTCTGGATTTATTGTTGGAATGTTTGGCAATAATGATTTAAACTGTTCAAAACATAATTTTAAGATAAAGCCAATTGATGATACAACTGTTGATATTATTGATTCTGTAGTACTACAAAATGACAAATTTAGTTTTGATCTATTTTATAATTTAGATGAAAGCACAAACTATAATTTACTTCTTAATAATTCTATTGACTCAACATTTTTAAGCTCATCATCCTTAATAAATTCAAATAAAGTGTTAAAAGTTTCAAATAACTCTCTTATGAATCGTTGTATTTCTTTAGAAAAAATATATAAATGCAGTGATCAAGTAATAGAAGATAAAATATGTTTGATATATCTTGACGCATTTCAGAGTAAAAGAGGAAATGAAATTGAATTCAATTATGTATATGAATTTGACTCCATGAATATTTATAAGAATGAAAATTTAATAAAGACATTATATGAAAAGAGCAATCTTTTTCTAGATAACACTGGGATTTTAAAAGGTTATGAGTACTGTTATAAAGTAGTTGGGTTTAAAGAAAACAAAAAGTCTATTTCTAATACATTTTGTGTGGATAGTTTTAATAATTTTAATCCAATCCCAATCCCAAATGCATTCACACCTAATAACGATGGCCTAAATGATATTTTTAAACCTTTACACAGTAATGTTAGTGAGTATAAAATGTATATATTTAATAAATTTGGAGAAAAAGTTTTTGAAAGTAATGACATAAATATAGGATGGGATGGTTATTTTAAAGGTAAAATAATCCAAGATTCTTATGTATATAAAATTGAGTTCAACAAAGACAGTGAAAAAATTTATATAAATGGTAAATTTTTGTTAATTAAATAGATCAATATGTTTGACATGATGAAAATGATGAGCAAAATTAAAGAAGCTCAAGAAAAAATGAAACTAGTAAAAGAAGAGCTAGATCAGATTAAAGTAAAATCAGAATCAGGTGCAGGATTAGTCAAAGTTGAAATAAATGGAAAAAAAGAATTGGTATCAATTCAAATAGATGAAAGTATCTTAAATGAGAAAGATATGGTACAAGATTTGGTAGTTGCTGCAACTAATAAGGGGTTAAAAGAAATAGACTCTAAAATTAAAGATCACATGAAAGAAAAGACTGGAGATATAATACCAAATATTCCTGGTTTTGATATGGGAAATTTATTTAAATGATTAAGTCAGAAAAAAAAATCTCTGTTGCAATTTTAAATTATAATGGAGAAAAATATTTGAAGAAATTTTTACCATCTATTATAAATTATTCTGATAAAAAAATTTCCTCAGTTTATGTTATTGACAATAATTCAACTGACAACTCTATTTCATTAATAAAACAAAAGTTTCCTTCTATAAAAATAATCCTTAACAAGAAAAATTATGGATATGCTAAGGGATATAATATTGGTCTTAAAAATATAAAATCTGATTATATTGTATTAATCAATAACGACGTAGAAGTTAGTGAAAATTGGTTATTTCCTATGTTCAATTCAATGGAACAAAATAATAAAATAGGATCTTGTCAACCTAAAATATTATCTTATAAAAACAGATCATCATTTGAGTATGCTGGAGCATCAGGTGGATATATAGATTTTTTAGGTTATCCTTATTGTAGAGGAAGAATATTTGATACAATTGAATTAGATAAAGGTCAGTACGATTCTCCTTTAGAAATATTTTGGTCATCAGGAGCTTGCATGATGATCCGAAATGAATTATTTAAAAAATTGGGAGGTTTTGACGAGAGCTTTTATGCACATATGGAAGAAATTGACCTTTGCTGGAGAATAAAAAGATTAGGGTTAAAAAATTTTTGTTTTCCAAAAAGTAAAGTTTATCATCTAGGAGGAGGCACACTAAATTATAATAATCCAAAAAAAACATTCTTAAACTTCAGAAATAACCTTGTAATGGTTGTAAAGAATGAACCCATAGTCTCTATTTTTATTAAATTACCTATGAGATTATTTCTGGATTTTCTAGCCAGTTTTTTCCTATTAATTAAGAATAAATCTTTATTACATTTTCTAGGAGTATTAAAAGCATATATATCATTTATATTTATGCTTCCCAAGCTATTATTTAATAAGAAAAAAACAAAAAAGAACCCCATCAAAATAAATAAGAGAGTTATTCCATTAGAATATTATTTCAGAGGAAAAAAAAGGTTTAGTGATTTATAGCTATTTGTTCTCAATATTGATAAAAATATGTATTTTTGTTCCTTAAGTAAAAGCTTAATTAAGAACTTATAATTATCAAACATGAAAAATATTAATATTTTAAATTTAGTTTTTGTTGTATTATTTACAATTTCTGCATGTAATCCGCTTAAGAAAATGGTAGAATTGTCTAAACAACAACAAATTGACGTAAACCCAAGTCCAATAGAATTATCTGGATCAAAAGTCTCTTTTGATGTGGAATCAACTCTTCCAAAAGGTATGTTACCTAAAGGGACAAGTTATACATTAAACTTTAATTTCGAAGGTACTGATGTTGGATCTATAGAATTTAAAGCATCTGATTATCCAAATAGTGCTTCTTCAACATCTAAATCTACTAAAACATTATCTGTCCCTTATAATAGATCAGTAATGGGTGGATCACCTGGAAAATTATCGGTAGTTGGTACTGCTAAAGTTGTAGCAACTGGTAAGAGTTTAGATACTGAATCTAGTAATGTAGCTGATGGAGTTAACAGAACAATCACTTTAACTAGAGCTTCTAATATACCTACACCAACAGCATACCCTGGATATACTGATGCTGAAGAAACTGAAGTAACTTCTGTAGACTTTTTCTTTAATCAAGGAAGTTCATATTTGAGAGGATCAGAAAAGAAAAGTGATAGAGGAGAACAATTTGCTGCATTTGTCGCTGAAAAAAATATTACTAAGGGTGTCAATATAACTGGAGCACACTCCCCAGAGGGTTCTACAAAAGTAAATGAAGTCCTTGCCGATAAAAGAGCAACTGAAATTGAAAAATATTATAGAGCTCAGATGGATAAATATGATTATAAAGATGAGGCAGGATCTATTAATTTTGATTTAGTACCTGTTGTAGAAAATTGGGATGGACTTAGAAGAGTTTTAAGGGCTTCATCTTCTCTATCAAGAGCAGAAAAATCTCAAGTTTCTTCAATTATTAATGGTGGAGGTTCATTTGTAGACAAAGAAAAATCATTATCAAAATTGAGTTTTTATAAGACCTTAATGAAAGAAGTATACCCTGATCTTAGAACATCAAGAACAGAAGTAGTTACAGTTATTGAAAAGAAACCTAATAATGAAATATTAGCAATTGCTCAAAATATTGTAAGTGGAGAAGCTTCATCAGATGCTTTATCACATGGTGAACTTTTATTTGCTGGTGGATTAACTCCTGATCTAACTGAAAAAGCTGCGATTTATGGAGCAGCTGTTAAATGGGGTGGAACATGGCAAGCACATAACGATTTTGGAGCTGTTCATATTCAGTTAGCAAAAGAAGAAGAAGAAGGATCTGAGAGCCAATTAAAACTTTTAGAAGCTGCTAAAACTCAGTTAGATATATCAAATAATAAAACTGAAAATGCAGAAGCTCATCTTAATCTTGCCGCAATTGCTGCTATGAAATATGATTGGAATCTAGCTTATGAGCATGTATTAAATGCTGAAAAACTAGATTTATCTCATTCAAAAACTGATATGATAGTATCAAAAGGCACATTATCTATACCTCTAGGTGAATATGATAGAGCAATGACTATCTTAAATACAATCCCGAACAACGGTTGGGGAATGTATAGAAGAGGTGTTATGAAAGTAATGATGGGGGATCTTGCTGGTGCTAAATCAGAAATGACATCCCTTAGAAAATATCTAGCTGAAATGAACATTGAAGAACAAGGTGGTCTTGATTATGTTCATGCAATTATATCTGCAAGAGAAGGAAACGCAACTGGTGTTACTTCTCATCTTAAAGAAGCATTAAGTAAAGATGATGGTGATTTAAAAGAAAGATTAGTAAATGATGTAGAATTTCTTAACTATTCTGATGCAGTTAATGCAGCAATGAATTAAAATTTTTATTTATTTTTTAAATTAAAGGCCTCTACTTTAGAGGCCTTTTTTTATTTTTGCACGACATGAGAGAAATACAATTCAGAGAAGCACTTAGAGAAGCAATGGTTGAAGAAATGAGACTAGATAAAAGTGTTTATCTAATAGGTGAAGAAGTTGCCGAATATAATGGTGCATATAAAGTAAGTTTGGGAATGCTTGAAGAATTTGGCTCTGAGAGGGTTATAGATACACCTATTGCTGAAACTGGATTTAGTGGAATTGGTGTTGGGTCAGCAATGAACGGATTAAGGCCAATCGTTGAGTTTATGACTTTTAATTTCTCCTTAGTTGCTATTGACCAGATAATAAATGGTGCGGCCAAAATGTATCAAATGTCTGGAGGTCAATTTAATATTCCAATTGTTTTCAGAGGTCCTACAGGAAACGCAGGACAATTAGGAGCACAACATTCTCAAAATTTTGAGAATTGGTATGCAAATACACCAGGTTTAAAAGTTGTAGTCCCTTCAAACCCCTATGATGCAAAAGGTTTATTAAAGACATCAATTAGAGATGATGACCCAGTTATATTTATGGAGTCAGAAGTTATGTATGGAGATAAAGGAGAGGTTCCTGAGGAAGAATATTTAATACCAATAGGTAAATCAAAAAAAGTTCATGAAGGTAAAGATGTGACTTTAGTTTCTTTTGGTAAAATGATGAAAGTTGCTGAAGAGACTTACATAGAAGCAAAAAAAGAAAATATTGATGTTGAACTAATTGACCTTAGATCGGTTAGACCAATTGACTATAATAGTATAATTGAATCAGTCAAGAAAACAAATAGATTAGTTATTATCGAAGAAGCATGGCCATTGGCATCAATTTCCTCAGAGATCAGCCATCATATACAACGATTTGCATTTGATTATCTTGATGCTCCTGTTCATAGAATTACATGTGAAGATGTTCCTTTCCATTATGCCCCAACACTAATTAAAGAAATAATTCCCGATGTTGGTAAAGCAATGAAAGCAATCAAAGCAGTAACTTACAAGTAATTATTTTTCATTTAAACCCAAAGCTGACATCATACCAGAAGGACCAGTCTTTTTCATCATTTTCATCATCTTTTTCATTTGACTAAACTGTTTAATTAACTGGTTAATTTCTTGAACAGAAGTTCCACTACCAGTAGCAATTCTTTTTTTACGACTTCCGTTTAGTATATCAGGATTTTTTCTTTCTACTGGGGTCATTGAATAAATTATAGATTCAATTGGCTTAAAAGACTCATCATCCACATCTAAATCTTTAACTTTTGATGATACACCAGGCATCATACCAATCAAATCTTTTAAATTCCCCATCTTTTTAATTTTTTGAATTTGAGAAAGGAAATCATCTAACCCAAAAGTATTCTGAAACATTTTCTTTTGAAGTTTTCTTGCCTCATCTTCATCAAAATTTTGTTGTGCTCTCTCGACTAAACTTATTACATCACCCATTCCAAGAATTCTCTTTGCCATTCTATCTGGATGGAAGACATCTAATGCATCCATTTTCTCACCTGTACTAATGAATTTAATAGGTTTATCTACAACTTTTCTAATTGATAAAGCAGACCCACCTCTTGAATCCCCATCAAGTTTTGTTAATACTACACCATCATAATCTATAGCTTCATTGAATGATTTTGCTGTTAAGACTGCATCTTGACCAATCATAGAATCAACTACAAATAGAGTTTCATGAGGTTTTAATGATTTTTTTAATCCTTTTATCTCATCCATCATCTTATCATCAATAGCTAACCTCCCAGCAGTATCAATAATTACAGATTTAAAACCATTTTCTTTTGCATGCTTTATAGCTTTTTTAGCAATATTTAAAGGTGATTTAGATTTCTTATCAGAATATACCTCAATTTTAAGATCCTCTCCTATCACATGTAACTGTTCAATAGCAGCAGGTCTATATACATCACAGGCAACCATAAGAGTTTTCTTTCCTTTTTTAGTCAGATATCTTCCTAATTTACCTGTAAATGTTGTTTTACCTGATCCTTGTAGTCCTGATAATAAAATTATATTTGGATTTCCATCTAATGATATTTCTGCAGATTCACCTCCCATTAGCTCCGTCAATTCGTCTGCAACTATCTTAGTTAATAACTGCCCTGGGGAAACAGATATCAAAACGTTTTGTCCCATAGCTTCCTCTTTGATTTTAGAGGTAATCTCTTTTGCAACTTTATAGCTTACATCAGCATCGATCAATGCCCTTCTTATTTCCTTAATAGTAGCAGCAACATTAATTTCTGTTATTCTTCCTTGACCTTTTAATACTTTAAAGGCTCTATCTAATTTATTACTTAAGTTTTCAAACATAACACTACAAAAATAACAATTAAAGCAAATAATGATTCATTTATTTCACTAATACTCAGTATATTTCATAAATCATTAAGTAACATGAATATTATAGTAAAACATATCATATCTCTTATTGTATTTATTTCATTAACTACCTACTTATTTAGTCCAGTATTTTTTGAAAATAAAGAAATCAAACAACATGATATTGAGCAATGGAAATATTCTGCTAATGAAACCATTGAGTTTAGAAAAAATAACAATGAAGAAGCCTTATGGTCTAATTCTATGTTTTCAGGAATGCCTGCCTACCTAATAGATATTAAGTGGAGTAACTATATAGTATCTAATATTCATAAGATATACAGTGTTTTTTTTCCTCATCCAGTTAGTAACATGCTGATAAGTTTTATTTCATTCTATATAATGCTTCTTTGTTTTAGAGTAAAACCTGAAATAGCCCTATTTGGTTCAATAGCATTTACTCTATCATCATATTTAATAGTAGGTATTGCAGCTGGTCATAATGCAAGGATAGGGACTGTAGCACTATTACCGTTAATTATAGGAGGCATTCATTTATGTATTAATAGAAATAGAAACTTAGGTTTTATTATCACAGCAGTTGCTCTTGCGCTTCAGTTAAGATTAAATCACCTACAAATCACTTACTACACTTTATTTATTTTAATATTCTATGGATCTAATCAGTTGATATATCATTATTATAAAAATCAAATTAAATTTTATCTTAAAAGAATTTTGGTGCTGATGATAGCAGCTATGTTAGCAATTGGAACCTTTTTTGGTGAGATTTGGGCAGTACTCGAATATTCTAGTGAATCAATAAGAGGAAATTCAGAAATAACAAATACTTCAGGATTAGATAAAGATTATGCATTTCAGTATAGTAATGGAATATTTGAACCTCTTACCTTATTTATACCTAATATTCTTGGTGGTTCAAGTAGACAGACACTAGAAAGAGATTCTAATCTAGGGAAAGCATTAAGAAAAAATAATGTAAGTACTGTACAAATTAATAACCAGCTGAGAAATGTTCCTACTTACTGGGGTGATCAACCTCTCACTGCACCTTACTTTGCAGGTAGTATCTCATTATTCTTTTTAATATTGGGAATCATGATTTTAAAAAAATCAGAGAAAAACTGGATTATAGTTTTATTGATATTTAGTGTCCTGTTAAGTATGGGAAGTAATTTAAGTTTCATCAATAATATATTCTTTGACTATCTTCCAGGATATAATAAATTTAGGTCTGTAACCTTCATAATAGTTATTTCATTATTCTCCTTATCATTATTTTCATCACTAACTCTAAATAGATTATTATCTGATGTAAAAAAATACAAAAAACATGTATTTAAAGCATTTTTATATTCAATATCATTTTACATTTTCATTTTTTGTTTTAGTTTTTTATTAAGTTATTCGGGGTCAGTAGATTCTAATTTTCAAAACTTTCCTTCTTGGTTTACAGATGCATTATCACAAGACAGAAAAAGTCTTCTAAAAACAGATTTAGGATACGCATCGTTTTTTACTTTAATTTTATATTTATCATATCTAAGTATTATCTATAGAAATCTTAACAAACAGATATTTACTATTGTTTCAATTGCAATAATTTCTTTAGATCACCTAAGAATAACAACATCATTAATTAGAGATGATAAGAGTTGCGAAATGTATGGAGATTGTACATTTATAAATAAAAAAAATAAACAGATATCATTAAGCGAATCAGATCAATTTATTTTAGAAAATAATTCAAATCGAAAAAGGATTTACAATTTGCAAAATACTTTTAATGATGCAAAGACATCTTATTTTCATTCTTCAATAGGTGGTTACCATGGAGCAAAAATGAGAAGATATCAAGACCTAATTGAGAGAAAAATAAACAAAGAAAGAGAATTACTAGTTGATAAACTACAAAATAATAATATTGACTTTAGTGACCTTCAGGTTATAAATATGCTTAACGTTGGATATATTAAATTTGGTGAGGATAGAAACAATGTAGTTCAAAACAAATTTTCTAATGGAAATGTATGGTATATAGATAAGTTGATCCCAACAAATTCACCAAAAGATGAGATTGAAATGTTGAGTAATATTAACACAAAAAAAGAAGCTGTATATGATAAAAATATATTTGATAATATAAAAGTTACAGACTTTTCATCAGAAGGTAAAATTGAAGTTGTAGAGTATAATCCCAATAGAATTATTTATAAATCAGAAAATCAAAACAAGTCATTTGTAGTGTTTTCTGAAATATATTATGCTCACGGATGGAAAGTTTTAATAGACGGAAAAGAAAGTAAACTTATTAGAGTTAATTATACACTTAGAGGTTTGGAACTTAGTCCAGGAAATCACACAATTGAAATGAAATTCATGCCTAATGCATATATAATAGGTGATAAAGTAATTCTAGCATCAAACTATATTCTATTATTTTTATTAATCATCGTTATTTTTATTGAAATAAAAAAAAATAGAAAATGAAATATTTTTTTATTATAGTATTGACTGGATGCACGCTAAATAAACAATTAAGTTCAGATATGTCACCTTCAAATGAAATAGTAATTTCTCAAAAAAGTAATGTGAGTTTATTAAATAGAATAAGGATTAATCCAGGAATTTATATTGAGGGTTCAGGACAAACAGCAAGAGTATTTACTAAAGGTGTTACTAGTATTAATAATCAGAAAGAGGTCTTATTTATTTTAGACGGAGTAAAGGTTGGAAACTATTCTAAAGTGGTAAATATTCTAGACCCAACTAAGATAAAGACAATAGAAATTTTAAAAAATGCAAATGATATAGCTTTTTATGGATTTTTAGGTTCTGGTGGTGTAATCTTAATAAAAACACAATAAATTTATTTATGAAAAAAATATTATTGTTATTAATAATCTTTATATCAACATCCTGCCAGGTAAATAATTTATCTCAATCCCAAGATGTCAAAGCAAGAACTACTCTTAGTCTTCTAGATAGACTTAGGTCATTGCCTGGATTAAAAATAAGTGGTTTTGATGAGAGGAATGCTGAAATATATTTAAGGGGCCAGACAAGTGTTAAGTTTTATAGAGAAGTACTTTTCTTTGTTAATGGAAATAGAGTAGGAAATTACAGTTCGGCTTATCAATTAGTACAACCTGAAAATATTGATAGTATTAAACTTTTGAAAAGTAGTTCAGAACTAAATGTATATGGTTCAGATGGGAGAGACGGTGTTATACTGATAAAAACAAAAAATTAAAAAATTTTAGGAAAAAATACTGGAGTTTGATTTTTGTATTCAATATATTTTTTATCATCACCCCATCTTTTCTCTGCAATATTTTCTAATAAATTTACACCACTTACCTTATTCAGTAATAAATAAACAAACAAAGGTGATACTAGTGCAATATATTTGTATCCTTCAAAGTAAGGAAACGATATTATTGTTATACCTAACCATAACAAAAACTCACCAAAGTAGTTAGGATGACGAGACTTTGACCATAATCCAGTAGATATAAAAGATCCTTTATTTACTTTATTAAATTCAGTTTTTTGATAATCAGAAATGATTTCAATGAAAAAACCTACTACCCATAATATAGAGCCAACAATAGTAAAAATGTTAAAATTACTTTGATTTGAACTCATGACGATAATGGCAGGAAAAAGACACATAAAAACCCAAAGACCTTGAATAGTAAATGTCATTAAAAACTGAGAAAATGATTGTTTAATTTTAATGAATCTAACATCTTCTCCAGATCTTTTTACTCTAAAAAACAAAAAGGAACTTAACCTTAAAGCCCATACTGATATAAATAAAACTAATAGTAAAGAAGTTATATCAAATTGATCGAGTTGAATTTTAACTAAATAAGAAATGATTATAGTAGATATAAAGGTAATACCTCCAGTTAAGTCATAATAATGTTCTGTTCTAAATATAAATGATGGAATAAATACTATAATTTGAATTATAAAAATCAGGAACCATAATGAATAAATAATGGGTAATCCACTAAAAAATATCATGTTTTGAGAAGAAATATAGCACATCACAAAAGTGATAACTAAGATAGAGACGGTAACTAAATTATATATTTTCAACAATTTCCAAGATTTACATAAATTGATTCAGACCAACAAGATGTGTTATTGTTATTATTATCTGGATCATAAGTTTTTTCTATAGTATACGTAATTGCAACAAATTGTTTTGGATATTTTTCATTATCAAGACACTCGTACACATATGTGATTTGATTTATAATATTAGTTTTAAATTCTTCTACCCTATCTGGATCCGGATATGGCTCTTCTGGCACTTTATTGAATCTACATGAAAGATCATCACAAGAGAATAATAAAAGCATACAAATACTTATTATAATTCTTTTATCCATACCCTATTTAAATTTTTTCTTTTATAAAGTTTTTTCTTAGCAAAAGTTCTAACAATTACTCCAATACTAAATCCAATAGAGCAACTGAATAAAATATTTTGGTTAAAAACATCTTTATAGTTAGCTTTTTGTACGATAGATAAATTTATAAAATCAATAGCAAAATATCCTAAAGAACCACCTGAGATAAGAGTACCATATGCCCTACCTTTATTAGAAGTTTTAGACCTAATATCAATAATATCAATATTACTTATTGGAATTTGAATATTATTGAAACTCAAATAGTCTGACCCTATTCCTGTAATTTTAGCATATGTAAAAATATCATCATCTTTTTGTTTAAACCTAATATTCTCACCCTCAAAAAAGTTAATTGATTTCAACTTAGTAGCTTTTTTTAACTCTAAATAGTTTTGAGAATAGGATTCAAAAGTTATAAGATAGGAGAAAAATAATAGTGATATAAAAAATTTACTATTCAGTCTCATACATATTGTTTAAAATTAAAACTCTTATTTATCTTTACTAAAACCAAAAAAAATGAAGAAAATATTAATAACCTTACTATCTATAATTTGCTTTTCATGTTCTCAAAATAATTCCATAAGTATAAAGTCACCTAATAATGGAATTAAATTAAGTTTTGAAATAGTTGATGGAGTACCAACTTACTCTGTAAATAATAAAAATAAAAAAGTAATTAGTTTATCTAAAATGGGTCTTTTATTTAATAATAATATTGATTTTAGTAAGGACTTAAAATTATTAGAAACTAAATCATCAAGTTTTAACAATTCCTGGAAACCACTATACGGTGAAGAGGAAATGATTACAAATAACTATAATGAGTTAATAGTTTCATTATCAAATAACGTTTATAAAATGAATATTTTCTTTAGAGTTTTTGATGACGGTGTTGCATTTAAATATGTAGTTCCTAAACAAAATAAATTTAATTCTTATGACTTAATTGATGAGAAAACAGAGTTTAATATATCAAGTAAAGATTCAGCTCTTTGGATACCTGCTTTCTCATACAGAAGATATGAGTTTCTGTATGCGAACTCACCAGTTGATGATATCTCAAAAAATTATTACTCTAAAAATGTAGAGGATATATCATATGATACTCTAGGAATTGATGCTGCCCATACTCCCCTAACAATTAAAAAAGATAATGAATTATTTATAAGTATTCATGAAGCTAATCTAGTAGACTATTCAAGCATGACTCTAAAGCCTAAAGGAAATGGGAAATTAGAAGTAGAACTTTACCCTTGGTCAGATGGTATAAAAGTAAAATCGACAACTGGCATCAACTCTCCTTGGCGAACAATCCAAATTGCAAACAATTCCTCAGAGTTATTAGATTCAAATATAATTCTAAACTTAAATGATGATCCTGATAAGAATGAGGATTTTTCTTGGGTTAAACCTGGAAAGTATATGGGTGTATGGTGGGAAATGATTGGAACTAACGAATCTACGTGGTGGCCTTCTAAAAATCATGGTGCAAATAATGAAAAAGTAAAAGAATATATGGATTTTGCTTCAGAACATGGTTTTGAAGGATTATTAGTTGAGGGATGGAATAAAGGATGGTATCCTGAGTGGTGCTGCTCAGGAAATGGTATTCCTTTCAGCTTTACCGAAACAGTAGATGATTTTGATATCGAGATGTTAGCTGAGTATGGTTCTAAGAGAAATATATCACTTGTAGGTCACCACGAGACAGGAGGTCAAATTCAAAACTACGAGAATCAGCTTGAGGATGCATTTAAGTTATATAACAAATTCGGCATAAAAAATATTAAAACTGGTTATGTGAATGATGTAAGTAAAAACATTAAAAGAACAGATAATAATGGTGATGTTATTAGAGAATGGCATCACGGACAGTACATGGTTAACCACTTTCAGAAAGTTATTGAACTTGCTGCAAAATATAAATTGAATATTATAACTCATGAACCTATAAAGGATACAGGTCTGAGAAGAAAATATCCTAATTATATATCTAGAGAAGGGGCTAAAGGACAAGAGTTCAATGGTTTCTGGACCAACGGTGTTAATCATGCTACTGATTTGCCTTTTACAAGAATGCTCAGTGGTCCAATGGATTATACACCAGGTGTTTTTCAGTTAAATAACTTCAGGTATGACTCTCCAGAAACAAAAAATATTGATAAGGGGGCTATTGTCCCTTCGACTATAGGAAAAGAGCTTGCTCTGTATGTGGTATACTATTCTCCTATGCAGATGGCAGCAGATCTTCCAAAACACTACTCAAAGCATATGGATGCATTCGCATTTATTAAAAATGTTCCAGTAGACTGGTCAGAAAGAAAAATATTAAATAGTGAGTTTAGAGAATATGTATGTATGGCAAGAAAAGATAAATACTCAGAGAATTGGTATGTTGGAGGTATAACAAATGAAAATGAAAGAGAATTAAAGTTAGATTTCTCTTTTCTTGAGTCTGGGAAAGAGTATACTATGAAAATGTATCTAGATACTCAAAATACCCACTGGAAAGAGAATCCAATGGAATATCAAATTACTGAGAGAGAAGTTTCCGCAAATGACAATATTGATATCTATCTTGCACCTGGGGGTGGTTTTGCCATTGAGATAATTGCAAAATAGTTAACTATTAATGGCAGGACTGATTAAATTTTTTTAATCTATAGTAGTTATATGGTAAAGGGGTTATAAATCCAGCAAATAACATAAATGGAATAGCCCACCACGTGAGAATAGCTCCTCCAGTTAATATCACATCAGTGATATTCATTGCTGCCTCCATCCCAACCATACTTATAAAACTCATACCAATTGCAACGTTAAAGGCTTCTCTTAAAGTCATTTGTTTTGATAGTATAAATGTCTCAAGCGCAATACTTGTCAGCAATCCATTTATAATAGCCAGAGTCATTACCCCCCATACTGGTAAAGTATGTTCAATATTTTGGAAATAAAATATGGTTCCAAAGTCACCAATAGAACAGCCTAGTAAACACCACAAGGTATTTACTCTCGCCTTTTTCCAAGTTGATTTACATTTCCAAGAAATAGAATTGATCATTAATCTAGAAACTCACAGTCTTCATCAAATTTTAGAATACCGTTTTCTTTTAATTTCACAACGTAGAATACGTCACCGTCTTTCGTTCTTAACATTCTAGAATGAGTAATCTCATCACTAGGATAGTTAGTTGTAACATACTCAGTTATACAATCAGGTATCTCATCACCGTGAAGCTTTTTACATCTATCTTTTCTTCCTTTATTATCTCTACATCTAGATAGAGCTTTTTTTAATTCCTCCTCATCATTGATAGTAAGAACCTTACTATCTTCTTCATTTTCTTTCTTTTCAAAAATTTCTATGTCAATTGGGAATACAAAGCTTGCTCTTTCTTTAGAATCTGGATTATTAATATACCATTCTTCAATCTGTTTGTGATCTTCTTCTTGTTCAATCGTAATAACTGATCCGTCAGGAAGTTCCATAGAAAATGGCATAACCACTTTAAAACATTCACCTCTTTCATTATCTTCTTTTACACATTCCTTAACTAATTCTTTTAGCTCTTCTTCGTTTTCAAGAGTTACTTCTTCTTTTTCGTCCTTATCATTTACAATTATAACAGTTAGAGGAAATGCGTGTTTAGGTCTTTCCTTCTCATCAGGATTATCTTTATACCATTCCTCTACAAGTCTTTTATCTTCATCCTTCTCTATTTCGATAGTAGAACCATCAGGCATTATTAAGGTATGCGGTAAAGCGATTTCAAAACACCTATCTTTTTGACCATCTTTATCTTTATCTCTCCCCTCTTCGTCTTTGTCTTCTTTATCTCTTCCTTCTTCTTCTTTATCTTCTTTACCTTCTTTATCAAATTTTCCTTTTTTATAATTATCCTTGAGGAAAGGATGTTCACTAGTTTTACGTAGTGAGCCATCTTCATCAAATGACAAACTCATATCATTACTTAAATCAGCCTCAAAACCATAAGTGTTTTTTCCAATTAATATATATGAATTACTAACATCATTTGAGGAGTAATTTAATTCAATATATTCTCTTGATTCTGGAGCTAGGTAGTCATTATCTAACTCAAAGTATATAATATCTTTTGATTTCTCTCCAGGAAGTCGGAGTGAGTCTCCAAATTGACTACAAGATATTACTAATAATATTAAAATAAATGATGATAATATGTTACTGAATTTCATAAATGTGTTTTTTATTTATTGGTATATTTATACAATATATACGAATAAAATTAAATTATATTATACAAATATACTATGAAAGATTGGAACAATAACATAACAAAAGATAGTTGGAGGATATTGAAATATAACGCAGAAACAGTAAATGGATTTGAAACTTTGATTGAAGTTGGGCCATCAATTTCAATTTTTGGATCTGCTAGAACTCAACCTAGTGACCCTTACTACACAAAAACAGTAGAAATTGCCAGTATGATTTCCGAAATGGGATTTGGAATAATATCAGGTGCTGGACCTGGAATAATGGAGGCAGCAAATAAAGGAGCGAAGCTCGCGAAAGGTAAATCAATTGGACTTAGAATAAATTTACCATTTGAGCAGTTTACAAATGAATATGTCGACGAAGAATACCTGCTAAAATTTGACTACTTCTTTGTCAGGAAATTAATGTTCCAAAAATATTCCCAGGGATTTGTTGTTATGCCAGGAGGATATGGGACTTTAGATGAGTTATTTAATGCTTTGACTCTAATTCAAACTAAGAAATCAAAATTATTCCCTATAATTCTGGTAGGTAAAAAACATTATGGACCATTATTCGATTGGATTAAAGGTACACTTGCTGAAAATAAACTTATTTCTCCAGAAGATATAGATCTAATAAATCTTGTAGAAGATAAGGAAGAAGTAAAGCAGATTCTTTCAGATTTCTATGAAAAAAATAATATAGATATAAACTTCGAATAATTTAGTTTAGATCATCTCTGTATGGAGTCGGTAATATTATCTTATTTTCCAGTACAAATGATTCCCAATCTTTAATTAAAGATTTATATATCTGAGATTCCTCATTTTTTAGGTTATTGATTTCAGAAATATCAGATAAATGATAAAGCTCAAAATCATTTATGTTAAATGGGAAAGAATTATTAACTATTTTCCATTTGTCTTTAATTAAAATTGAACTTCCACTATGTTCAAAAGCAAAAACATAGTTTTTGTCATGAGTATAACTCTGATTTTTCTTAAGGAATGGAACAATACTTTCACCTGTTACACTAATCTCAGAATCGGATTCAGTTAATGAGTAAAGAGTAGGAGCAATATCTAGTACTGAAATAAACTCATCGTAAATATTACTTTCAATATTATCTATTCCATACATTATAATTGGAGATCTCATTCCTCCAGAAGTTGTAAATCCTTTATATAACTTAAATGGATTTGTAATTACCTCTGCCCAGTTTTTACCAATTGATATAAATGACTTAGGCGATCCCATCTCATCATAATCGTAGGTGAATTTTTCTTTTAAATAACCACCGTATGTCTTATTAAAATAGAAATC
The DNA here is from genome assembly GCA_964527965.1 of uncultured Marinoscillum sp. Taxonomy (GTDB): domain Bacteria; phylum Bacteroidota; class Bacteroidia; order Cytophagales; family MED-G16; genus MED-G16. The sequence goes on from CAZGPH010000004.1 coordinate 28,394, forward strand.
CTCTGCAGCTGCTCCATTATCAGACATAAATACAATAACTGTATTTTCTAATATCTCCTTACTCTCCAGAAAAGAAACTAATCTTCCAACATTAAAATCTAAGTTTGAAATCATTCCAGCATAAATTTCCATTTTTCTTGACTCAATTGCTTTTTGAGATGGACTTAAATTATTCCAATTTGATGAAAGTAATTTTGATCGATAATTAGAATCTTCTTGCAAAACTCCTTTTTTAATCATCCCATTAAGTCTTCTTTCTTTAATTATTTCATATCCACCATCGTAGACTCCAACATATTTTTCTGAATAAATTTTATCTACTTGTAGTGGCCAGTGTGGAGCAGTATAAGATAAATATCCAAAAAATGGTTTGTCATCGGATGAGTCTATAAATTCTATCAACTTATCCGTGTATACATCAGTAGAGTATTTACCTTCTTCCCATAAAACTTTTTTACCATTCTGTGAGAATGCTGTATCTGGATATCCTCTGATAGGCTTATTGTTATCGTAGTGAGTAAAAGCACCTGGAAGAAGAGAAAATGTTTTATCAAAACCTCTCTCGAAAGGGTCTCCCCCAATATGCCATTTTCCCGACATAAATGTGTTATAACCATTTTCTTTTAGTACCTCTGGAATAATTTTTACCCTCTCAGATAAGGAACCTTCATACCCATAATTGTCAGAGCGGAATGCCTGAATTCCTATACCAGCCATATGGTTATCATTACCAGATAATAACATAGCTCTAGACGGAGCACAAGACGGTGCCGAGTAAAAATTTGTGAATACTACACCTTTTTCTGCAAGACCATCAATATTTGGTGTACTAATCTCGCTCCCAAAATACCCTAAATCGCTATATCCTAGATCATCTGCTAGAATGATTATAATATTTTTTTTATCTGTTTTCTGTGGAGCACAAGAAATAAATAATAATACAATTAAAAAATTAGTTGCTGACTTTATCAAATTGAACATTATAAATTTTTAAGCTTTTTATCGAACCATCCTCCTCTATAAAATCTACAAATAACTTTTCTAACCACTTCTCATCTTTATCAGTTAGAAATGTATTACCCTCCCACCATTCTAAATCAAAATTTTTGATGTTATTATTTACATCAAGATTTAGGTAATATTTTTTTCTAGATTTTTTTCCTTCTCTCTTTAAGAGAGTGATAATTATATCACCGTACATATCATTAGAATATTTACCTACGAAATCCTCTAGTTCATAAGATAGTTTTTTTGACTTGTCTCTATTCTCGAATGATTCATAATATGATTTTTTATATCTCTCACTTCTTTCATTATATAATTCGAAAATCTCTGAATTCCAATCTCTTGAGTCGTCATCAAATAATAACAAATCAAATACTTTATAGATGATAGCGTGTCTCAACTCAGCACCATCAAGATTTGCAAAGACCTGAACTCCTATGTTTTTATCTCTTACCAAAGCAATAATTGCTACTAAACCTTGTAGACTACCTGTGTGCATATCTATTTTATATCCTCTATAATCATGCTGAAACCATCCTAAACCATAAGTTTTCCATTTAGGTTTTGTAAGTTTTGATGTTGGATAGAAAGAATTTCCGATTAATATTTGAGGTTCAAAAATATAATTAAATGTGTTTTCAGATAGAACTTTCTCTCCATTAACTTCTGACTTATTCAAAAGGAAATTTAGATATTTTTCCATATCATCAGCACAAGACCACATCATTCCAGCAGCCCCAATTTGATCAGAAATAGTAAAGGGGACATTAACAATACCTTCATCATAATCAATCATATGAGGATATGTGTAGTTTTTATAATTGAAAATATCTTTAGACCAAGTTAATGTACAAGAAAAATCAATTTTATCTAAAATATTAACTTCAATAAAGTCTTGCCATGACATGCCAGAAACATTTTCAATTACTTTCCCTGCTATTACGTACATGATATTTTGATATGTATAACCTCCCCTTAAAGAATATTTTTTTTCTGATTTAGAAAAATTATATAGCATTTCATCAACAGAAGTGCTATCTGTGGTCCATAACCTATCTTCATTACCAATACCTAGGTTATGTGTAAGTAAATCCTTTACCCTAGCATCTTCTGTTATATAATCATCAGATAGTTTAAATGAGGGGAAATGTGATATTACTTTATCATCCCAATTTATTGAGTCTCTATCAACCAATATTCCCAATCCCATAGCAATAAATGCTTTTGTAGTAGAGGCCATTGAAAAAATTGTTTTACTATCTACAGGATCATTTTGAAAATAATTTTTTACTCCATAAGTATTTTTATAAACTGTTGAGTCATTTTGAACTATTACTACGCTCATTCCTGGAATACTCCAGAGTTCTTTACCCTCAGTAATAAATTTATCAATGATATTTAATTTGTTCTGAGAAAGAATAGTTGATGGCAGTAGTATTAGTAAAATTAAAATTCTCATGATAACTATTATTTTACGTCCATTACCGTTCTAAAACCTATATGCATAGAGCCTGTGTCTGGAGTATTTTTCATTCTCATAGAATTTCTATACCCTGTACAGTATGATTTACTACACAAATAACTTCCTCCCCTGACTACCCTCTTAAGAGCAAATGGTTCATTAGGGTCAAAACTTTTATTTGGACCTTTTGGATTATCTGATACCTTATTAACTAGAGAAGAGTAATAATTATAACTGTAGAGGTCTGAACACCATTCCCAGACATTTCCGGACATGTCGTAAAGGCCATAACTATTTGGTGGATAGCTTTTAACTGGAGCTGTTGACTCAAAGCCATCCATCTTCATGTTATTTTTTGGAAACTCACCCTCCCATGTGTTAGCATATAAACTTAAGTTTCTATCATCTCCCCAGCTATACGTTTTATTTATGAGTCCACCTCTTGAGGCATATTCCCATTCTGCTTCTGTTGGTAATCTCCTACCCTTCCATCTAGCGTATTCGACAGCATCAAACCAACTAACATGAACTACAGGATGATTTTCTTTCCCCTCTATAGAAGTCCCTTCTCCTCCAGGCTGCTTCCAGTTTGCACTTGGGACCCAGTCCCACCACTGTGTATGATTATTTAAGTTTGATACGTTTTCATTTTTTTTAAAGACTAATGATGCAGGAACAAACACACTCTCATCTGGCTTAGGTGTGTTGGGAGGGAGATCTTTCTTGATTTCTTCCCAATCAGGTTTTATTTCTGCAGTGGTTACGTATCCAGTTGCGTCTACAAATGCAGAAAATTCTTCATTAGTTACCTCTGTCTCGTCTATCCAAAAAGAATTCACTTTTACTTCATGAACTGGAAGTTCATCAGGATTTGCTTCCTGGTCATTACCTCCCATAAAGTAGGTAGATCCATTTATAAAAACCATGCCTGATGTATCATCAAATCCGGTTTCTTTTTCTTTGCAAGATAATATTACAAGTGTCAAGAAAATTGTAAGAAGCTTTTTCATGATATCTTTTATTTCAACTTTTATTTTTTAATTTTCTTATTTCATATTTAAATTAGAATATAAACTAAAATTACTAATATGAAAAACTTATTCTTTCTATCAATAATTTTATTATTCTCCTGTAATGAAAAAAATGCAAATTTTGGAGATGTTAAAATTGATGATGATAAATCTATAATGATTCAAAAGGTTTTTGAATCAGTTGAAAATGAAGAAATTGAATACTTAAAACAAGTATTCTCTGAAGATCTTGAATTTACTGACCCGAACGGAAACATTTTAAATAAGGGAGAGTTCATATCAGGAGTTGAAAATATCTTCGACCTTTTTGATAATATTAAATTTAAGGAATCTCCCTATGAGGATCACGATAATCTAGAGATAGAAACAACTTACTATTCAAATGGCAATGTTTGGACATCTATTTGGAGTGAATTTTCTGGAAGAGGAAAATACACAAATGAAATTATTAATTTTCCATTCCATATCTCCTACCAGTGGAAAGGAGGAAAAATCATTAGAGAAGTTCAGTTTTTTAGCACTAAAGTTTTTGACGCTGAAAATGAAGCTAAGTCTAAAGTTTTACAATAAATCATAGCTAAATTTTTTTAATTCCCAAGAATATCTTTTTTTGATAATTGATACTAATTCTTTGTCAAAATATTCTTGGGTTTCTTTTCTTTTATATCCTACATTTTTTTTTATAACATCTCTAATTTCAGGTAATTTAAGATGTTTAAATAATTTAGGAACTTCTTCAGAAAAATCTTCCAATCTTATCACCTTATCTACTAATAATTTTCCGTACTCATCTTTTATAAAATTTTCTAGAGCATAGGTCCCATATTTTCTCCATCTCTGATGGTCTTTTCCTCCACCCCCACTTTTATTAATTTTTGTATTAATGACCCATTTTTTAAAATCTGGCCTTAAAAAATTTGGGTATCGTTTGTAGATCATCTCATAAAGAGACACTAACTTATTGTAAGGATTTCTTGTACATACTACCTTATAGTAATCATCATAATCCCAACCTAGATTTTTAAATATTTTTTTTGTTTCAATTGGTGAAATATGAGTGTAGAAGGGATTTTTTTCTCCTTGTATTTTTGAGTTATTATTTACTTTGATATCAGAGTAAGGATTTAACATTTCTCTAAAACTATCAGACCCAGTTTTAGGATTACAATAGAAAATAAACTTATGCTTATGAGAAATCCTCATTTCACAAAATAAAACAATTTATATTTACTTCAAGTTAATTTATTAAGTTAGTCAAATGAGAGCAATTATTATTCTACTATTCATATTTGGATGCAGTTCACAAGAAAATTATAATATCAATTCTAAACTTGTATATAAAGATTTAGTAAATCTATTTAATGAATGGAGAGACTTTGAGTCCCCACCACTTCTAAATGGCGCACCTGACTACACAAAGGAAAGGTTTGAAAAAGACCATAATAATTTTATTTCATTAAGAAAAAGACTTAACTCTTTTAATATTAGTAATTGGTCAGTAAATGAGCAGATAGATTGGCATATAGTTAGAGCTGAAATGAATGGGTATGATTTTAATTATAGAGTACTAAGACCCTGGGAGAGAGATCCAGCTTACTATCAGACATTATGGATGTATCAGAGTGACGTTCCAGCTCACGAGGGACCAACAAACCATGGAGTTCTTGAATTTTGGATGTATGACATACCTCTAGACTCAGAATCTGAACAAAAGATGATTAAAGAATTAAAATCAATTCCTCCATTTTTAAATCAGGCTAAAATAAACTTGACAGGTAATGCTAAAGAACTTTGGGAAGCCGGCATTGAAAACTTAAGACAGCAGAGAGATAACTTAATAGTCGTGAGATCTAAATTAAATTTATCATCTGAGCATGAAATCAATAAAGAAATTAAAAATGCAATAAATTCTACTGAAGAATTTATTAAATGGTTAGAAAATGAATCATCAAAAAAAACAGGTCCATCTGGTATCGGGAAAGAAAACTATACCTGGTACCAACAAAATGTACACCTACTACCAATGACTTGGGAGGATGAGGTAAGCCTCTTACAAAGAGAACTTGACAGAGCTTGGTCTTCTTTAAAGTTGGAAGAACATAATAACAGAAATCTTCCTGAACTTTCTCCTGCAAACTCACCTGAAGATTTTGAAAGATTAACTGAAGAGGGAGTAAAAAGGTTTATGGACTTTATTAAGAATAAAGATATCATGCCTTTCAAAGAAAATATGGAACCAGCTCTAAGAGAACACATGGGAAAATATGTTCCTGAGAACGAAAGGAATTTTTTTAATATAGGTCTTCATCTTGACCCTTTACCCCTGTATTCTCATTTTGTTCATTGGTTTGATTTAGCTGAGATGAGAGATAATCCTCATCCAAGTCCTATCAGAAGAGGAGCTCTCCTTTATAATATTTTTGACACAAAAAATGAGGGAATTGCAACAGGAGTTGAAGAAATGTTTATGCATGCTGGTCTATATAATGATAGTCCTAGGTCAAGAGAAATTGTCTGGATAATGATTGCACAGAGAGCTGCAAGAGGACTTGGTTCATTATATGCTCATGCCAATGAGATGACAATGGAAGAAGCAGGAGGGGTTCATGTTAAGTGGACACCTAGGAGATGGATGAATAGAGAACCACACCTTCTTAAATTTGAACAACATCTATATTTAAGACAACCTGGTTACGGAACTTCATACATAACAGGGAAATATATGGCAGAAAAAATTTTAACAGAGTATGCAGAAAAGCTTGAGAAAGAAAATAAAGAGTTTACTCTTAAGGATTTTTTCAAAAAATTTAATGAATCTGGAAATATACCTATTGATTTAGTAAAATTCGAGATTTTAGATGAGGTACCTTATCAATAAGCTATTCTTTTTCAAGAATGACTACATCATCTAAAAAAAACGTTGGTAAAATTGGGTCAAGCTGAGGCTTATAAAAAACAAGTTTAGAAAGAGAAACGGAATCAGGTACGGTAAACTCTAGTTTAGTCTCAGTCCACTCATCAGATTTTGGTATTTCATAATCAAGAAATTTAAATTTATTCCCATTCTCTTCATTTCTAATAACAACATTAAATGTATTTGATGGTTCTGATTTCCACCTACTAAAGAATGATAATTCATATTTTTTATTAATTTCTAAATCAAAAATTTGAAAAATCGAGCCATCATGAGGTTCAATTCTAGCAAGAAAATTACCAGTATTTGGCTCCTGAGCAGAGGAAGCAATAACTGCATTTTTAAATCCTCCCCAAGGTGTAATATCTCCAGATTCAAAAGTGCCATTCTGTAAAAAATTGCCTGGCACTTCTTGAACTACCTCAATAACAGGGTCAGATCCTGATCCACTTAATAAATTGGGTTTGTAATTAGCATAATATTCTCCGAGCTCTGTTAAATTATCATCTTCATCGTATAAAATTGACGATGCCAATCTCGGAAAATTTGGAGAGTCTTTAGTTCCATTAAACCAAGCAAATCTTTTGACGTATTGTCTATTATAAAGTTCTGGTAATAAAACCCTCATAGTTCCTAGAACTTCAGAAAAAGTGAGCTTATTATCTTCTACTGTAGAGGCACTTTTATCAACTACTGCCATTTCTGTTATCCAAATAGGTTTATTATATTTTTGAAAAATATAATCTACTTTATCTAGAAATAAGACTGGATTATTACCTAAATATAGGTGAAGACAAATGAAATCTATTCTTAGATTTTCATCTTCAGCTCTCGACATAAATTCATCTAACCAACCATTATTTAAACCAGCTGGAGCAGGACTTCCAAGAGGAACTCCTATTTCTTCAAGTTTTGGCCATAAGGCTATAGCCTCATCAACAGTAAGGTCTGATTGAGTTTCCAAATCAGGTTCATTAAATCCCAATACATTTTTAACATATCCTGCACTTACAAGATCTTTAATTTTATTAATTTCAGAATCGTTAACACTTGAAGTTCCCCAAAACATAGGTACAAATTCAACATTTTCAGGAATTTCATCCTTAAGGTCTCTATTCCAAGAGTAGTGCCAAAATGGTTTTAATCTACCAATTCTTTTAGACCAAGTTTGATTCTTATAAGACATTCCTATACCCTTCTTATCTAAAATTTCTGTTTCATTACCTGAAAATGGTGAGGCATTAATAGCCCTTTCGTATCTTGAAAAATTTAACTCATCATCAATACATCCAAATAGGAATAATATAAATAAGAAATTAGTTATTTGTATATATTTCATTCTAATATCCTGGGTTTTCAATAAGGTTAGGGTTATCAGCAAGTCTCTTTAAACCTAAAGCATAATAATAATTTCTTTCAGGGTGGAGTCTCAACCCTCCTAAATCACCATCGGCCATTTCAATCGAATATGTCCCATCATTTGCATTAAAATTGTAATGTAATCTGTGTCTCCTTTTATTATCTAATTCTTCAACAGCTATTCTCCATCTTCTCAAGTCCCAGAATAGATGGTTTTCGAATGCTAGTTCACATCTTCTCTCTTGTCTAATTTTGTTTTCTGTTAGTTGAGATGATAATAAGTCAGGCATACCAGCCCTATCTCTTAATTCATTTATTACACTTAACATATCACCATTAGGGTCACCAAGATAAAAGGCAGCCTCAACATAATTTAATAAAATTTCACCTAGCCTATAAACAATAAAATCAGTACTTGACCTTGTAGCATCAGGTGTTCCTGGATTGACTCTTTTTCTAATTAATAAGCCTGTGGCCATACTACCAGTTAATTTAGAATGACCTTTTTTAGGCCATCCCTCTAAATTTCCGGTCATATTCCTGTGAAAAAATACCGTACTTCCTTTAAACTTAGATCCTGGATAAAATATCGAGGCTCTCATCCTTGGGTCTCTCATTTCAAAATACCAATTTGGATCAATTGGTGTAGATCCATCATAATTTATTCTATCAACTTTTCCTGAAGTCCCATCTACAAAATCAAACTGTTCTAAAGTCTCTAAATACACAGTATAATTTGAACTCCAGTTGAAACCAAAACCTGCTGGCTGAGCAAGTGCATCCCACTGATGGCTTTTTCCAGCTTCGTAATCATATTTCTCACTAAAAATAAGTTCAGAATTTTTATCTTCATCAATAAATAGATTACCAAAATTTTCAACTGGATCAGAGTATTCCTTATAAAGAGAAAAAACACCAGAATTTAGAATTTCTCTAGATGCATCTAATGATTTCTGATAATATAAATTTGCCTCTCCTGATGGAAAGCCTAATATCCCATCTAGTTGCTCGTAACCAAAATTAGCTATACTAGCAGCATAAAGCATTGCTCTACTTTTTAGAGATAAAGCAACCCATTTTGTTATTCTTCCATCTTCAACAGGAAAAGGAGGTAAAATTTCAGAAATTTCATCCATCTCATCAGAAATAAAATCATAAATTTCTTTCTCAGAATTTCTCTCTCTATATATTTCAGTTTTGGTTCCTTGAACAGGAAGGACATCTGTTATAAGTGGAACTCCCCCATATCTTTTTACCATCTCAAAATAAGCGTGTGCTCTAATAAAACGAGCTTCAGCAACTCGAGAACTTATAAAATATTGGCTCAAATTATTTGAAAGAGGTAATCTATTAATAAGTTGATTACATTCTCTAATCAGAGAATAATCATAATAATCTATCACTTTACCAATAAGTCCATTTTCATTATAATCTACATCTATTACTTGTGTGTATGGGGCTTGCCATGAAACACCATAATTTCTTGATTCACCTCCGTAAGAACTTATAAGACCCATATTTAGATTGCCATTTCCTGATTTTATATGGAACTGAGCCCTATCATAAAGATCAAATAGAAAAGCATCAGCTAATGTTGGATTATCAAATACCATCTCATCAGATATAATATCATTTCTTGTAAGGTCAAAAGGATCGTAACAACCCATTAATGATATTATCAAAAATAAAATATATGTTTTTTTAATGTTTTTCATTTTTTTAAAATAATAATCTTAGTCCAACTGTATATGATCTTGTAATTGGATACCTTCTAGTAGCTTGAGTTCCAGGATCAAATTCAGGATCGAAAGTGTTTTTATATATTCCTAAGTTATTCCAAGTTTTAAGATTTTCAGATGAAATATAAATCTGGGAAGACTTTAATCCAATTTTAGATAAAACTCTTTGTGGAATATTATATGATAAATTAATATTTTTAATTCTTAAGTACCTTACATCTCTTAACCAGAAATCAGATATTTTAGAGTTATTACTATTTGAAGACAAACTAGCTGCTGGTAGTATAGCATCTGGATTAATGTTTTCTGCAGGGTTATTTGGGTGAGGTTGCCAAGCATAATCATAATGATAAGATAATGGTATTGACCCATTACTAAACATATTTGCAGCAGGGCCATTGACATATATACTAAATTTAGAGGCACCTTGTAGAATTGAAGATAATTGTAAATTCTTGTATTTAATCTTAATATCCATTCCAAAAGATATTTCTGGCATATTAGAAGAGTAACCAATAAGATCCTGATCTCTAAAGTTAATGGTATCATTACTGTCAATGTCTCTATATTTGATATCGCCTGGCCTTAAAGTTAAATTCCCATTACCATCTTGAATTATTTTATGATTATTAATTTCATCTTGACTCATAAAAATTCCATCAGACAAATAACCAAATCTTCTATTTACCCACTGACCTTCTCTACCATATATCCTTATATAATCTGGATCTATAAAATCTTCTAAGTCTTTTCTAACAATGTATTTTTCTTTAGCATATGCAAAATTAGGAGCAAATTCGAAATTAAAATCTCCTATTTTTTGTTTGAAATTAGCATATAACTCAATACCTCTATCATCACTTTTATTAACATTTGTCAAGGGCAAGTCAAATCCACCTTCTTCTGGAACTGATTTCAAATCATTACTAAGTATATTTTTTCTCTCTCTATAAAAATAGTCTAGCTCAAATTGAATTTGACCTTCTAAAAATGAAGTCTCTAACCCAAAATTGTACATAGTCATTATCTCCCATGAAAGAAATGGGTTAACCTCTCCCAATGTCCTTATAGTAGTCTGAGCATCATTATTACCAAATAAATATATATTCTGTGATTGGTACCCTGCCAAATAATCAAAACCATTTATACCATTAGCAGAATCATCTCCTAGCTGAGAGTATGACCCTCTTACCTTTAAACTTATATTATCTCCAGATGAGAAGAAAGGTTCTTCAGAAGTTATCCAACCAAATGAAAAACTAGGGAAATATCCCCATCTGCTAACAGGTGCAAATAAGACATTGCCGTCAGCTCTAATTGTAGATTCAAATAAATATCTGTCTTTAAATCTATAATTTATCCTAGCAACCACACTCTTTCTTCCAATATCTGAACCTGAATACCCATCATTTGTCTGTTCATTTTCTGATCCTATAAATAGCTCAGGTATTGAAGTTGTAAACAAATTTTTTCTAGTTGCAGAGAACCTACTATAACTTCTTCTTGTCTGCTCTGCTACAAATAATACTTTTAAATCATGAGACCCAATATTTTTTATGTACTCAGCAGAAACTAATGGATATAGTAATGTCCTTCTAAATTGAGAGTCAGAAATTGATGAAATACTGTTTCCAACACCTTCTAAAGTTAGAGTATCGTTTAACTTAACGTATCTATATACATTGTAAGGATTCCTAAAAGATTTCTCTGACCTATCTAGAACTTGAATATTCATATCAGCCTTAAGAGTAAGACCATCTACACCCGGAATATTATACTTAAATCCAACTTTACCCCTAAATGTGTTATCTAACCTGTCGTAGGTTCCAAAAATATTTCTACTTGACCTAGCTATTGGGTTTCTATTTCCTGTGGTAGATCCAGAGTATGATACATATGGTTTTGTAGGATCTGGTATTATTTGTCCATCTGGAATAGAGGTCGGGTATATCGGTTGTGCAGTAGATAGATCAATCCATATATTAGACAAAGCATCTCTTGAAGGTCTCTCTCTGATATCTTGACGGTACGACAAGTCAACACCAAAACTTAAATTTTTATTGAGTCTAATATCTAAATTTGATCTTGTGCTATATCTTTTATAATCAAAATCTCTAGATCTAAAAAAACTTTCTTGATCAATATATCCAAAAGAGGTAAAATACTTTACATTTTCATTGCCACCTGATACATTAAGATTATATTGTTGCATAGGCGCATTATTTTCTATAAGTGCATTAACCCAGTCACCACCTTCGTAACCTTCTACCTTATCTCTATATTTTAATATATCATCTTCTGTAAATGTGGCATTAGCATCAAAAAAATCATTAAGATTAGCTTCCCTTACTAACTCAACATACTGGGATGGAGTCACATGTTCTAAAAAAGCTGTTGCAGACTGAGTAGTATAATTTGAGCTAAAAGAAATTTTTGGAGCACCATCTTCTCCACGTTTTGTTGTGACAAGTATAACTCCATTTCCAGCTCTTGCCCCATAAACAGCTGCAGATGCATCCTTAAGAACACTTATATTAGCAATATCATTTTGATCAATTCTTGAAAAGTCCATTGGAACACCATCAACTAACACTAAAGGGGACTCACTAAAACTTCTAATTCTTATCTGAGTGTTCTCTCCACCTGGTAAGCCTGAGTTTTGTCTAGTCATAATTCCTGGCACCTTTCCAGCAATTAAATTTGAGGTATTAGCCACAGGAACAGAAATTAAGTCTTCCTGTTTAATTGTTGCTACAGAACCAGTTACATTTATTTTCTCTTGTGAACCATAACCAATAACTAAAACCTCACTCAAAGTTTCGATATCTGGTTCTAAATAGATATTTAGGGAATCATTATTCTCTATATTAATTTCTCTTTTGATATAACCAGAATATGAAATTTCAATTACGGAATTAATTGGTACACGAATTGTAAAGAAACCATCAATATCTGTTATTGTTCCATTTGTAGTTCCTTTAATAATTACAGTGGCACCTGGAAGACCATCAGCATTCTCATCTAGCACTCTACCGCTCAAAGAAAAGTCCTGCGCATAAATTGAAAAATGAGAAAATAATAAAAAAAAGTAGAAATAGAATTTCATGATTTTATAAAATAATTTATTTTCTCAAATTGAATTATTATGAAATTTAAATATCAAAATTTAAAAAAAAACAATATTTATTAAAGTTATGTTAAGGAATCGTAAAATTTTTAAAGAAATAAGATTCAAAATTAACATATTATTTTTTTTTTATTTAGATTCATTACAAATTACTTACAAAATATTATTACGCATGAAAAAAATCAATATATTATTTTTGATATTAACTGTATTTATAACTTTCTCTTGTGGAGAAGAAGGAGGTGATGGTGTAACCCCTAACCCCAACCCAACAGATCCTCTTGATGTTCAAGCTGAACTTTTAAACGGAACCTGGACTGTAAAAGCTAGTTCTGTCACTAAGGATGGAACAATTGTAGACGTTTTTAATAATATGACCTTGACTCTTTCCGGAGCCACAAAAAGTGGTGGAAACTTTTCAACAAGCCACAATGAAGATAGCGGTACCGAGGTATGGCCTAACTCTGGTTCTTGGACATTTCAGAATGGAGATAAAAATAAACTACAAAGAAATGACGGTGTTGTAGTAAGTATTTCTGCAACAGAAACTACTCTTAGAACCTCTTTCTCAGTTTCAGGTGGAATTAAAGATGGAAACTGGGTTTTTGAATTTACCAAATAGAATTACTAATTAAACAACTATGAAATCATTTAAATTTTTACTTATACTTTCTTTAATATTTTCCTCCTCAATTGTTTTCGGACAAAGATATTTTAACAATAATACAGGGAACAACTTATGGATGGATGCTGGAAACTGGTCAAACGGAAACATTGGTAATGGATCTGGACATAAAGTAGTTATTAAAAAAGGAAATCCAATCATTGACGGGACAAACGTTCAAGTAGCCCAAATCAAAATTGGTACTGCTGCTACTCTCGAAGCAGTAACTACTATAACCGCACTAAACGGAGGAACTCTGAAATTAACTGGAGTCAATGTAACAGCAGTTGTTGTAAATGCAAATACTCAAGCTCAAGGTGGTAAAGACATTAAGTTTGACTTACCATTAACTGTTAATTCTAGCCAAGCAACTGAAGCATTTCAGATATTAGCTGCAAATAATGCTGCTCAGGGTGAAGCAAAAATTATTTTTGGTTCAAATGGAAGTTTAACAGTCTCAAGTGCGACTGATATAAAGACAGCTAATGTTACTGGAAACAAAAGAATTGAATTTAATAACGCACTTACTTCTACTAAAAAACTAATTATTAATTCAGCTGGTCAAGTAGTTTTTGGACCCTCATTTGACGGGACTAACCATTCAGGCATTATAGAAGTTTTAGGAAATAACGCTAAGATTACATCTAATACTTCTGATGATGGGACGTTTGTTGCTTCTGGAAATAAAATATCAACCGAAGCGAATTCTGAAGGTGTAGAAGTGACAGTTAATGGAGCTAATACCTTTAAAGGTGATATTGAAACTAAAACTAAAGCGATAACATATAATTTTAATAAAAACCAGTCAAGTGTAGGTGGTGTTACTCTAGGGGCTGGTAACTTAAACTTGTCTATAGACGCAAGTGTAACAAATCTTGCTTTTGCAAATAGTTCCTCAAATACATGGACTGGAAAAATAGTTACTACTGGATTTCAAGATGGCGTTATCAGCTTTGGTACTGATGCTAATGGCTTAACATCAGGTCAGTTAGCTAATATTGATATTGGAGGTACAGCAGTAGTAATTGATGCATCAGGAAAAATTAATGCAGAAGCTCCGCCAGAGGTTTCAGTATCTTCATTCACAAATGGCGGAGGTGATAACCTATGGTCAAATGTTGCAAACTGGGATAATGGAATTCCTAATGTTCCTACTGCAAAAGTAACCTTGAAAGCAAATTTAATTATTGACTCTGATGTTACTTTAGGTCAAATAAAACTTGCAGGTGGATTTGGAAATGTATCAGTAACAAGTTCAAATAATAATACTTTAACACTTACCGGACAGGGAGTAACTCAACCTCTTCAAAATAACGGTAAAGATGTAGACCTTAATTTTCAGGTGGATGTAGTACTTAACTCTACAGATGCAATTGAAACATTTCAATTAAGTGGCGGTGGAGTTTGTTCTGTCACATTCTCTGAAGATTTAACTTTAAATATTCCTACCAAATTTGTTGCCCAACAAAATAGAGTTTTTAATATGAATGGTAAACTAAAGGGATCAGGCCAATTACAAGTAGGTGCTGCTTCTGATGTTGTTTTCGGATCATCTTCTGATAATAGTGATTTTACTGGAGGATTTAAGATGCTTGGAAATAATGGTAAATTAATAGCAAACACATCTGATGATTCATGTTTCCTACCTGTAGGATCAACGATTGAACCCGATGCAACCTCTACAGGTCATGTGATAACTATTAATGGTAAAAATATTTTTAAAGGAAATATCAAGACAACTGCTAATGCTTTAACACTTAAATTAACAAAAGATCAATCTAGTGCGGGACTAATAACTTTGGGTGCAGGTAACTTAAACCTTAATGTTTCAGGTCTAACTAGTGTTGCATTTGCGGATAATTCAAGTTCTGTTTGGGGAGCTGGTAAACTAGTTGTTGTCGGATTCAAAGATGATGTTATTAGCTTTGGTACTGATGCTAATGGATTAACCTCAGATCAGTTAGCTAAAATTGATATAGGAGGAACTGATGTAGAGATAAGTGCTACTGGAAAAATTAGTGGTAAAGAGGTATCTTCATCAACATTTAATAATTCGTCAGGAGATCAATTGTGGTCAAATAAAAATAATTGGTCTAATGGCATACCTAATGTAAATACTGCAAAAGTAACTCTATTAGATACTATCAGAATTGACGAAGATATTGAAATTGCACAAATTAAATTAGGAAATAATGCTCCTAATGCAGCAGTTATCTCTACTTCAAATACATTAAAAATAAATGGAACAGGAGTAACACAGCCTATTCAAAATAATGCTAAAGACGCTCAGTTAACTTTTGATATTGATGTAGTTCTAGAATCATCAGATGCAGTTGAGACTATAATGGCAACTGCTGGAGGGGCTTGTGTAATTACATTTAATTCTGATTTAACTCTTAAAGATTCTACTTCTGTAAAGTTTGTTGCTCAGGCAAGTAGAAGCATAAATATAAACTCTAAACTTAAGGGAGAAGCTTCATTCCAAGTAGGAGCAGCTTCAACAATTAACTTTGGGGTTGGATCAGATAATTCAGACTTTACTGGAAGTCTTAGGATGTTAGGAAATAATGGAAGGTTAACAGCTAATACTGCTGATGATGGAAATTTCCTTGCTTCTGGTTCAACTATTGAACCAGACGCTACCTCAACGGGTCATGTGATAACTATTAATGGCAAGAATATTTTTAAAGGAAATATTAAAACTACAGCTAGCACTCTAGTTTTAAATGTTCTTAAAGACCAGTCAAGTGTTGGTACTATCACGATGGGTCAAGGAAACCTTAATCTTATTATTGATACCGCATCAGTATCTAAGATAGCATTTGCGGATAACTCTTCAGCAAATTGGGGAACAGGTTTACTTGTCATGAATAATTTTAAAGATAATGTGGTCAGTTTCGGTACTAATGCTAATGGAATAACTGAATCTCAATTACAACAAATATATTTATTTGGTGGAGCTGAAGTAAGTATTACATCAGACGGAAGTCTTATACTCATAAAAGATACAGATGGAGATGGAGTCACAGATGATATTGATCAGTGTCCAAATACTCCTTCTGGAGCTTTAGTTGGAGCTGATGGATGTCAAATACCATTATTTATTGAGTCAATTACGTTAATTGATAATATCTTCCCTAATCCAGTTAAAACTGAATTAAGAGTAAGTGTTAAGGATAATATTAAAGTGAGAGAAATATATTTCAATGATTTATCAGGAAAAATAATTAAACCTAATAGTATAAATCAGAAAAATAGAGATTATCATATTAATGTCTCTAATATTGAAAATGGGTTATATATTCTGAATGTAATTGGAACTGATAATAAATTTAATAGAGTTAAGGTTATAATTAAGAGATAGATTATAGCATCAGTAGTGTGAAGTCATATAATCTTCATCTTTAAGTGTACCCTCTATATATACTGGAATTTTATTCCAAGGTGAAATTTTATCTAGAGGGTGACGTGTTGCTTTTATAAGTGGAACTAAACCATCTCCTACAAAGTCTTTTTGCTTTATCATCCAGTTTCTTAACACAGATTCCAAATGACTCTTGATTTCATTGTATTTTTCATTACTAGCTATATTGTTTTTTTCAAATGGATCTACTTCGAGATCATATAACTCCATATAAGGGATATTAGGTTCTGAAAAGGCTCCTTTCTCAATAAAATAATTTACTGCAGAATTTTTGGTTAAATTTTTTTTATAAACATCTATAGAATTAAAATTTAATATAAACTTATATCTATTATCTCTCACTGATCTAGAAGGAAAAACCTTGGGATCTCTAACATTTTGTCTTGTAGAAATTCCAAAAATATATTTATTAATTTCATTTTTATTTCCCATCAAGGTTTTCAAAAAACTTTTACCATCAAGATGATCTGGAATTTCAGCTCCAGCTATTTCTAATATTGTAGGCATTATGTCTACTATATTTATTAAAACTTCCGATTTAGAGCTTGCCTTAATGACATCTGGCCACCTTACAACTAGAGGAATCTTTAAACCATTTTCACGAATACCCCACTTCCCAGATATTCCATGATCAGAAATATAAAATAAAACTGTATTATTTTTATCTACTGAGTCTACAGTCTCTATAATTTCTGAGAGTTGTTCGTTATCTACTTTAACATTTGAATAATAGCCTACCTTAGATTCCGGAATAGAATCTTCATAAGGGAGTTTTAATATGTCATCTATAGTATAATCATCATTCTCAATGTAAGGTAAATGCGGAAATGTTGATGCTATAAATAAACAATAAGGTTTTGTTGAGTCTCTTATTAAATTCTTAATTTTTCCCATTTGGAAATATCTTCTGTTTTTCAATGGAAAATAATGTGTCCAATCAAAAACTGAATCAGGTTTAATATGACTTTTACCTGATAAATATACATCATAACCTACTTCTTTTAAATATTTAGAAATACCAGCAACTGTAGATTTTACTGGAAGATGGTTAGCATAACTACCATTCTTAATAGGATTTAATCCAGTAAATAGTTGTGATCTACTTGGAGAGCAAATTGCCTGAGATGTATAAGCATTAGTAAAAACCATACCATCTTCAGCAATTTTAGATACACCAGAAGACTCTATTAAACTATTCCCATATACTTTATAATCCAAAAAATCTTGATCATCAGAAATATAAAAAATAAAATTAGGCCTTTGATACTCATTGTATTTAGTCTCACAAGAAATGAAGAGAAATGTCAGAAATAAAATAAAAATAAATCTCATATTATATATTTTGTACAATAATGATAAAAGTAAATAATTTAAAAAAACTTAAAATTATCATTTTAGGGAATTAGATAAATTATTTTAATGTAATTTGAAAAAAAAAGAATTATAAAATATTTATGAATAGTGTAATAATAATTAAAAAAAAATCAATTTCTCTTCTAGACTCAAAAACGAATAGTATAAAATGGACAATTGAAGAGTCTAATACTATTCTTGGCACATATAGATTAGATGGGTATATATTTCTTTATACATTTAATGGTTGGACAACAAATTATACATCTTTAATTGATTTAAAAACTGGAAAATTTCATTGGAGAGATAAAAATTTAGATATAGTGAGTAACTGTATTGCAATTGATAATAAATTATTTTTCGTAAATAAAAAATTTAAAATTATTTCAATTGAAATTGAATCTGGAAATCAAATTTTTGAGGAAAAATTTCCCTATAAGAAATGGTACTCAACAGTATATCCTCAGCTTGTAGTTTATGATGGAAAGATTTTAGCCTACACAAAAAAAAATATTGTTAAAGTAGATATGCATGCAGAAAAATTAATTGACTTTAATTTCAAAAATATAGATTTAAAAGATATTGTGTCAATGAATGATAAATATAATATTTCTGTAAATAGATATAATTCATCAGGGTCTGGAGGTGATGCATTTGTTTATGGAGCATATGCGGGTGATGCTGGAGGTGGAGGTGGTGATGCTGGAGGTGGAGGAGATGGAGGCGGAGGTTAGAAATCCTTCTCTACCCCTAATCCAAACAAAGAAAAGTCATATTTAACTGGATCTTCTGGATCAAATGATCTCAAACTTTTATCTAGTTCATTTAGAGTTAATAAATCATTAGTTTTTCTTTTTACTAATCTTAATTTCTGTGACATCCTTAATGAATGAGTATCCAGAGGACAAGATAGTTTAGAGGTAGGAATATTTTTCCATAAACCTAAATCAACATTACAGTCCCTAACCATCCATCTAAGAAACATATTAATCCTTTTACAGGATGATTTTTTTAATGGATTTGATATATGTTTCAATGTTCTTTTCGGGAATTCTATAGAAAAAAATATATTCCTAAATCGACTTATAGATTCAAACATTTTGTCTTCGTTTTCTTCCAATAAGAAAACCCTTTCTAATCCTCCATGATTTAAATAAATATTTTTCAAAGAATAAATAAAAAATCTCAAATCATAAGAATTAAATGTCCTGTGAACAAATGAAATTCTTTCAATTTGTTTTCCGTTAGCATTAATTATAAAATCATAAGGACTATTCCCCATAATTGTCATCATCTTATTTGCATTATTAATTATCATTTTTCTATTACCCCAAGAGATTATAGATGTAAGAAATGCTGAAATCTCAATATCTTCCTTTAAAGAAAATTTATGAGGAATTTGAATAGGATCTTTCTCTATAAATGATTTCTTATTGTACTTAATGTACATATCATCTAAAAAATTTTTTAAATCATTTTTTGAATTAAAACGTTTCATAAGTGATGTTAATAGATCTATCATACAAAGATTCAGAAATTGAGAAAGAAATCAATAATCTAGTCGGAAAAGAATTTAATTTTTTAGAAAAAATTAAGAGAGGAGGAACTGGTTCTCGTCAACTTATAATTAAAAAATCTGATAATGATATTTATGAAATTCTTTCTAAATCATACGAACTAAATAAGTGTAATATTGAAATTAGAGAAAAAGGAATTATAATCTATTTTAGGTCAAGACAATCAACATATGGTCTAGTAATACCCTATTATAAACTTGTTACTTTTAAAGTTGACGCTAATCATTATACTCTAACATATAACGAGTATTTCTTGAAAATAAGAGTTGAATATAGTTCTGATCATAAATTTTTAAAAAGGGTTTTAGAAGAAAAGGCTAAATTTTTAAATCAGGACATATCATAGTATTTTTATGAAATGAAGAATTTTGGCAAATATATTTTTGAGACATTAGCTATTTTCATTGGTATTCTCCTCTCATTTAGTGTTGATAGATGTACCAGAGAAAATCAAGAGATAGATAAGACTAAAAAATCTGTTTTAACTCTTGTTAAGGAGATTGAAAATAATATCTATTACTGTGAAAATCACTTGATTCAGCTAGAAAATATGCAAAAAATTAATCAGATTATAATAAGTGATATCGCACGAAACTTAAAAAAAGATAAGCTTATAGAACTTCATAATGAATATCCCTTTGGACATAGCTACGATATCAACGGAAATCTTATCTATTGGAATAAAGAAGAAAATTACAAGAATGTTTACCAGTGGATGATCACTTGGTGGAATACTTTTGCTCCTGAAGATATCTACTTCAAAAGTTTAGTGAATTCTGGAAATCTAGTATTAATAGATGATTATGATGTAAGTAGAGAAATTGAGGCAGTATATACGACCAGAAAAGAGAGGGTTGTCGTTAACTTATCATTATTAAGGGAAAATTCTGATAAGATAAGAGCATGGGCAGAAAAGAAAAGAAATAATTCAAAAAATGCTATATCAAGAGAATTTGCATATAACAACCTCCAAGATTTAAGACTAGTTAACCTTTTAGAAGACAGAGACTACCACATTGGATTGAGGGTAATGAGTTTAAAAAATTATATTAAATCCTTAAAGAATTTAAAAGAATTAATTGAGACTAAATACAAATAAAAAAACCCATTATAAAATGGGTTTAATGTTTATGTTTTAAAACTTAATTTAATTCTAACGTGACTTCTAAGTCAATATCATCAACAATTAACTTATCACCTAAATTTTCAAAGAATGAGCCAGACCTAAATCTGACATCATATAATGATCTATCAAATGTTAAATTAGCATTAATAACATCTCCGTTAATATCTACATCAAAAGTGATAGGATGTGATATTCCCTTTATTGTTAAGACTCCTTGAACCTCATAAGAATTATCAGATTTTTTTGTAGATGATGTAGTTTTTATTGATGATTCCTTAAACTTATCAACAGAGAAAAAGTCATCTGACTTTAAATGTCCTTCAAGCTTCTTCCCCCACTCTCCTTGTAAATCTTCAACAACGAGTGATTCCATATTTACATTTACTTCACCTGAAACACCATTATCATCTACAGTAATACTTCCCGAACTTATATTTAATTTTCCAAAATGAATCTTGGTTGTTATTTCTTTCCCAGTCCATTTAACAAAACTTTTATCAATATTAATATTTCTTTCATTCGAGAAAGACTGATAAGAAATAAAAACAATTAATACTAATATTAAATTTTTCATATAGATATTATTTTATTACCAAATACTTTTAAAACGTGAAAATTAAAATTAAGATTAGTGTTTATGAATAAAATAAAAAAACCCATCTTATGATGGGTTTTAAATGTTGCAGTCCCTAGGGGAATCGAACCCCTGTTTCCAGGATGAAAACCTGGCGTCCTAACCCCTAGACGAAGGGACCTTTAACGGTGCAAATATAATCTAGTACTTAAAAAATCATAAAAATTTTGAAGAAAATTAATTTGTTAACATTTAATTATTTGATTTGAAAATATTCATATATAGTTTTGCAAAAAATCTAATATATAAACATGAATAAAATAAAAATAGCAATTAATGGTTTTGGAAGAATAGGAAGACTTGTATTCAGAGCTGCTGTGGATAATCCTAATATAGAAATTGTTGGAATAAATGACCTAATTGATGCTAATTATATGAGTTATATGTTAAGATATGATACAACTCATGGTAGATTTAATGGTGATGTTAGTGTTGATGGTAAAGATCTTGTAGTAAATGGAAAAAAAATTAGAGTTACTAGTGAAAGAGATCCATCAAAATTAAATTGGGGAGATATTAATGCTAAATATGTGGTTGAATCTACTGGTTTATTCTTAACTAAAGATTCAGCAGCTGGACACATTTCTTCCGGAGCCAAAAAAGTAGTTATGTCGGCACCATCAAAAGATGATACCCCAATGTTTGTGATGGGTGTAAATAATAAAAATTACACATCTGATATGAACTTTGTCTCAAATGCTTCATGTACTACAAATTGTCTTGCACCATTAGCAAAAGTTTTACATGATAATTTTATTATTGAAAGTGGATTAATGACAACAGTTCATGCAGCAACTGCATCACAAAAGATAGTTGATGGGCCATCAATGAAAGACTGGAGAGGTGGAAGGGCAGCATTTTCAAATATTATACCTTCATCTACTGGGGCTGCAAAAGCAGTTGGTAAAGTAATTACTAGTTTGGATGGTAAATTAACTGGAATGGCATTTAGAGTACCTACTGTAGACGTATCTGTTGTTGATCTTACAGTAAATTTAGGTAAAGAAACTTCTTACGAAGAAATTTGCAGAGTAATGAAGAAAGCATCTGAAAATGAATTAAAAGGAGTTCTTGGTTATACAGACGAAGCAGTAGTATCTACAGATTTTCTTGGAGACTCAAGAACATCAATATTTGACGCTGGTGCAGGAATTATGCTAAATAATAAATTTGTGAAATTAGTTAGTTGGTATGATAATGAGTGGGGGTACTCATCTAAAGTTGTTGAATTAATTAACTTCATGGAGTCAAAAGAAAATTAAATTATCACTATTCCTTTTAGTCTCATTTCATTAATAGCATTTTCAATATCATTTTCATTTATACCTTTTGTACATCTCATAATTACTCTTGAACTAAAACCTTCTTTAATAGCATCTAATGCTGTATATTTCACACAGTACTCAGTTGCTAAACCAACACAGTCTAGTTTATCAATTCTTTTATCTTTCAGGAACCTAGATAATTCTGTAGAGGTACCTTTTGCATTATCATTAAATGCACTGTAACTGTCGACATCTGTTTTAGTCCCTTTATAAATTATTTTATCAATTTTATCAGTATCTAATTCTTCTGGAAATTTTGATCCATATGAATCTTCTATACAATGATCTGGCCATAAAATTTGATCTAGTCCATTAAGGTTAATTATATCTCCAACATTTTTATTAGAATGATTAGATGCAAAACTCATATGATTTTGTGGATGCCAATCCTTAGTTGCGACAATAAGATCATAATTACTCATTATTTCATTGATTTTAGATATAATATTATTACCATCCTTTACCTCTAATGATCCGCCAGGCAGAAAATCATTCTGTACATCAATTACTAGTAAAGCTTTCATTTTCTTAGCTTAAGAATCATCTTTTGTTTCTCTAAAAATAAATTTTCTTCTATTCCTACTGGATAAGTATGAGGATTATTTAATCTCTTGTGTGAATTATCTAGTAAATCTAAGTCATTACTTAATTTCTTTTTCATATCCTCAATTGGAGGACTTTTATATATAATTTTTCCTTTTTTAAAAATTGGAATTAATAAGTTTTCAATATCATAGTTCTTATTAAATACTTTCTTTCTTGTCGAATCATTAGGATCAGTCATCTTATATTTTTCAATTTCTGAACTTTTCTCATATATCATATCACCAAAAAATTTATTTTTTTTCTTAAACCTCATTACCTGATTTATTCCTGGATTATTAATTTTTATCTTTTGCTCAGACAGTTTTATTTTTTTCTCCCACTCATTTTTATCGTTTTTTAAGGCAGTTAATTTATATACAGCTCCTAATGATGGGTTGTCATAAGCTGTAACTAGTTTAGTTCCTATTCCCCATATAGAAATTTTTGATTTTTGATTTTTAAGACTTTCTACTAAAAATTCATCTAAATCATTACTGGCAACTATGCTAACATAATCAAGACCTTCACTATCAAGTTTTTTTCTTGCTTTCTTACTTAAATAAGCCAAATCTCCAGAGTCAATTCTAATTCCAAGTAATTTTTTACCTAGCTCTTCTAATTCCTTAGCAACAATAATTGCATTATTAATACCCTCCATAGTATTAAAAGTATCAACTAATAAGACACAATTATCAGGCATAATATCAGCATAGTTTCTAAATGACTCCAATTCATTATCGAATGCTAGAACCCAACTATGTGAATGGGTGCCACTAACCGGAATATTGAATATCTTACCTGCCAAGACATTAGATGTGTGAGAGCAACCACCAATATAAGATGCCCTACTTGCAGATAAAGAGCCATCTATTCCTTGTGCCCTCCTAAGTCCAAACTCAAGAATATTATCACTTTTGGCACTATATTTCATCCTTGAAGCTTTTGTAGCGATTAATGTGTTGAAATTAAAAATATTAATAATCGCTGACTCAACTAATTGACATTGGTAGATAGGACCTTTAACGTTTATTATAGGTTCATTAGAAAAAATAATTCTACCCTCTTCTATCGCATCTACATCACATGAAAATTTAAATTTTTTTAGAAACCTCAAAAATTCATTTTCAAATAATTGAGAACCATTTTGAGACTTCAGTGATTTTAAATATTTAATGTCTGATTCTGTAAACTTTAAATTATTTAAATAATCTATTATAAATTCTAATCCAGAACAGACAGCGTAACCTGAATTAAATGGGTTTTTTCTAAAAAAAACGCTAAAATTAGACTCTCTTAAATGAATATTCTTTTTCCAGTATCCATATGACATTGTTAATTGATATAGATCTGTTAATAAAGAAAAAGACGTATTATATATTTTGTTTATCACTTCTAAATAAAATCACATTTAATACAACACCAAAAGTTACAAGAAACATACCTAAGTATACCAATGTTTCAAAATTTTCATTAAAAAAGATATTACCAATAGCTATAACAAATAATATCTCTACATAAGAAATAATAGATACTTTAGAGACTTCGGAAGATTGAAACGCTCTTGTCATAAAATATTGGGCAAATTGAGTAAAAATTCCAATACCTATTAAAATAATATAATCATTATATGAGGGAGACACCCAATTAAAGTAGCTTACTAAGCCTCCTACTGGACATGCTATCATAGGAAAATAAATCATAAGAACTAAAGATTTTTCTTTGTCCTTTAGATACCTAATTATACTATAAGCAAATGCAGCTAAAAGACTCCCAGAGACACCAATAATGATATATTCTACTGTTACTCTAGAATCATAACCTTGAATTAGTAAAATTCCAATAAATGCAACAAACAATAATATCCACTGAGTTGTTGTCATCTTTTCTTTTAAAACTACTACTCCAACTAAGGAAGTAAAAAGTGGAGTAAGGTAAATTAAAGTTGAAGCTGTTGCTAAAGGAATCTCTTGTAAAATAACAAAATAGAGGTACAAAGCAATTGTACCAAAAACCCCTCTAAGGGTTAATAATATCTTATTATTACCTAAAATATTGTATCCTTTTCTTTTAAGTAAAAAATAGGTTATTAGAAAAGATATAAGACACCTAAAAAATACTATCTCCATAGTAGGAATATGAGGCAATAATTTCACTCCTATCTTGACAACCATAAAAAATATAGTTGCAAAAAACATAAAATATATTCCTTTATTCAACTTAGTTTACCTTTATCAATAGTATAACTGAAATCTGAAACTTTTATGAAATTCTTATTGTGTGTTACAATTACAAATGTCTGATTAAATTTTGTGTTTAGTTTTTTTATAAGATGAATAAAATTCTTAGAATTTTCTTCATCTAAATTTCCAGTAGGTTCATCCGCAAAAATAATATCTGGTGAATTAATTAAAGATCGTGCTATTGCCACTCTTTGCTGTTCCCCTCCAGATAATTCACTAGGTTTATGATTAATTCTTTCTGAAAGGTCCAATATTTTTAAGAGTTCGATAGCTTTAGCCTCAACTTCAGAATTTTTTCTTTTAGAGACATAACCTGGCACACATACATTTTCAAGAACATTAAACTCTTCTAAAAGATTATGAAACTGAAAAATAAATCCAATTCTTTTATTTCTAAATTCTGATAATTTATCTCCACTTAATTTTCTTGAAGAAACATTATCAAAAAAAACCTCTCCATTATCTGCTTCATCAAGAGTACTTAAAATATAAAGAAGAGTTGATTTACCTGCTCCAGACTTACCATAAATTGAAACAATACTACCCTTTTTAACTTCTAAATTAATATTATTTAGAACATTGATTTTACCAAATTTTTTTGAAATGTTAAGAGCTTTAAGCATTAAGCAAATCTAATTAATATTAATATTTAAGATTAATAAATATTATAAGATTTGATATATAATTTATAATGTTATAGTTTCGTATCACTATGAATATACATGAATATCAAGCTAAAGAAATTTTAAATAATTATAAAGTAAAAATTCAAAATGGATATGTAGCGACTTCTTCTGAAGAAGCTCATGATCTTGCTAAAAAACTACAACAAGAAAGAAAAACTGGAATTTTTGTGCTTAAAGCTCAAATCCATGCAGGAGGTAGAGGAAAAGGTACTATAAAAGAAACTAATTCCAATGGAGTAGTAATTGCTAAAAGTCTTGATGAAGTAAAAGAAAAATCTAAAAATATATTAGGAGGAACTTTAGTAACACACCAAACTGGAACTGAAGGAAAAAAAGTAAATAAAATATTAATAGCAGAAGATGTTTATTATCCAGGTACTAATGAACCTAAAGAATATTATTTAGGGATTTTATTAGATAGATCAAATGGAATGAATGTTATTATGGCATCTACTGAAGGTGGTGTTGAAATTGAAAAAGTTGCAGAAGAAACACCTGAAAAAATTATTAAAGAATGGGTTGATCCTAAGATAGGATTACAAGCATTTCAAGTTAGAAAAATTGCATTTGGACTTGGCTTATCAGGGAATGCTCTCAAAGAAATGATAAAATTTATATATTCTTTATATAATGCCTATAACAGTATTGATGCATCACTTTTTGAAATAAATCCAGTTCTAAAAACATCTGATGATCAAATTCTTGCTGTTGATGCAAAAGTAAATATTGATGACAATGCTTTATTTAGACAAAAAGAAGTAGAAGAACTCAGAGATTTATCTGAAGAAGATCCCGCAGAAATTGAAGCAAACAAGTCAAATTTGAGCTATGTTAAACTTGATGGGAATGTAGGGTGCATGGTAAATGGTGCAGGTTTAGCGATGGCTACTATGGATATTATAAAACTTTCAGGTGGAGACCCAGCAAATTTTTTAGATGTAGGAGGAACAGCTAGCGCGGAAACTGTTGAGGCAGGCTTTAGAATTATACTAAGAGATAAAAATGTTAAAGCTATTTTACTAAATATATTTGGTGGAATAGTTCGGTGTGATAGAGTTGCTAATGGTGTCGTGCAAGCATATAATAATATTGGGGAAATAAATATTCCAATAGTTGTTAGGCTTCAAGGAACTAATTCGGAAGAAGGAGCTAAAATAATTAAGGAATCCGGTCTTGAAGTTTTCTCCGCAAATACATTACAAGATGCTGCTGACAAGATTAACGAAATACTAAAAAAATAAGTTATTGCGTTAGTAGTTCAACTGGATAGAACATCAGATTTCGGCTCTGACGGTTGAGGGTTCGAATCCTTCCTAACGCACAAGTAAGAAAATGAAAAATAAAATTATATTTATATTTCTAGCGGTTTTAACTCTATCATCTGTTATTCTTTTAAATAAAGAAATATCTAATATTCCTCCTCTGGGCAAATTTTTAAATCCATATAATGGGTTTTGGACGAACTCAGAAATAAATCAAAAAAAGGTTTTTGAAAAAATAAATTTAAATAATCTTAGAGACTCATTAACTGTACAGTTTGACAGCATGCTAATACCACATGTATATGCTAAAAATGATGAAGATTTATTTTATACTCAAGGATATATTACAGCCCTACATAGGTTATGGCAGATGGAATTTCAAATAAAAGCTGCTGCTGGTGAATTATCGGAAATTATTGGAAAAAGAGCATTGAAAAGAGATAGAGAACAGAGAAGAAAAGGAATTACATACGCAGCCAAGAGAACTTTAAATAAGTCAGTTTCTGACACAAAAACTTATAAACTATTATCTTCATATGTAGATGGCATCAATGATTATATTGAAAATCTTAATTATGAAAATTATCCAGTTGAATATAAGCTTCTAAATTATAAACCAGAAAAATGGACTCTTTTAAAAACATTTATTCTCATGGAGTCAATGTCAGATATGTTATCTAGTAGAGATATGGACATGGAAGATAGTTACCTATTAAATATATTAGGTGAGGAGAAGTATAATTTATTATTTCCTGAATATCATGATAAAATAAAACCAATTATACCTCAGGGAACTAAATTTAATTTTAATGTTCCAAAAATAGATCCGCCTAAAGAAAAATATTTTAGTTTTCCTCTATCTAGCACAATTTCTAAGCCTAATAAAGATAACGGAAGTAATAATTTTGCTATATCCTCAAATAAAAGTAAAGATGGTAGTGCTTTCTTAGCTAGTCAACCTGATCTTTCTTTAAACCTTCCATCTATATGGTATATTATTCATCTTAACTCACCTAATTATAATACGATGGGAGCCTCTCTACCAGGAGCTCCAGGTGTTATTATAGGATTTAATGAAAATGTTGCATGGGGAGAGACTAATGCAACTAGAGATGTTATTGATTGGTATAAAATAGAATTTAAAGATAATTCAAGAGCTGAATATAGGTATGGAGATAAATGGTTAAAAACTGAAAAAGTATTAGAAGAAATTAAAATTAAAGGAGAAAAAACCTTTATTGACACAATTGTATATACTCATTATGGACCAATAGTCTATGATAAAAACTTCAATTCTAATGAGGAAAAAGAAAATTTTGCTATGAGATGGATAGCTCATGACGAGTCTGTAGAATATAAAACATTTCTTTTATTGAATAAAGCAAAAAATATTTATGATATTGAAAATGCTCTACAATATTTCCATGGACCAGCTCAAAATTTTGCATATGCAACAAAACAAGGTGATATAGGATTGACAATAGCAGGAAAGTTTCCTATTAAATGGGAAGGTCAAGGGAAATTTATATTGGACGGATCAAATCCAGAACATGAATGGAGTGGATATATTCCTTATGAGCATTCTCTTTCATTAAGAAATCCTGAAAGTGGTTATGTGAGTTCAGCAAATCAACATCCGGTAGATAAAACATATCCTTATTATTATTATAGTCATAATTACGAGATGTATAGAGGGAGAAGACTTAATGAAAGACTTCAATCTTTAGATTATATTTCTTTTGAAGATATTAAAAAAATTCAAAACGATAATTTTAGTTATAAAGCATTTGAAGCTTTGCCAATAATTCTACCAATGATTGACACTGTTAAACTAAATGAAGATGAAAAAATATATTATAAATCATTAAGTAATTGGGATTACTTTGCTAATCCTAATTTATCTGATCCTTCCTTATTTGTTACATGGTGGGAAAATATAAGAAAAAGTTTGTGGGATGAATTTGACACAATGCATTACTCATATAGAAAACCTAATTCATTTGTTACTACTCAAATAATTAAAGAAAATAATAATTTTGATTTTTACGATAATATTTCGACACCATCAAAAGAAAACATAGAAGATATAATTAATGAATCATTTTCAGAAGCTGTCAAATCATTGAATAGTTGGAAAGAAAAACATATTAAAAAAGATGTTTTATGGAAAAATTTTAAGAATACATCAGTAAATCACCTACTAAATATTAAAAGTTTTAGTAAAGATAATATAGAGGTAGGTGGATACAGAAATATTTTAAATGCTGCTAGTGAAAGACATGGGCCATCTTGGAGAATGATAGTTAGATTAAATAAAAGTGAAAAAACACAGGCATGGGGGGTTTATCCTGGGGGTCAATCTGGTAATCCTGGAAATATTAATTATTTTGGAGAAATAGAAAATTGGGGTAAAGGAAATTACAAAAAATTACTATTTAACAAATCTTTTAAAGAAAATAAGGGTAGAATTATTTTTGAGAAAACATATTATAAGCAATGAATTTTATTTTAAGAATTTTAATTACTGGTATTTCGACATATTATTTAAGTTCTTTTTTTCCTTGGTGGTTTATAATTTTTATTCCTTTCACCTTGGGCTTGATATTTGAAGATAATTATATATCTCATTTTTTAAGTGGATTCATTGGTGTCACTATTTCTTGGATTTTTTTATTATTAAGTATAGAATACCAATCTGAATCTATTTTATCATCAAAAATTATTGAAATTTTAAAAATTAACTCTATAAACATATTAATTATTATTACGGCATTAATAGGTGGTATAATATCAGGTTTATCCTCTATTACAGGACTAGCTTTGATTAATAATTTTAGAAAAAAAAAGGATATAAGAAATTATCGATTTAATTAATAACGAAATCAATAATTTCATCATCTAAAGGATTAACATTTGATGAGTAAACAGCTTTTAAATTACCTGTTTCATCAACAAGATATTTAAAAAAATTCCACCTTGGTGCCTTATCATTCCAACCATTATCATCAATACTAGACAACCATTTATAAACCGAATTTAAATTTTTTCCTCTGACATCTGATTTTTCAAATAATTGGAATTCAATTCCATAATTTGTTTCGCAAAACTCTTCAATTTGATCATTAGAACCGGGTTCTTGGAAACCAAAGTTATTAGATGGAAATGCTAATATTGTAACTTTGTCATTATATTTTTTGTGTAGTTCCTGCAGATCTTTGTATTGAGAAGTATATCCACACTTGGATGCAACATTGACAATTAATATTTTTTTTCCTTTGAATTTAGAAAAGTCAATTAAGTTACCATCAATATCATTTGCAGATAAATTATAGAATTTATTCTCATTAGCAATCATCTTATTATCTGGTGCTTTATCATTTACTTTAAAAACCTTCTCCCTGAGTATATATATACCACTAAAAGATATCAGAGTTGATAAAATTACAATAATAAGTATTTTCATTACATTTTTTTTGGGACATCTATGCCCAACAACTCTAACGAGTTCTTGATAGTTATAGATGTTAAATGAGATAACGCAATTTTAAAAGAAGTTGTTTCATTATTATTTCCATCTATTATTTTCTCCTCTTGATAAAACGCATTATATAGTTTAGAAAGATCATATGTAAATTGACTAATTAATGATGGAGAATAGGTTTCAGATGATATTTTAATAATTTTTGGAAGTTGATAAATATGATCAATAACTTTTTTCTGACTATTAGATATATTTTTTATTTGATCAAAATTAAACTTATCATATTTTATATTTAAAGACTCTGCTCTTCTAATAATAGAGCAAATCCTTGCATATGTATATTGTATAAAAGGACCTGTATTCCCATGAAAGTCAATAGATTCTTCAGGATCAAATAGCATCTTTTTTTTAGGATCTACTTTCAATAAATAATACTTCAAGGCTCCTAATGCTATTTTATTATATAATTCTTTAGAATCCTTAGGGTCAAAATCATCAATTTTCCCTAATTCTTCAGTTCTACTTTTAGCAGTTTTAATCATATGATTAACTAAATCATCAGCATCTACCACATTACCTTCTCTAGATTTCATCTTTCCATCTGGCAAATCAACCATACCATAAGATAAATGATAACATTCTTTGGCCCAATCGTATCCAAGTTTTTCCAAAATTTTAAATAATACCTTAAAATGATAATCTTGTTCATTTCCAACAGTATATATCTGTTTTTTAATTTTAGGATGATCTTCAAATCTTTTAATTGCTGTTCCAATATCCTGAGTTATATAGACAGATGTTCCATCACTCCTTAAAAGTAATTTATTATCTAAACTTTGTTTACTTAAGTCTACCCATACAGATCCATCTTCCTTTTCAAAAAATATATTTTTTTTAAGACCAATTTTGATATTTTCTTTACCTAACAAATAAGTTTCAGACTCATAATAATTTTTATCAAAATTAATTCCAATTGACTTGAATGTATAATTAAATCCTTCATAAACCCAATTATTCATCATTTTCCATAATTCAATTGTAGACTTATCTTTCTCTTCCCATAATTTCAAAAGATTAGTTGCTCCCTTAGATAATTCCGTTTGTTTAGAAGCATCATCCTTAGAAATCCCCTTATCAATTAAATTTTTTATTTGCTTCTGATTTTCTTTATCGTACTTCACATAATAATCACCTACAAATTTGTCACCTTTGACATTTAAAGATTCAGGAGTATTTCCATCAGCAAAAAGTTTCCATGCCATCATTGATTTACAAATATGAATTCCCCGATCATTGATTATCTGTACTTTATGAACTTTTTTTCCATTTGCTTCTAAAATTCTAGACATAGAATCTCCCAAGAAAATATTTCTAAGATGACCTAAATGAAGAGGTTTATTTGTATTCGGTGAAGCAAATTCAACCATTACCTCTTCCCCATCGAACTTTTTAAACCCCCATTTTTTTGAATTTGATATCGTTTTAAATAATTCTTTTAAAATATGATCTGATAAATCAAGATTTAAAAAACCTTTCACAATATTAAAACCAGAAATAATATTTGAGTTTTTAATTATATATTCCCCAATTATATTTCCAGCTTCTTCTGGATTACATTTTAAATGTTTAATATGGGGGAAAATTATAAAAGTATAAAACCCTTCAAAATTTTTAGGAGTAGTATCAATTGATATTCTTTCAATTTTACAATCATAATCAAAAGAATTATTTAAAGACTTTTTAATTATTTTTTTTAACTCAAGTTGAATATCTATCATAATACAAAAATTAAATTAAATGCATTATATTCATAATAATTAATAGATTAAGTTTGAAAATAATTTTTCACATTTTATAAAATGAAAGAGAAAAGTGATTCAGTTATTATTTTACCAACTTTTAATGAAATTGGAAATATTGAAATTACATTAAAAAAAATTGAAAATCTCAGTAATAAATTTGATGTTATAGTTGTAGATGATAATTCTCCAGATGGAACTGGATTATATGTTGAAGAAGCTATAAATTCAGAAAAGTTTAATGTTAATATTAAATTAATAACAAGGAAAGGAAAAGATGGCCTTGGAACAGCATATATTGAAGGTTTCAAAAAGAGTTTAGAACTAAAATATTCATATATTTTCCAGTTAGATTGTGACGGATCTCACGACCCAAAAAAATTAGAAGATTTATTAAATGAATTAAAAAATAATAATGCTGAAATTGCTGTTGGGTCTAGATATATTAAAGGAATTACTGTTATAAATTGGCCTCTTTCTAGACTTTTATTATCAATTTTTGCTAATTATTATGTTAAGGTAGTCACTGGTTTAAATGTGAATGATTCTACAGGTGGATTTAATGGATATACCCGTAAAGCTTTAAATAGTATAATGAAAAACAAAATTTATTTTAAAGGATATGCATTTCAAATTCAAATGAAATTTATTGGATACAAATTAGGTTATAAGATTAAAGAAATTCCAATAATTTTTAAAGACAGAGAAATTGGAGAATCAAAAATGTCATTTAAAATTTCAGGAGAAGCTTTTCTAGGAATTATTTATATGAAATTTATAAGTCTCTTTACTTCCTTCAAAAATTAACTGAATTTAATAGAATTTATAACTCTAATTCTATCTATAAATATAATTGGAATACATATTGAGATCAATATCATCATTAACATAATTATATTAATTGAAAAAATATTTGAAATAGCAAAATTCATAGGAATATGATCTATATAATAATTTTCTTTATCTAGCTTAAAAAGCTTAAAATTATTTTGAAGAAAAATTATAATAAAAGAGAGAGAATTACCTAATATCATACCATAAAGAGCGATTTTTAAACCTATATTAAAGAAAATATTAAATATAATATTTCTTTTTGTCCCAAAAGATTTAAGAGTTCCAATTAGATTTGTTTTCTCAATAATTAAAATGAAAATAATAGATAACATATTAAAGCAAGCTACCATAACTATTATCATAAAGAAGATTATAACATTTTTATCAAGTAAGCTAAGCCAATCAAAAATCTGAATATATTTTGAGTTTGTTGTTTCTACAAATTCATTATATAATGTGTTATTTTTTATTTCATTTATTTGAGATTCATTATATAAGTTTTCATTAACAAAAACATGAAGCCCTGATGCTTTTTGAGTATCCCACTGATATAGTTTTCTAGATAAACTAATTGGACCAAAAACTGTCAAATCATCTATCTCCTCAAGACCAGTATTATAAATACCTACAACTAACATCTTTCTAAAGACAGGAGGTTCATTAGGAAAAAATATTGTGACAGTATCATTTATAAAAACCTTTAATTTTTTTGATAATGAAGAACTTAAAATAACTGAACTTTTTAAGTTAAAACCATCTTCAATTTCATCAATATGATAACTAATATTTTTAATAAAATTTTTTTCAATTCCCTTAAAAACCACACCCTCAAGGTTAATTCCTTTTCCTTGTATAAGAGCAGAATTGAGTATATATGGATGGACTGAACTTATATCTTTAATATTATTATAATTAGCATATAACCCATCAGATAAATTTATTGGAGAATTTTTAAAACTCAGACCATTACTATAATTTGAAATATTATAGTGACCTGAAAAATCATATATTTTCTTTTTAATTTCTTCTTTAAATCCAGATAAAATAAAAGACGAAATAAGTATTGAAAACAAACCAAAAGAAACACTTAATAAAGCAACTCTCCTAATAACATGAGAAAAACTATTTAGTTTATTTTTATTATTGAATTTATAAATATTATTAAATAGTTTCATTTAGTAAATTTGTATAAATCAAACATAATGGAAAGAAAAATCAAAGACATATTTTTTCTTTTTTTATTTATAATACTATTCATTTCATGTAATAGTATTGACCCTATTTCAAATAACATTAATAGTAACATAAACACTGAAGATTCAATAGATGATAATACAAATAAATGTAATAATTGTATTTATGTATATA
Source organism: uncultured Marinoscillum sp. (assembly GCA_964527965.1). Lineage (GTDB taxonomy): Bacteria > Bacteroidota > Bacteroidia > Cytophagales > MED-G16 > MED-G16. Next base: position 63,389 of record CAZGPH010000004.1, read on the forward strand.
GTTTTGAAATTAATACTTTAGGTGTTGGCCCTGAATCAGAAATCGTTGACGAACCCAAAATACCTGCAGCTTTAAAAATTAAAAAAGATGATTCGATTCATTTTGAAGGAATTATAGGAATAGAAATTAGAGGAGAGACTTCTCAGTTCTTTGACAAAAAATCTTATGGAATTGAAACTTGGGATACTCAATATAATGATATTGATGTTTCTTTATTAGGCTTTCCAGAAGAGGAAGATTGGATACTTTATGGACCTTATAGTGATAAGTCATTAATTAGAAATAAGATTATATATGAATTATCAGAATTGATGGGAAATTATACATCTAGAACTGAATTTGTAGAATTAACTATAAATTATGAGTATAAGGGTCTATATATTTTTATGGAGAAACTTAAAAGAGATAAAAATAGAATTGATATTTCAAAGTTAGAGGAAAATGACACTGATGAAAATACTATATCAGGTGGATACATTATTAAAATAGATAAAAGTGATATGGAAGATGGGAGTTATACTGATTATAATTCGTTCCAATCAAAATATGATGTATTTGGAAAATTAGATGGAGATAAAAAAATTAATTTTAATTATGAGTATCCTAAACCTGGTGAAATTCATGCTAAACAAAAAACATATATTAAAAATTATTTTGAGGAATTTGAGAATTCATTAGCAGGAAATAATTTCAAAGATCCAAATGAAGGATACAGAAAATATATTAATGAAAATTCCTTCATTGATTTCTTCATTTTAAATGAGTTATCAAATAATGTAGATGGATACAGACTTAGTACATACTTATATAAGGATAGAGGAGAAAAAATGAATATAGGACCAATTTGGGACTTTAATTTATCTTTCGGAAATGCAGATTATTGCGGTGGAGATAGATACGACTTATGGTGCTATAAATTTAATGAGAGATGTCTTGGGGACTTATGGAACGTTCCATTTTGGTGGGATAGGATACTAGAAGATGAAAAATTTATCGTAAACTTAAAAAACAGGTGGAATGATTTAAGGGGAAATATATTATCTGAAGAAAACCTTATGAATATTATAGATATAAAATATTCTCTTCTCAATAATGAGACAGATGTGATAAAAAAGAACTTCGAAAAATGGAAAATATTTGGTGTATATATTTGGCCAAATAGTTTTGTTGGAAATAATTATTATGAGGAAATAGATTTTCTAAAAAATTGGATTAAGAATAGAGTTTCATGGCTTGATGAAGAAATAAATAAATTATGACAATACCTAAAAGTATAAAATATATTTTATTGGTTATAGCAGTTATAGCATCAGCTATAATAATTATTTTATTTTATAATTTAAACTATAAGATGTACCCATTAAAGGCTGATCAAAGCCTTTACTCTCAAAATATTTGGGAAATAAATATTGATAGTTTATCAAAAAAACTATTATCTCAGATGTCATTAGAAGAGAAAATCGATCAGATGTATGGAGAAAAAATGTATAAATCAATTCCAAAATTTTTTGGAAATTTTTTATTAAAACAAAGATTTGCACACATATATGTTGGAAGAAATGAAAGATTAAATATTCCACCATGGGTTCTCTCTGATGGCCCAAGAGGAGCAAGGGTTCTTGATAAAAATATTTCTTCAGTAACAACTTTTCCTGTTGCTATGGCTAGAGCAGCTTCATGGAATACTGAACTTGAGTATAATGTTCATGATGTCATTTCAAAAGAAATGAGAGCAAACAAAACAAATTATGCTGCAACACCATGTATCAATCTACTAAGACATCCCGGCTGGGGAAGAGCTCAAGAAACATACGGAGAGGATCAATGGTTATTAGGTAAATTTGGTGTAGCTGCGGTAAAGGGGATTGAAAAAAATAATGTAATGGCTTGCCCAAAACATTTTGCATTAAATAGTATAGAAAACTCAAGATGGGTTTTAAATGTTTCTTTAGATGAAAGAACTTTACACGAGGTCTATTTACCTCATTTTAAAAAGGTAATTCAAGATGGAAAACCGGCCTCTATAATGTCAGCATACAATAAAGTAAGAGGAGAATATAGCGGAAGTAATAAAGAGCTTTTAACTGATATTCTTAGAGAGGATTGGGGATTTAAAGGTTTTGTGTCAACAGATTGGATGTATGGAGTATATGATGGAATTAAGGCTATAAAGGCAGGTTTGAATGTAGAAATGCCATGGCAGGATGAATATAGTTACAATATCATAAGAGAGGCAATTAGTACTAACATAATAGAAGAAAAAGAAATTGACAGCCTTGTTATTACATCATTAAGGACAAGATTAAAATATGCCTTTGCATATGATAGTATAGATTATAATCATAAGCTAATTCTTGATAAGTCACATATAGATTTAGCAAGAGCTGTAGCAGAGGAAAGTATGGTACTTATAAAAAATAAAAACATCTTACCTTTTTCAAAAGATAAAAATTTAAAAATTGGTGTAATTGGTAAATTAGCTAATACTGAAAATACTGGAGACTTAGGGAGTAGTAATTCTACTCCACCCTATGTTATAACTCCTTATCAAGGAATTAAAAATTATCATAAAAATAAAAATAATGAAGTCATTCTTGATGATGGTGATAACATTAATAGTTCTATTGAATTAGCAAAAAAATTGGATCAAGTTATTTTAGTAGTTGGATATACATTTGAGGATGAAGGAGAATATGTTATGAGTAGAGGTCAGATGTTAAAGTCAGCAGAAGCAAATGAATTAGTCGGAATTAAGGGTATTGGAGGTGATAGGATAAGACTAAACTTATCAGATTACGACGAAAAATTAATTAATGAAATATCCAAAGTAAATAAAAATTTGGTAGTTGTTTATGTAGGAGGAAGTGCAATAGATATGAGTAAATGGGAAAAAAATGTACCAAGCATTCTCTTCTCATGGTACTCAGGGATGGAAGGAGGTAATGCTTTAGCAAAAATATTATATGGTGATGTTAACCCAAGCGGTAAATTACCATTTACAATTGCAGCTAATCCAAATGACTATCCATATTTCAATCCTTACACTGATTCTATTTATTATGGATATTATCATGGATATTCTTTATTTGAAAAATATAATAAAGAAATAGCCTACCCTTTTGGGCATGGATTAAGTTATAGTGATTTTAAGTATAAAAATTTAGAAATTAAAGATATAAGTCCTGAGAAAAAATATATTGAATTAAGTTTAGACATAAAAAATAACAGTCAAATTGAGGGTAAAGAAATTATTCAACTTTATGTTGGATTTGAAAATTCTAATATTGACAGACCAAAGAAACTTTTAAAAGGATTTAAAAAAGTTCTACTAAAACCAAATGAAATAAAAAAAATTAATTTTGAAATAGAAATTGATGACTTAAAATATTATGACTCATCTAGCAAAGAATGGATTTTAGAAGATATTACTTATAAGGTTTTATTAGGAGAATCCTCTGACAATAGTAAATTATTAACCTCTGATTTTAAAATTCAATTTTAAAAAATTATAAAAAGACTCATAATTAGATTCTAAAGTAAATTTATTTTCAAATAATTTCCTTGATTCTTTTTTAATAGAATCAATTTTATTCGAATTCAATATTTTTATTACAGCATTAACCAAATCATCATTATTAAACTTTTTTGGTAGTAAAAAACCATTTTTATTATCACTAATTATTTCAGAAACCCCTCCAATATCTGGAGCAATAATAGGAATTCCAAAGCCCATTGCTTCCATTATTGAAACTGGCACTCCCTCACTTTCACTAGTATTTAAAAATAAATCAATTTTATTTTTTTTATAAAAATTATAAACTTCATCGTTATCTAGATGACCACAAAATTTAAAGTTTACTTTACTTAATATTTCTGATGAGACTGATTTATATTTAGATAGTAAGGATCCACCTCCAATATGCGTCCATTCAAATTTAATATCTTTTCGAATTTTTGAAATAGAGTCAAGTAATTTGATGATTTTATCTATTCTTTTTATTCTCCTTAAGTTTGAACACGATACTATATGAAAAATATTATTTTTATTCTGTTTAGAAATATAATTATTATCCTTAACACCAAGATAAAAATGTTTTATAATTGATTTATTGAATTTGTAATTAGTAATTAAATATTGCCCCCCTTCCTTTGATATAGGAAATAAATAATCAATATTTTTAAGAAAATATTTTTTTAATGGCATATACCTATAGGGACGAACTTCTTTATACAAATCAAAACCATGAATTCTACTAACTAATGAATAATTATAAATTGGTTTTAAAAATTGAAGAGCATAAGTAATTTCTGTATTCCAGTATGTATATATAATTTGATTCTCTAGATTTTCACAGTTATTAAAATAATTTTTAAAAACATCAACATAAAAAGAAAAATTAGAAATAGAATATGCAGAATATAATAATGCTTTAGGATTATTTAATAAAACTCTAATTATCTCCTTTCTACATTGACTATATTTTATACCAAAAATAAAATTTAAAAATTTAGAGAATTTAGATTTATTTTTTTTTTTAATTAAAAAATTATTGTAGCTGAATTCCTTCCTTTTAATGTTTAATTTTATTTCTTTTTTAGAAGGAATTATTTCATAATTTATATTTTTCTTCTGTTTTAAATATTTTATTTCATTTTCTAGAAACACCTCATTATTACCAAAAGGAAATGTCGAAGAAAAAATTAAAATTTTCATTTTTAAAATTCTAGTTCTAAGACAAGAGTCTGCTTTAAATTTGGAAAGAATCTTAGAAAAAAGTTTTTAAGAATCTTTGTGTAACCCCCTAATAGATGTTGACACATTCCAACTCTAACAATTTTATAACCGGCATCAACAGCAAGTTTTGATAAGGTATACTGTGAAAACCAAAATTTATGATCAGTATTAATTATTTCTTTATTTCTTAATGCGTTCATAAAATTCTCAATTCTAAATGCATTTGGAGTCGTTAAAATAATTGAGCTAACTTTTCCATTAAATATTTTTTTTATATCTATAAGAAATGTTAGAGGATCTCCAATATGTTCAATTACATCCGATATTAATAAGACATCAAAATTTTCCTTGGAAACTTGCTTTGGTAGTTTTTCATTTTGAATATCAACACAATATAAATTATCAATATTAAATTTATCTCTAACCATGTTTATACCATGTTTATCAATATCAACTCCAATACAAATACTTGATTTTTCCACTAGTTTGCTATGAAGCCATCTATTTTCTTTTATTTTTTTTTCAATTAGAGGAATATGATCTAGAAAACCAAGATGTAAAACTTTTTTACCCTTACATCTATCAATAATTACTGAATCTCTATCAAGCTGTTTTGTTGACTTAGACAAATGAAACTTGAACCCATTATTAAATTTTTTTCCTTTCAAAAGTTCTTCAACTTCCTTATTTATTTTCATATTATTCGAATTTAAACCTTTAGTTATAAATTTAAACTAGATTTATAAATATAAATTTTAAATGCATTGAAAAGATATATTTTCATTTTTCTTTTAACAATAGACTTTTCTTATTTATACCCTAAACAAAATATAATTGTTGGAGCAGAAAGAATAGATTTATATCAAGAAATTATATCAAATAAATCAATTGGCTTATTAGTTAATCACACATCGATTGTAAAAGACAAACACATAATCGATACACTTTTATCTTTAGGTAATAAAATAGAGAAAATATATAGTCCTGAACATGGTTTTACTGGAAAAATTGAAAGAGGAAAATTAGTAAGTCAAGACACCCTTTCAGTTAATAATATTAAAATTCCAATAATCTCTATGTATGGGAAAAACAGAATACCATCTGATGATGATCTAAAAGATTTAGAAATTATTATTTTTGATATTCAAGATGTTGGGGTGAGGTTTTACACTTATATAAGTGCTATGCATAATATGATGCAAAAGTGTGCAGATTTAGGTATTAAATTTTTAGTATTAGATAGACCAAATCCAAATAGTGGTTACATTGATGGACCAGTATTAGAGATGGAATATCAGTCTTATATAGGAATGCATGAAATACCAATTGTTCATAGTTTAACTGTTGGTGAATTAGCAACTATGATAAAAGGAGAAAAATGGATTAATAACAGTGAAAAACTAAAATTGGAGGTAATTAAAATTGATAATTGGGATCATTCTACTACATATAAAATACCAATTAGACCTTCTCCAAATCTACCAAATCAACAGTCTATATTATTATACCCCTCCCTATGTCTATTTGAACAGACAATAGTTAGCATTGGAAGAGGAACGTCATACCCATTCCAAGTAATCGGTCATCCCAACTATGACGATAAATCTTTTTCATTTACCCCAGTTAGTGTTGAGGAAGAAAGAAAACCAAAACATGAAGGCAATAAGTCCTATGGAATGGATTTAAGAGATATAAAAGTTAAAAAGGAATTAGATATTAGTTATATAATAAATTTTTACAATAAGTTAAAGAATACTGATTCTAACTTTTTTGGTAAATATTTTTATAGACTAGCTGGTAATAAAAAATTAGAAAATCAAATTAAAGGTGGTATCTCAGAAAAAGAAATAAGATCTTCGTGGAAAATTAAACTTTCTCAATATAAATCAATGAGAAAAAAGTATTTACTATATAAAGATTTTGAATAAGTGAAAAAAAAGTCAATAATATTTATGGGTACACCAGCATTTGCTGTACCATCTCTTGAAATACTTATTAACAAAGATTTTAATATTATCGGAGTTATTACTGCAACTGACAAAAAAAGTGGAAGAGGAAGAAAAATTACTTCTTCACCAATTAAAAAAATTGCTACTAATAATAATATTCCAATATTTCAACCTAAAAACTTGAAAGACCCTCAGTTCATAAACGAAATAAATTCTTTAAAACCCGATTTATTTGTTGTAGTTGCATTTAGAATGTTGCCCGAAATATTAATTAATATTCCTAAACTAGGAACTATAAATTTACATTCATCATTACTTCCTAATTACAGAGGTGCTGCTCCTATAAATTGGGTAATAATTAATGGAGAAGAGGAGACAGGGGTAACAACATTTTTTATAAATAAAAAAATAGATGAAGGTGATATTATTGACTCGATGAGAGTAAAAATAAATGACGGGTATTCTGCTGGAATTCTTCATGATAAGCTCATGAGTGTTGGGGCAGAATTAGTTTTAAAAACTGTAAATAATATTTTTACCAATACTTTCTCGAGGAAAAAGCAAATAATATCAGATAAGGATAAGCTTGCTCCTAAAATTGATAAAGAGTTATGTAAAATAAATCTCAAAAAATCAAGCAAAGAAATAGTTAGACTAATTAAAGGTCTGAGCCCTTACCCAGGTGCTAAACTAAAATTTAATAATAAATATTATAAAATTATTGATTGTAAAAAAACAGATATAAACTATTCTAACAAAAGCATAATGTTTGTTGAAAATAATAAATTATATTTCAAAAATTTTAAAAATGAAAGCATTGAAATTCTAGAGTTACAAGCTGAAGGAAAAAAAATAATGAAATCATCTGATTTCCTTAGAGGAAATAAATTATGAAAAATATATCTCTTATAGTAGCAGTTAGTGAAAATATGGTAATAGGTAAAGACAATAAATTAGCTTGGCATCTACCTGATGACATGAACTATTTTAGCAACATGACGAAGGGACATTCAATTATAATGGGAAGAAAAAATTGGGAATCTATACCCGAAAAATTTAGGCCTCTGCCTGATAGGAAAAATATAGTTGTTACAAGAAATAGTAAATTTAAAGATGATGGGGCTTCAGTAGTTAATTCTATTGAAGAAGCTATTGAAGAGGCAAGATCTTCTGAAGATGAAGAAATTTTTATAATTGGAGGAGGTGAAATTTATAAACTTGGATTCAAATATGTAGACAGATTATATATTACAGAAATTTATGCTGAGGTTGATGGTAATACATATTTTCCTGAGTGGAATAAGAAAGATTGGAAAGAAATCAGCAGAATTTCTCATCCTTCAGACGAAAAGCACGAGTATTCTTTTGACTATGTAATCTATATGAAAAATGAGTAAAGTTTCCTGTAGTATAATAACGATAGGAGATGAAATTCTTTTTGGTCATATATTAGACACAAACTCCAAATGGTTAAGTCAAGAACTAAATAAAGTCGGAGTAAAAATTTTAGAAAAGAAAAGTATAGGTGATGACTACGATCAAATAAATGATTCAGTAAAGAATTCATTATCTAATTATGATATAACAATATTAACAGGAGGCTTAGGTCCTACAAATGATGACATAACAAAAAATTGTTTGAATGATTATTTTAAGGGTAAGCTAATATATCATGAGAAGACACTAAACCACATAAAAAAAATCTTCGAAAAAAGAAATTTAGAGTTTACAATAAAAAATAAGAATCAAGCATTAGTACCTGATACTTGCAAAGTACTTCACAATAAATTTGGGACTGCACCTGGGATGTTATTTAAAGATGAAAATAAAATTCTTATTTCGCTTCCTGGAGTTCCTTTTGAGATGAAAAGTCTATTTGAAGATGAATGTAAAAAAGTTATTTTCGAAAATTTTGATCTTCCAAAAATATTTCATAGAATAATCAAAACCGTTGGTATTGGAGAGTCATGGCTCTCAGATTTAATTCAGAATTGGGAGAATAATTTACCTGAAAAAATAAAACTAGCATATCTACCTAGCATAGGAAGAGTAAAATTAAGATTAACTGGTTTTGGAGATGATATTAAAAAAATAGAAAAGGATATTAAAAAAGAGGAGGAAAAAGTTATTCCTCTAATAGGTAAATACGTTTTTGGTTATGACTCAGACGAGCTTGAAAAAATAATTGGGGATTTGCTAAAAAGTAAGAACAAAGATTTATCGATTGCTGAAAGTTGTACCGGTGGATACGTATCTAATCTTATTACCTCTGTACCTGGATCATCTAAATATTTTAAAGGGTCATTAATAGCATATAGTAATAAAATTAAAATTAAAGAATTAGGAATCTCACCTGATACTATTAATAATTTTGGTGCTGTGTCTAAAGAAACAGTTGAGGAGATGGCAAAAAATATTAGAGTAAAATTTAAAACATCTATTGGTATTGCGTCTTCAGGAATTGCAGGTCCTGGTGGTGGGACTAAGGATAAGCCTGTGGGCACTGTATGGATAGCGTATTCTGATGAAAAAATAACTGTCAGTAAAAAATTAAATCTAACTGAAAGAAGAGATGTCAATATAATATTATCCTCTATAAATTTATTGAATCTATTAAGGATAAATTTAAAAAAGAACTGAGAGAGAAATAGTCATTCTATTAAAATAACCATCTCTTCTAATAGTATCATTAGTAATATTTTGACCAGGAAAAATATCTATAGGACCCCACCACCATGACCAGTTATTATGCTCTGACGAGTAACCTTGAAGCAGATAACCAACTTTTAATGAAATATGTTTTTTACCGGAAGATTTTTTTATTCCTATGGACGGGCTCCAAAAAAAACCACCATTTATTGATATATAATCTTCTGATCCAAAATCTTTTCCAAGTGAAAATCCTATTTTATTTTCAGCAAAAAGTCTAAAAGTAGATTGTCTATTTAGGGGATATATATCATAAAAATTTTTAAAATAAATTGGCACAAAATTTATCCTATCAATCATAAAAATACCTGAACCAAGTCCGAGATTAAGGTGTTTATTATTAAATAAACCTTTTGAAATAAATGCGCCAGTATTTGTACTAAAATTTCCAGTATTTATTCCTAATTCAATATTATTCCAACTCTTCTTAGTAAATTCATAAAATTCAGAATATCTATTAATTTTTAGTTTAATATTTCTATCAGAACTTATATTTAAAGTGTCATTTAATCTATAGATAAAAAAAGATATTTTGCCGGATTCAGAGCTTCTTATATCACTTTTTGAGTAATTTATTAATTTACCCTTATACTTTACTCCATCTAAAATTAATAAGTCATTTTTTTGAGCATTTAAAGAAAAAGATAATATCAGAAAGGTAAAAAATATTAAAAGTCTCATTTATTATAGACTATTTATAGGTATGGTACTAATATACTCTATCTCACCAAGTTCACAATCATAATTATACTGGTGAAAACCATCAGAACCAATTACCATTAAAACATCCATAAAAGGAATCACATCTATAGAACTTATATCTTCGAAATGTTTAATCAGTTCAATGTTTTCAAGATTTGAAATATCAAACATCTTCAGACCATATTCACCTTCAGTAATAAATAGACAATTATCATCTACTCCTAATCCATGAGGATTTATCATAGAATAAGTTTTAAATAATTCGGGTCTCACAAGGTCTGATATATCAATTATATCTAATTGGTTACTAAAACCTTGACACTCGGTACCTCCTCTAAGAGTAACAAACGCGTAGTCACCTTGTACAACCACCGGATCGCAGCTTGTCATATGCTCATAGGTAGAAACCCATTCTGGACTTTCTTTGTTATCTAAATTGTATATATGCATCCCACTCTGGGCTCCAATAAATAAATTCCCATTATAAGGAAATATTGTTTCAATACCCCATCCCAAATTAACGTCTTCTTTATAGACTGGATTTAGTTGATCAGTAATATCATAGGATTTGAGAGTCCATGAATCAATTGTATATAAATAATCATCAACAATAGTAAATCTAGCCATTGAGCCTCCAATTCCAGTATTTGAGTCACTTCCAGCACTAAATGAAGTCTCTCCTCTACCCCCTGATAGACCCAAATCACTTGAAGATTCACAGCTAACTAATACTATTATTAAGATTGATAAATATTTTTTCATAATTAATCGTATGCTAATCCACAGTCATGGTTTTCAATATATTCTTCTTTTAACTCCTCTTTATATCCAACAATTACACCTTGATCTTCATTATATAAACCTTGGTTAAGGTAATAATTATCAAAATTATTTTTGAGTCTATTAACCTCAGTTATCGAATTGATATCTGAAATATCAAAAACAACAAGGTCTAGGTAGCTGTCGGCATACAGGTAGTCTCCTTTAGTTGCTAAATCATAATTTCCTGGAAGAGTTATAAATCCAATATTTATAGGATTAGTTACATTTCTATTATCAATTATATGAATTCCTTTTTTAGTTTCACTGATAAATAAGTAGCCACCCTTATAATTTAATTTACCTGGATTATTTATCTCTCTAGAACTATTGAAACTTACTGAATCCCTGATAGATTCCATAGAGGCATAAATTGGATCATAGACAGTGTAGGACCTGTAATAGTCACATGTATCTTGACAAGAAAAAAGAAAGAAAGAAAAGAAAAAAAATATGTAACTTGTTATTTTCATTTTAACTTTGAACGTCTATAACAAAGTTATAGTATATACAGTATATAATATTATTAAAATATTAATAAATGGATAAGATAGAAATGGTAATGCCTAAAATGGGCGAAAGTATCATGGAGGGTACCATTCTTAAGTGGCTCAAAAAGGAAGGAGATTCAATTAATGAAGATGAGTCAGTTCTTGAAGTAGCTACTGATAAAGTTGATACTGAAATACCATCTACATGTTCTGGAACTATATCTCAAATTTTAGTGAATGAAGGAGATGTTGTTAAAGTAGGTAGTCCCATAGCTATAATTGAAACTGAACAAAATACAGGTTCAAAAATCATTGATTCCGATTATGTTAAAGACTTAGAAAGCAGTTTCTCTGAAATAAAAAATGATATTACTAGCCCACCTGAAATTAAAGATAAAAACAAAACTAAGTTCAAGTCTGAAAAATTTTTCTCACCATTAGTTTTAAATATTGCGAGTAGAGAAAATATCAGTTTGTCAGATTTAGAAAACATAAATGGTACTGGTGAAAATAGTAGAGTGACAAAATATGATCTTTTAAAATTTTTAGAAGATAAAAATGAGATTACACAAGATGTAATTAATAATGAAACTAAAGTTGAAGAAGAGATTATTTTAAAGGATGGTGAGAAAATAATTGAACCAGATAGAGTGAGAAAGATTATTGCTGACAGAATGGTTCAATCTAAGAGAATATCACCACACGTTACCTCCTTTGTTGAGGCAGATATTACTGAAGTATTCAATGCCAGAAAAGAAATTAAAGATGATTTTTTAGAAAAGAATGGAATGCCTCTAACTTTTAATCCGATTTTTATAAAATGTGTTAGTCAGGCACTGATAGATTTTCCGATGATGAATATATCTTATCAAAACAATAAAATAATAAAGAAAAAAAATATTAATCTAGGAATTGCAGTTGCTCTTGAAGATGATAATTTAATTGTACCAGTTCTAAAAAATTGTGATCAGTTATCTTTTATTGAAATAGTTGAAAAGTCTAACGATCTCATAGATAGAGCTAGAAAAAATCGATTAGTACCCGATGATCTTGATGGCGGGACATTTACAATATCAAATGTTGGGTCATTTGGAAATGTGATGGGAACACCAATTATCCTTCAGCCACAAGTTGGAATACTTGCAATTGGTAGTATAAGGAAAATACCATCAGTTATTGAAACAGATAAAGGTGATGAGATAGCAATAAGAAATAAGCTTTTTCTATCACACACATATGATCATCGTATCATAGATGGAGCACTTGGAGGAAAATTTGCACAAAAAATTGGATATTATATTGAAAATTTCAATTTAAAGTCAGATATTAATAATTGATTTTAAAATATGTCAATAAAACAAACATTTAAGAGAAGTTTCTATAAGACAATGACATGGAGAGTTATTGCTTCTCTTGATACTGCCCTTCTTACATGGCTTTTTTCTGGTAATTTAGTAACAGGATTAAAAGTTGGTGGAATGGAGATTGTTACTAAGCTTATAATTTATTTTTTACATGAGAGAGCCTGGAGAGTAGGTTGGAAAAAACAATCTGATAAATTTCATCATTCCAAAAGAAGAAGTCTTTACAAAGCTATGACCTATAGGTTCATAGGAACATTGGACACATTTATTTTAGCATGGATTTTCACGGGAGATGCATTGACTGGTGGTTATGTTGCCATAGCTGAGGTATTTACTAAAATATTCATTTATTATGTCCACGAAAGAATATGGGACAGACAAAAAATAGGAAATTAATCTCATACCTTAGTCTTGGATCAAATCTAGGTAATAGAAAGAATAATCTTAATGAGGCTATTTTTCATTTAAAATCAAAAGCTGGATTAATAATAAATACATCTAAAGTATATGAATCTGAACCATGGGGGTTAAAAGATCAAAATTTTTTTCTTAATCAAGTAATTAAGTTAAAAACCTCTTTTTCTCCTCAGGATTTATTAAAATGCTGTAAGAATATAGAAATTAAAATGGGGAGATCTAAATCTATTAAATGGGGAGCAAGAAATATTGATATTGATATTCTTTATTTTTCAAAATTAATATTAAATGAAGATGATTTAAAAATACCACACCCATTAATTCAAGAAAGAAAATTTGTATTGTTACCGTTAAATGAATTAAATAAAACATTTAATCACCCTACCTTAAATAAAACAAATTCTAAAATGCTAGAAGATTGTAGTGATAATAGTAATATATATTTATATGGAGATAAATGAAATTATATTATTGTTTCTATGTGGACTTTTATCTGGAGCTATAAATACAATAGCTGGAGGTGGTTCATTAATTACACTTCCAATATTAATATTTATGGGATTACCACCAACAATAGCAAATGGAACTAATAGAGTACAGCTGATATTTCAAAATATTTCAGCAGTATATGGATTTAAGACTAAAGGAATATCGTATTTTAAATTTTCTAGTTGGTTGTCATTATCGTCAATAATTGGTGCAATACTTGGTGCGACTATAGCTGTGAACTTTCCTGAAGAATTATTTAAAAAGTTACTATCAATAATTATGATACTAGTAATGTTTTCATTCTTTATAAAAGAAAAAAAAAATAAAACACTTGAAAAAGAAAATACAATTAAAAATAAAATATTATCATTTTTTTTATTTTTTTTAGTTGGAATTTATGGTGGTTTCATTCATGCTGGTGTTGGTTTCTTTATGATTCTCATACTATCAAAAGTTAATGAATTAAAAATATCTCACAGTAATAGCATAAAAGTTTTTGTAGCTTTAATATTCTCAATATCTGCATTTTTAATTTTTTTATTTGATGATAAAGTAAATTGGATATATGGTATTAATTTGGGAATTGGAAGTGCATTAGGAGGATGGGTTGCAAGTAGATGGTCTTACAACAAATCAGATTTAACTATGAAAATTATATTATCAATAATTATTGTGGTTATGTCAATTAATCTTTGGTTTTTTTAATAATGAAAATATTAGTAATTATTCCTGTTTATAATGAAGAAAAAAATTTAAATAATACTTTAAATTCATTTTTAAATCAAACATATCCCATTGAGCAGATAACTATTGTAAACGATGGGTCTTCTGATAATTCATCTCACATAATAAAAAAATACACTAAAAAATATAAATCAATTAATTACATATCAAAAGAGAATTCTAAATCTTATGCTAAACCTGGAAAAAAAATTATTAGAGCATTTAATTATGGCTTAGAAAGATCAATAAAAAACTATGATTTAATTGGAAAATTTGATGCTGATATGGTTTTACCAAACAATTATTTTAAAAATATGGTAGAATATTTTAGAAAAGATAAAGATTTAGGGATGTGTTCAGGTATTCTTGGAATAAAAAAAAATAATGTTTTAAGAATCGAAAATATGTACAATAAAAATCATGTAAGAGGTTCTATTAAATTATACAGAAGAGAAGCATTTGAAAAAATCGGTGGACTTTATGAGTCAATGGGCTGGGATACTCTTGATGAATTAAAAATGGAATATTTCAAATTTAAAATTTATGTTGATCAAAAAATAATATGTATTCATTCAAGAGAAACAGGAATTAGATATAAAAAAGATAAATTTATAAAACAAGGTAGGGTAATGTATTTACTCGGTTATGATTTTCTTTTATGTCTTATTGGTTCGATTAAATTATCAATAAAAAACCAATCCATTTTTCCTTTAATCCATTCCATTTATGGATACATGTTTTCTTTAGTAAATAAAGAGAAAAAAATTGTCAGTAATAATTTTTCTAAATTTGTTAGAAGATATAGATATAAGAATATATATCATAAAATTAAGAAATGGGGAAAATATTAAAACAAAGCTTTTGGTCTACAATCGTTATCTATTTTGGTGTTCTTCTTGGCTTTATTAACTCAATTATTTTATTCCCTAAATTTTTATCAACAGAACAGATTGGCCTCATAAGACAAATTATAAGTGCTGCTACAATTTTGATTCCTATTGCAACTTTTGGAATAAGTTCAACTTATGTTAAATTTTATCCGCTTGTAAAAGAATCTATTAAAGAAAAAACACAATTTTTTAGTCTGAATTTAATAATTACTATGATTTTTTATTCTATAGTATTATTATCTCTTTTTATTTTTAAAGATGAAATAAAATTAGTTTTCTCAGAAAAATCTAAACTATTCTTTGACTATTTATATGTAGTATATTTCATTTTATTTATTATGAGTATTAGTACTCTAATAGAAGCCTATTTAAGAGCAAGATATGATATAGTGTTATCGAATATAATAAATGGAGTAACTAATAGATTTTTTACAGCAATATCAGTGATACTTTTATCATTATCACTTATCGATTTTAATTTTCTAATAAACTTTCAAATTATAATTTATTCTTTTGGACTATTTATATTAATATATTTTGCTAATAAAAAAGAAAAGATATCTATCTCTTTTAGATTTAATGAAATCAAAAAATATTTTAATAAAATGTTTAATTATAGCTCCTATGCTTTTTTAGGATCATTTTCTAATATAATAGTTTTAAATGTAGATGTTCTTATGGTTACAAGTTTATTAGGGTTATCTCAGACTGGTATCTATACAACAGCCTTTTATATTGGAATGGTAATTGAGATACCTAGAAGAGCAATTTCTCAAATATCTATTCCATTTATATCAGAAAATATAAAAAACAATAACTATCAAGAAATACAAAAAAACTATAAGGAAATTAGTCTCCACCAAATTCTAATTGGAACATTATTTTTTATTTTAATAGTGACTAATTTGAATAACATATTTAATTTAATACCTAATTCAGAAGAGTTTATAAAAGGTAAAGATGTAGTATATGTTATAGGGCTATCTAAATTAATTATTATGTCATTCAGCTATAATTCAGAATTAATTTCTCTTTCAAAACACTATAGATTTACAGTGATTACAATAATAATTTTAGCGTTTATAAGTATAATATTAAACTTAATATTAATACCAAAATATGGTATGATAGGAGCTGCATATGCCTCATTAATTTCAATTTCATTCTATAATATTATAAAATTTATTTTTATAAAAGTTAAAATGAAAATATCTCCATTCTCAATAAATTCATTTAAAATAATTATTGTAGGATTGATTGTGTTTATTATAGCAAATTATTTAATTCCATCTTTAAGTAATCCATTATTGGATATTTTAATGAAATCATTAACAACAACTTCAATTTATATAGTCATTTTATATAAACTAAATGTTTCTAGAAAATTTAATGACATACTAACTCAGTATCTTAAGATTCGATAATATCCTTATATTTTTTAGCTAACTTATCATACCTTAAATTTGAATAATCACACTTAATATTTTTCAATTTTCCTTGATTGAAATTATTAAATGAGCTAATAATAAAATCCTTTATTTCTTTCCTGTCATCGTAGCCAATAGTTCTATTTCTCTTATACTTTTTTAATAAATATTCAACATCAGGGTTCTTAAAATTACTAAGAGTTAAAATAGGTCTCTCAGAAACTAAATAATCAAAAATTTTATATGGAGTAGTATTTTGAGTTTCATTATTATTTAATAGTAATAATAAAACAGAAGAAGAATCTAATCTATTTTGTAATTTTTTAAAGCTTATAAATGAATTGATTTTTAGACTTTTAATTAAGTTTTTCTTTAATTTAAGATAATTAATTGTTGATGGTTGAATATTTCCATAAACATGAAATTCAAATTTTTCTTTTATCTCATTATTTTCTGAAAGCAACTCATCAATTACATCAATGAGAACTTTTGGATCTCTGAATTTATTTATTAAACCAAAATATGAAATGATAAATTTTTTTGTTTGATATGAGGATGGATTAATATTTGAACCATTATGAATAAGTTCAATTTTTTCTTTATTAATGACTTTAGAAAACTCCTTTTTTAAATTAGAATTAGTTACTATAACATAATCTGATGATTTTAAAAAATATTTTTGAAATGATGAATGAATCCATTTTGATATAAAAGTAGGATTCATGCTTAAGAGAATATCCCAATTTAAATAAGGATCTCTAAAATCCAATATCCATTTAAACTTTCTAGTTTTTTTTAGCTTTAAAACAATTTTATGGATACTATGTGGTGGAGAAGAGCTGATAATAGTATTTATATTATTTTCATTAATAAATTTTGTTAAAAATTGAATCAGATTATTGTATTGTAAAAATCTTGCGTCAGGGTAAAATAAATTTACTCTACACCAAGATAAAAATTTTAAAAATAAATTTTGAGATGAATCAATAACACCTTTAGATAAATTTTTATTTTTTGAACGATATAAAAAATTAAATGGTCTAATTATCTTTCTTTGTATAATTACGATCCCATTATCTTCAAATATTTTATTTTCATCACCAAATGTTAAAACGAATACTTTATACTTTAATTTTCTTAATTCTATAGATAAATTTATCCATCTCATCTTAGCTACAGATTTTTCAGACTTCCAATAAAAAGTAATTATTAATAAGTTTTTCAATTTTCCATTTTAATACCATTAAATATACATTTAATTAGTTTATTAAGTATTTTTGAGGATGAAAAAAATAGCAGTATTAACATCAGGAGGCGATGCCCCTGGGATGAATGCATGTATAAGGTCAATAGTAAGAACTTCTTTTCATTTTGGAATTGATGTATATGGTATTCAGTACGGATATCAAGGCTTAATAGAAAATAATATAAATATATTATCTGCGAAAGATGTAGGAAATACTATTCATGTAGGTGGCACCATTCTTAAAACAGCTAGATCGGATGATTTTTTTTTAAAGAAAGGAAGAGATAAAGCTTACAAAAATCTAATCAGTAATAATATTGATGGACTCATAATTCTAGGAGGTGATGGATCTTTAACTGGGGCAAATGTTTTTTTTAATGAAAATAACTTTCCCACAATAGGAATTCCTTGTACAATTGATAATGACTTATATGGTACTGATTACTCGATTGGATTCGCTACCGCAAGAGAAACAGTTGTGGATGCTGTTGATAAAATAAGAGATACTGCAGCTTCTCACGAAAGAATATTTATTATAGAAGTTATGGGAAGAGAATCGGGTTTTCTTGCACTTGAATCAGGAATTGCTTCTGGTGCTGAAATGATATTAGTTCCTGAGTATGAAACAGATCTAAATTCTATTGTTTCAGAAATAAAAAAAATAAATACTGAAAAGAAATCCTTAATAATAATTTATGCAGAGGGTTGCAAATTTGGTTCATTAAAAAAACTTACAAAAAGTATTAAAAATAATGTTGAAGGTAGTAATGTAAGATATTCCGTATTGGGACATATTCAAAGAGGTGGTACAGCAGTTCCATCTGATAGAATATTAGGTACGATTCTTGGCAATAAGTGTGTAGAGTACTTACTTGAAGGTGAAGTAAATAAGATGGTGGGTTTAATTGATAACAAGACCAGCATAAAACCAATTAACGAAATATTAAAAAATAAAAGAGGAATTAATAGGGACCTCTATGAAATTTCAAAAGTAATATCAAATTATTGATTTTTTTAATTTATTAATTACTTGATCATCTTTATAATTCTCATCAATCCAAATTACGTTTTTATATTTTTTAAACCAGGTCATCTGCCTCTTAGAGTATTTTTTTGTATTAATTTTAATTTGTTCAATAGCTTCATCTAAATTTATTTTAGTATCTAAAAAATCAAAAATTTCTTTATATCCTACTGTATTTAATGCATTTAAATTTTTATATTTTCTTAAGTCTCTAACTTCATTGACTAATCCATCCTCTATCATTTGATCTACCCTATTATTTATTCTTTCATAAAGTATTTCCTTTGATAAATTATACCCAACAAAATAAATATCAATATCATCCCTCATTTTTTTTATCCCCTTATGAAATGATGAATATGGTTTTTTTGAATACAAAGAAACCTCTAAAGCTCTTATCACTCTTTGTGGGTTTTTTAAATCTATTTTCTTATAAGATTCAATATCAACATCTTTTAATTTTTCAATAAGAGAGATAAGCCCTTTTGTTTTATATGATATATTTAATTTTTCACGAAATTCTTTTGGAACATTTGGCATATTATCAATTCCTTTAATAATAACATCTATAAATAATCCAGATCCACCTACAATTACTGCTGTATCTTTTAATTTAAAATATTCCTTTAGAAACAACTCTACATCTTCTTTATATTTTCCTACACTATATTCTTCATTTATAGACAAATTATTAATAAAATAATGATTTACAGTAGAGAGTTCACTTTTAGAGGGTTTTGCGGTGCCAATTTTTAATTCTTTATAAAATTGTCGAGAGTCAGCAGAAATTATATCTGAATTAAATTCTGAAGCTATTTTAATACCTAGTTTTGTTTTACCACTAGCAGTTGGGCCAATTATAACAATTAATTTTTTTTTATTTATCTTCAACAATTAAATTTTATGGACATCAAATTAACTAAACAATTTCAAAAAAAAATAGAATCCCTTCTAGAATCTCAAGATTACAAAATTAGATTTGAAAAAGGTAATTTTAAGTCAGGATATTGTATTATTAGAGAAAAAAAAGTAATTATTATTAATAAATATTTTACGACGGAAGGAAAAATATATGCTCTTTTAGAGATTATTGAATCAATAAATATATCTAAAGAAAAATGTAATAATGAGAACTTAAGAACACTAAATAAAATTTTAAAAATTGAAGGTTAAGTTTTTAGGAACAGGAACATCTCAAGGAATCCCAGTAATAGGATGTGAATGCAAAGTATGTATCTCAAAAAACGAAAAAGATAAGAGGTTAAGATCATCAGTATATATAAAAAAAGATAATTATAATTTTATAATAGACACAGGACCAGATCTCAGACAACAAGTACTAAAAAACAATATTAATAAACTTGATTTCGTATTATATACCCATGCTCATAGAGACCATGTCTCAGGAATTGATGAACTCAGATCCTTTAATTTTATACAAAAGAAACCAATTACTGCATTTGGAAATTATGAATTAGTCAAACAACTAAAAAAAGACTATTCTTATATATTTAGCGGAATAAAATATCCTGGTTTACCTCAAATAAATTTGGAAACAATTAATAATAAATTTCAATGTTTTAATATAGAAATAAATCCAATTGAAGTCTATCATCATAAGTTAAAGGTCCTTGGGTATAGGATAGATGATTTTACTTATATAACTGATGCTAAAACTATTCCTGATAAAGAACTTAAGAAAATTAATAACTCAAAAATATTAGTAATTAATTGCTTGCAGATTGAACAACATATTTCTCATTTTAACTTAGATGAAGTTTTAAAATTAATTGAAAAGGTTAATGTTGAAAAAGTTTATTTAACTCACATATCTCATAACCTTGGTAAACATGATAATGTAAATAAATTACTCCCAAAAAATGTTAGTTTAGCTTATGATAATTTGAGCTTCAGTTTATGATTCTACAACATTGACTTTCATCATATTTGTATGGCCTTTCCAGTGAGTAGGCATCGAAGATGTTATTATATATTTATCTTTTTTTGAAAGATGATTATTTTTAACTAATAAATTTTCAATATTTTGAAGAGTAACATCAATGTTTTCTGTCTTATCATAATAAATAGATCTGACTCCCCATACTAAATTTAAAACATTTCCAATTTTTTTATCATTAGTAACTATATAGATTCTAGCTTTTGGCCGACTACCTGAAACTCTAAATGCCGAATAACCACTCTTTGTCATTGTAACAATTGCTTTTGCAGATATTTGTCTACTTAATCTACAGGCAGTTGTTATAAGGCTTTCACTAACTTTATCTTTTAATTTTTTAAATTTTTCAAATTTATAATAAATGGTGTCAGAAGTTTTCTCAACAGAATTTATAATTCTATTCATACTTTCAACAGCTAATAGAGGATAATTACCAGTTGCAGATTCTGCCGAAAGCATTACCGCATCAGCTCCATCAAGTACAGCATTCGCTACATCGTTTGATTCTGCCCTAGTAGGTGTTTTCTGTGAAATCATACTTTCTAACATTTGTGTAGCAATTATTACAGGTTTACAAGCAAGATTACATTTATATACTATCTTCTTTTGGATAATAGGAACAGATTCCATTGGCATTTCAACACCTAAATCTCCCCTAGCAACCATAAGACCATCAGAATTTGAAATTATTTTATCAATATTCTTTATAGCTTGTGGTTTCTCAATTTTAGCAATGATTTTTGTATCAAACCCATTCTTTTTAATAAGTTTTCTTAAATCTATAATATCATCTTCACTTCTAACAAAAGAAAGTGCAATCCAGTCAACATTATTTTCTAAACCAAATAAAAGATCATTAATATCCTTTTCAGTAATTGAAGATAATTTAATATCACTCTCAGGTAAATTAACACCTTTCCTTTGTAATAAGATCCCACCTCTTGTAACCTCAACTCTAATTTTCTTTGATTCTTTACCGATGACTTTTAATTCAATTTTACCATCATCTATGAGTATCCTTTCTTTCTCTTGAATATCATCTATTACATCATTATCAATACTTATCTCATTTATATTACCAACAATATTATCAGAACTAATGTAGAATTGATGTCCATCAGATAGCTCAATCTCATCTTTATTTAATTTACCAACTCTTATCTTTGGTCCCTGTAAATCCTGTAAAATGCATACGGGTAATCCTAACTCTTCACTTATTTTCCTAACATTTAAAATAGTCTTTTTGTGATCTTTATAGTCACCATGTGAAAAATTTAACCTTACAACATCAACTCCATTTTTTATCATCTCTTTAAGTGTATCATAACCAGATGAAGATGGGCCAATTGTTGCTATTACCTTTGTTCTATTATTATTTATTTGTTTCATATGTATAACAAATACTTTTCTTTAATAAGTTTTGTGTCTACAAAATTAGCAAATTGAATAAGATTATTAGATTTTAACTTATTTATTATATCAAATGAGCTAAACTCAAATAAATTAGGTGAGAATTGAATTAAATAATCAAAATTGGATAGTGAGACAATCAAATGAGATTTTGTAGTTTTATTTGATATTAACCTTAAATACATTTTTTTTCTTCTATAAAGAAAGTGAGATATATTAATTGAATCGTTACTAATTAGGTTAATCTTCTCATCCTTTTCTTTAGCAAGAGATATATCTAAAATGTTATTTAATATCCATGCTAACTTATATTCTTTACATGTTGAAACAATACCTATCAAAGAATAATTTTCTTCATTTAATTTTAATTTTTGATTAATATTTTTTGGCATATATTTAACAAAGTAAAGTATAGCAATTTAATTGTTTGAGAATCGAAAAAAAAAATTATTTTTGCAACATATTTAAAAATTAATCTTTATGGAAAATTTAGAAAATAAAATAAAAGAAATTATAGTTGATAAGTTAGGAATTGAAGAATCTGAAATAACTGATTCAGCAAGTTTCACAAATGATTTAGGAGCTGACTCCCTTGATACTGTTGAACTTATAATGGAATTTGAAAAAGAGTTTAATGTATCTATTCCAGATGAGGAAGCAGAAAAAATCCAAACAGTTGGAGATGCTGTAACGTATTTAAAAGATAACGTTAAATAGATTTTCCCTAAATATGGGTTCAAAGAGAGTTGTAATAACTGGTATGGGTGCAATAACACCCATAGGGAATAATCTAAATGATTACAAAAACTCTCTTTATAAAGGCTCGAGTGGTTGTGATAATATCATATCATTTGACACCACAAATTTTAAAACAAAATTTGCTTGTGAAGTAAAAGGATACGATCCACTAGATTATTTTGATAGAAAAGAATCTAGAAAAATGGATATTTATGCTCAGTTTGGAATGATTGCAGCTGCAGAAGCCATTTCTGATGCAAGTTTAGATATAGACAAATTAAACTTAAGTAGAATCGGTGTTATTTGGGGTTCTGGAGTAGGTGGAATTGAAACGTTTCAGAACGAATTAATAAATTTTGCTGAAAATGATAAAAACCCAAGATTTAACCCATTCTTTATTCCAAAATTAATTCCTGATATATGTCCAGGTTTAATTGCAATAAAATATGGATTTAAAGGGCCTAACTTTGCTACAGTTTCAGCTTGTGCCTCTGCTTCTAATGCAATAATAGATTCATATAATTATATATTATCAGGAACATCAGATATCATAATAACTGGTGGATCTGAGTCTGCAGTAAATGAAACGGGCGTTGGGGGTTTTAATGCATTAAAAGCTTTATCTGAAAGAAACGAATCCCCTAAAACAGCTTCTAGACCTTTTGACAAAGACAGAGATGGTTTTGTTTTAGGAGAAGGTGGTGGATCTCTTATATTAGAAGATTATGATCATGCATTAAGAAGAGATGCTAAAATTTATGCTGAAATAATAGGATTCGGAATGTCATGTGATGCACATCATATAACAGCACCACATCCTGAAGGAGAAGGAGCAAGACTAGTTATGGATAACGCAATAAAATCTGCAAATATTGAAAAAGAAAGTGTTGATTATATTAATGTTCATGGAACTTCTACTCCTCTTGGTGATAAAAGCGAAATATTAGCTATTCAGAATGTATTTGGAAATCATTCTTATAATTTAAATATAAGCTCAACAAAATCAATGACTGGACATTTACTTGGTGCAGCAGGAGCAATTGAGTCAATAGCATCAATTTTTTCAATTAATGAAGGACTAATACCACCTACAATAAATCATTTTACTCGAGATGAAGATATAAATTCAAAATTAAATTTAACTTTAAATAAGACTCAAAAAAGAGATGTGAATATAGCAATGAGTAACACTTTTGGTTTTGGAGGACATAATACTTCTGTTGTATTTAAAAAATATAAATAAATATGTTTTTTTTATTTAGAACAAAAGAAGATAAAGAACTTATTGATGCTATAAACTTCATTCTTGGTTATAAAACTAATAAACCAGAATTATATAAACTTGCTCTTCTTCATAAGTCAATAAAAACAGAAGAATCAAATGAAAGACTAGAGTTTCTTGGGGATGCAATACTTGGATTAATAGTTGCTAAACATTTATTTAAACTCTATCCATTTAAAGATGAAGGTTTTTTAACTAAAATTAGATCAAAAATAGTTAGTAGAGATTCATTAAACAATGTTGGAAGGAAGATGGGTTTAAAAAAATTAATCAATATCAAAAAAATCAAAACAAAATCATATGACTCAATTCATGGAGATGCCCTAGAAGCAATTATTGGCGCATGCTACTTGGAGAAAGGATTTGATTTCTGTGAAAAAAAAGTTGTAAAAAACATACTTCTACCCTATTTTGACTTAGATGATTTAACTACACAGACTCATAATTTTAAGAGTAAAGTTCTAGAATGGGCTCAAAAAGAAAGAAAAAAAATTAATTTTATAGTTGAGAAAACAAAAACTTCAAATAGATTTTCTCAGTTCAAATCCATTTTAAAATTAAATGGTGAAAAGATTTCAGTTGGATACGGGAAAAGTAAAAAAAATGCAGAAAAAGATGCTTCAAGAATAGCTTGTGAAAAACTAGAACTTAGCTAAAGATATGAAAATTAATTTAGCAAGTTCTAATCTAAATCAAACACCTCTAAGTTGGGATAAAAACTTAAGAAACATAAAAAATAGTATTAAACTCTCCATTAAAAAAAATGTTGACATATTATGTCTTCCTGAATTATCAATAACTGGATATGGATGTCAAGATCTATTTTTCAATAAATGGTTTATTGAAAAGTCAGATAACCTATTAGTTGAGATTTCTAAGATATGTAAATCAATTACTGTAATAGTTGGTCTTCCTATTTTCTATAAAAATAAACTGTATAATGCCTGTTGTATAATAAAAAATACGGAGATATTAGGGTTTTTTCTTAAAAGTAACATACCAAATGATGGAGTTCATTATGAAAAGAGGTGGTTTAGTTCTTGGGAATTTGGTAAGATTGAAAAAATAAAATTTAATAATATAGAATATCCTATCGGGTCAATTCAATTAGAATATAATAATGATATAACTCTAGGTTTTGAAATATGTAGAGATTCTTGGGATAATGAGAGACCTGCTAATTATATTAAAACTAAAAAAAATCTCATAATCTTTAACCCAATTGCAAGCCATTATGCATTCAACAAATTTGAATTCAGAAAGGATTTAGTAATAAAAAGTTCTAAAAAGTTTAATTGCACATATCTATCTGTGAATCTCCTTGGAAATGAATCAGGTAAAATAATATTTGAAGGAGATTCCATTTTAGCTCAAAAAGGAAAATTATTAGATATCTCAAAAAGATTTTCTTTTGAAGATTTTTCAATCAACTTTAATACAATCAACCTTGAAGGAAATAATAAAAAATATAATGAAACATCTACTAACATCTATGAAGAATTTATCGATATTTTCTCATTATCTATTCTAGATTATTTATCTAAATCTAAATTAAAAGGATATGGATTATCATTAAGTGGAGGACTTGATTCATCATGTATTGCAATTTTAATTTATGAGATGGTTAAAAGATTTATTGCAAAAAAAGGAAGTGATCAACTTATTAAAAGATTGAATTTAAAAGAAGTTAAATTAACAAAAAATGAAAATAAAAATCATAAATTAATTATTAATAAAATACTCTATACTGCATACCAAAAGTCAGAAAACTCTTCAAAAGAAACCCAAAAATCAGCAAAATTATTATCTAAGTTTATTGGATCTAAACATTATGAATGGGAAATTAATGAGGAAGTAGATAGTGTCATTAAAAAAATAAGTTCAAGTACTAAAAAAAAATATTCCTGGGATAATAATAATATTGCATTGCAAAATATACAAGCAAGAGTAAGATCTCCCTTTATATGGTTTATTGCTAATACAAATAATTTACTTTTATTATCAACCTCTAATAGAAGTGAATCCAGTGTTGGATATTCAACTATGGATGGTGACTCTAGTGGTTCAATTTCTCCAATAGCAGGGATAGATAAAATATTTATAAAAAAACTTTTAAATTATCTTATAAAAAAATACAATTATTACCCATTAAAGAATGTTTTAAATTTAAAACCAAGTGCAGAACTTAAACCTCTTCATGAAAATCAAATTGATGAGAATGATCTTATGCCTTATGAAATATTAAATCAAATTGAAAAATTAGCTATAAAAGAAAGAATAAGTCCAGCTGAGATTTTCTTATATCTACAAAAAGAAATGAAAATTGAAAAAAAATTATCCAAAACTTATGTGAAAAAGTTTTATAAAAAATTTAGCATGAATCAATGGAAAAGAGAGAGAACAGCTCCATCTTTTCATTTTGATGAATTTAGTGTTGATTCTTCATTATGGTTAAGATTTCCTATCTTATCTAATAACTTTGAAGAAGAATTAAAAAACCTATAAGTTTTTATTTCAATGGATCATTTCCATGTCCACCCCATGGATGACACTTAATGATTCTTCTAAAGGATAAAATTATTCCATATATAACTCCATATTTAAGTATTGCTTGTTTAGAATACTCTGAGCAGGTAGGGTTAAACCTACATGAGCCTGGAAGAAAGGGAGAAATTACTTTCTGATATAAAATTATTGGCAAAATAAATAATCTCTTAATATTCATGTTTTAATAAATATATTTGCACTTAAATTATTGATGATAAAAATTAATCTTTTTTGCGTATTTATAATACTGTTTCAATTAAATATTTACAGTTCTTTTGGAATAAATGATACTATTCCAATAAATAATAATATTAAACTTGATCCAAGTGTAGATTACTATATTATAAAAAAGATTAAAATTGAAGGGAATAAAAGAACAAAAAGGGATATCATAATAAGGGAATTATCTATTAATGAAGGTGAGAAATTAAATAAATCAAAAACTCTAGAAATAATTGAAGAGGAAAAAAGGAAACTAGTAAATACAAATCTATTCAATGAGGTCGAAATAAAAATCAAATTAATTAATAATAATGATATAGAAATCCTGATAGTTTTAATTGAATCCCTATATGTATTGCCTTCTATAATTTTTGAATTGTCTGATAGAAACTTTAATGATTGGTGGGAAAATTTTAATCATGATTTAAGTAGAATAAATTATGGGGCTGGCTTAATGCATTATAACTTAAGTGGAAGAGCTGATATATTAGAATTTTCCTTCAGAGGTGGATTCATTAGAGAACTTTATTCATCATATTACATTCCATATATTTCAAAAAAGCAAAAAGGAGGAATAGAGTTAGATTTTAATCTCATAGATTATGATCACCTTAATTTTGAAACTAATAATCATGTTCCTATATTCTATAAATCTATAAACTCATTACAAAAAGAAATAATATCATCAATTGAGTATTCTCATAGAGAGTCTTTTTATAATTATCATTATTTTGTAATTGAACATAATAATTTTAAAATAAATGACACTTTAAAAGTACTTAATGAAAGATACTATTTTGATAAGAATATGATTAATTCTATAAATATAGGATATGAATTTGACAGAGACTTTAGAGATATTAAAAATTACCCCCTAAATGGATTTCGACTTAACATTCAAATTAAAAAAAATGGTTTAGGGATATTTGATGATATAAATAAATGGAAAACAAAAATCTACTATTCTAATTATTACTCACTAAAAAATAAAACCTATTTTTCATTTAATTTTTCATCATTATATAGCAGTAAAAATCAACCATTTCTTTTATATGAATCACTAGATAAGATAAGGGGATTTGAAAAATATTTAATTAATGGATATTCTTATCTAACATTCAGAAATACTTTAAAAAGAAATATTTTTTCAAAAACATACTCAAGAAATAATGATAAATTCATTAAGAGAATTAAAAATGTACCCTTAAGTATATATTTTAAAACGTTTTATGACTCAGGCTATATCTGGAAATATAAAAATCAAAATAATACTAACTTTTTAAACAATAAATATATTTATAGTTATGGAATAGGATTTGACCTAGTTACTTTAAAGAATATTTCATTTTCAAGCGAATTATCTAGAAATTCTCTAAATGAATTTAATTTATCATTTAATTTAGGGGCTGATTTTTAAAAATGAAAACAGTAGGATTCCACACATTTGGCTGCAAATTAAACTATTCAGAAACATCATCAATTTCTAGAATATTTAAAGAAAACGGATTTAAAAACAAGTCTATTTATAATAATCCAGATAATATTGTAATTAATACTTGTTCAGTTACGGAAAATGCTGATAAAAAATGCAAGGATCTTATAAAAAAAATAAAAAAGCATTCACCAGACTCAAAAGTCACTGTTGTAGGATGCTTTGCTCAATTGAAACCTAACTCAATTAAAAATATTAAGGGTGTAGATAAAGTTATTGGAACCAAAGAAAAATTTAATTTTGATAGCTATTTGAGTAATGAGTCTGTAATTCATTCTGAAATTAGTCAATCTAAAGAATTCAATTCTTCCTTTTCAATTGATGATAGAACAAGATCTTTTTTAAAAATTCAGGATGGTTGTAATTATGGTTGTTCTTTTTGTACAATTCCGTTGGCAAGAGGAAAAAGTAGATCTGCCAAGCCAAGTGATATATTATCAAAAATAAATAGTTTAATAGATAATGGAGCAAAAGAAATTATTTTGAGTGGAATAAATATAGGAGACTATGGAATTTTAAATGGGAAAAGAAAAAATAATTTCTTTTCATTATTAAAGATTATTGAAGATGAAATAGATGATTTAAGATTAAGAATATCTTCAATTGAACCTAATTTGCTCAATGACAAAATAATTGAACTTGTAGCTAGTTCAAAAAAGTTTGTAAACCATTTTCATATTCCTTTACAATCAGGATCTAATAATATTTTGAAAAAGATGTCTAGGAGATATAATATAGAATTATATGAAGATAGAATAAAAAAAATAAAAAAACTTATGCCAGATGCTTGTATAGGAGCAGATGTTATTGTTGGTTTTCCTGGTGAAAGCAATCATGAGTTTAAAAAAACTTTAAAATTTATAAAAAGTCTAGACATATCTTATTTACATGTATTCCCATATTCTGAAAGAAATAACACCAGAGCAATAGAAATAAATGATATTATTCCTCAAAGCAAAAGATATGAAAGGTCAAAAGTATTACGAGAACTTTCTGAAAAGAAAAAAAGAAAATTTTATAACTCAAATTTAAATCTATCAAAAGAGGTTCTTTTCGAAAATAAAATAAAAGATGGATATATATTTGGATATACTGATAATTATATAAGAACAAAAGTAAAATATAAAAAAGATTATATAGGTAAGATATTTAAAACCAAATTAAAGTCAATCGATGAAGACTTTAATACAATTGGAAAAATTTAATATTATGAAAATAATTTGTGTTGGAAGAAACTATGTTGAACACATTAAGGAATTGAATAATGAATTTCCTGATGATCCAATAATTTTTTTCAAACCTTCTATTTGCAAACTTGAAGGTTCTAATTTTAAAATGCATGATTTCTCATCAGACGTTCATCATGAGATAGAAATTATTTATAAAATTTCAAGGAGTGGAAAGAATATATCAATTTCAGATTCAATCAATTATATTTCAGGAATCGGTTTAGGTATAGACTTCACAGCAAGAGATATTCAATCTGAATTTAAAAAGAAAGGTTTACCCTGGGGTATTTCAAAAAGTTTTGAAAATTCTGCTGCAATATCAGATTTTAAACCCTTAAATGAATTTCAAGACCTTTCTAATATTAATTTTTCATTATCTAAAAATTCAATTGAGGTTCAAAAAGGAAATTCTAAATTAATGATATTTAAAATTGAATATCTTATACATTATATTTCAAAATTTATACCACTTGAAGAAAATGATATTATTTTTTCTGGAACTCCAAAGGGAGTTGATAAAATAAAAGAAGGTGATAAGCTTGAAGGATACATTGAAAATGAAAAGATTCTTAATATTAATATTATTTAGTTTAAGTTATTTCAAATCAGATTCTCAGGATTTATTATTTCCAATTAATCCTGGATCTCAAAATTATTTATCAGGTAACTTAGGAGAGTTACGAAGTGATCATTTTCATATGGGTTTAGATATTAAAACTTATGGAAGAATTAATTTACCAGTTTATGCCTCAGATGATGGATATATTGAAAGATTAAGGGTTTCAGGAACAGGATATGGTAAAGTATTATACTTGAAACATAATGAAGGATACAAATCTGTTTATGCCCACTTAAATAGTTTTCATAAAAACATAGAAAAATATGTAACTGAATATCAGTATAGAAATGAAAAATTTATTGTCAACCTATTTCCCGGAAAAAAATTCTATTTTAAAAAAGGAGAAATTATTGGATATTCAGGTAACTCTGGGTCATCAGGAGGCCCACATTTACACTATGAGATTAGAGATAGTTATGATAATGTATTGAATCCCTTAAACTTTTCATTCAAAGAAGTTAAGGATAAAGTAAATCCAATTATAAATACTTTATCATTTAAAACATTAGATATTCATTCAAGAATTAATGGAAAATTTGGTGTGGTTGATATTCCAATAAATAATAAAAATGAAATAAATATTAATTTAGAAGGAAAAATAGGAATTTCAATTTCAGGTTATGACAGGTTAGATGGTTATTTAAATAAAGTAGGGATTTCTAGATTTCAACTTTTTTTAGATGATAAACTAATTATTGATAATAAAATAGATACACTAAGTTATAATGAAACAAATTTTGTTAGCTGGTTTATTGACCAAGATATTTTCAAAAAATTTAGAA
>CAZGPH010000005.1:0-1974 GCA_964527965.1 uncultured Marinoscillum sp.
AAATTCAGAACACTCTTCTTAATAACAGCGGTAATTGACTTATTAGCTGTTTTACCGTTAGTACTTTTTTCATTTAATCCAGATATGATGGAAGAAATGGTTTTTAGTCAATTCCCTGGTATAAATGATGCAGGAAAAGAAGCTCTGGAGATAATTCACTTTGTTTTCGGTGTAATTGGTATATCTATGTTAGTTGCAGTATTAGTTGCAGTAAACATAAAAGTCAAGGAGTCAGCTCAAACAGCTGCTAAGATACTTTCAATAATTCATCTTGGCTGGGTACTTCCAGATTGGTTTAATTTTATTCTTGGAAATGCTCACCCTCCTATTATTTTCATGTTATTAAGTGCTGCATCTGTATTAGCACTAGTTTATGCATGGAAAAAGGGTGAAGTATAATAGATCTAAGAATAATATTTACTTATTCAACATTCTAAGGATAGAATAAATACTTTATTTGAAAGTATTAATTATTCTTTTGCTTTCTCTTTTTGTGATTTATAATAAGACTGAAGCTCAGTATCTTTTTTTAATTCATTCTGCTGTTGCTCAGAAGCTTTTAAAATCATATACACATATCCTGTAAGATAAAGTATGAATACAATTGATCCAATGACAAACATAGAAAAAGGAACTGGTGTACTCATGACGATCTTCTTTTATTTCTATCTTTTCTCCTTTGTCTAATTGCAACTGAAAAACCTAAGATTGAAGGAACCCAGATACCAACAAAAATTCCTTCTAATTTTTGACCACTAAACCATAAGGATACTGAGTATAAAAAAGAAAAAAAAGCTAGTATTATAGGATAGTAATCGCCCCAAAATTCTAAGACCCAAATAAAATATTTTTTCATATTAATTAAGTTTATTATATATAATACTCTTTAAATAAGATAAAGTTTAAAATATGATTACTACTTCTTAAATTTCTTTAATATGAAATTTAAGAGTACACCATAAAAAGGTAAGAAAAACAATAGACCAATTATTATTTTTATTAAACTTTGAGTTGCGGATATTTCTAACCAATTATCTGCCATATACTGATCTGAGGAATTAGAAAAAGCTGAAAAAAAGAAGACATATGTATCAATAATATTTGCAAAAATTGTTGAAATAGATGGGGCAATCCACCATGCATTATATCTTTCCCTAATTATTTGAAATAAGTATACATCTAATAATGTGCTAACTCCGTAGGCAGTGGCACTAGCAAAACCTATCCTAAATGCTACTGACTGAGTTGAACCTTCAAATAATAAAACTAAAATGGAAGAAATAATAGCTAGAGGATAAGACAAAGTTATAGTTGCCCTTGCAATAGATTTCCCTAATACTCTAATAGTTAAGTCAATAGCCAATACAACTAAAGGAAATGAAAATGCTGATAAGGTGAGTTTAAAACCATAAATTTCAATAGGAATAGAAACTAAAAAATTAGATATAGTTATTATAAAAATCTGAAGGAGAACTAAAGAAAATAACAGTTTTTTATTAATATTTTTAAACATCAGTTTTTATTCAGAATCAATACTTTCCCATGGAAAGACAATCCATGAGTTATCTACATTTTTATCAATTTTATAACTGAAAAAATTAACCTTGAACTCGCTTGCTTTATTATCAATTAAAACTGCAAATTTTAATTTATCCAAAAAATCAATATAAATCTCAGACACTTCCTTCATTGTCTTTCCAGTATCATTAATATCATCAATAATTAAAATAGATTTATATTTTCCCATAACACTCTTTATGTAAGTAGAATTATTAGTTTTTTTATTTTTAGATAGAGTCAGAACCTCGTGATTTACATCTATTAAATGAGATAAATATATTCCAGGAACACAACCACCTCTATTTACACTGATAATTAGATCTGGTTTCCAGCTAGATTTTGTAATGCACTCACTTATATTCTTAATGTATTCCTTAACTTTTCTGTATGATATAAATTTTTCTTTCATTTGAG
>CAZGPH010000005.1:2074-84358 GCA_964527965.1 uncultured Marinoscillum sp.
TTCTTAATGTATTCCTTAACTTTTCTGTATGATATAAATTTTTCTTTCATTTGAGGATACTTATGATAATTTTTAGACAAATATATAATATTAAAAATCCTTTGATGAATAAAGTAACCTTACCTATTTTTTTAGACTCAGATAGTATTAGATTGATAAATTGAAAAAGTTTAGAGAGAAGAAGAGAGCTTTATAAAATCAAGAAAAAAAAAACCACCTTACCATAGGTGGCTTTATCTGCTTCTATTATTTGCACAATAGAATTAGGTGAGCTCAAATTTACTTAATTGAAAAATTAAATCAAAAGTCACCTCTATTAATTATTAAATTATGATTTAAATTTTAAAATATATCTTTATAAGAAAACAAAATTTATTAACATGAAAAAATTTATAAATAAAATATCTGCAACTTTAACTTTGATTGCCTTTATATTTATATTAATGGGCACACAAAATAGAG
The DNA here is from genome assembly GCA_964527965.1 of uncultured Marinoscillum sp. GTDB lineage: Bacteria > Bacteroidota > Bacteroidia > Cytophagales > MED-G16 > MED-G16. The sequence continues at coordinate 2,537 of CAZGPH010000005.1, forward strand.
ATCTATCTAATGAAAAATGGATGATTTCTTCGTCATCTGGAGAAAATGGCCAGGAGTTAATTCTGAAAATGAACACAGAAAATGGAGATGTTTACAGATGGGACAAAAAAGCACTAAAAAGATTTGAGGGAAGATGGGTAAAAATGACAGAGGTAAGATAACTCAATCATATAGTATTTGATCATTATATTAAGTTGAAGAAAAATTAAGAAGTGAGATAAAATCTTTCTTAAAAGAAAATTAACATCTAATTTTATTATCATGCTATTATATCATTATACACATATTTCAACCGCTATTGATAAAATCAATCAAGATGCGGTCCTAAAGGTTCAGAAAGCAGATCAAGATAATGGTTTAAAACCTGCGCTTTGGTTTTCAGGAAACAATAAATATGAAACTAGTGCATTTAAAGGATTTATAAATCAAGAGACTGGAAAGTTCAAGCAATTTAATTCTTTCGAAGAACAATTACTTGCTATTGGTTGGGTAAGATATGTTGCTGATTCTAATAAGATTAGATTCCTAAATTGGAAAGACTACGTCCATGTTTCAGGTTTGGATCTTTCTGATATTAAAAAAATGGAAAAAACAAACAAAGACTTAGGATCTGACACAAGTGAGTGGTTCTGTAGCTTTGAAGATATTCATTTTGATAAGTTATTAAAAGCAGAAATATACACTAATAGTTGGGTTGAACTAAACGAAAAAAATTTAATTGATGCTATAAAAAAGGCTAAGTGGTTAAATGAATAATATTATTTTAAAATAAAAATTAAATTTTATGAAAAAGGTATTGAGAATGTTTAAATCTTTCTTGGCCAGAAAGAAAAGAAAGGAAACAAAAGATGTTATTCAAACATTAGAAAAAAGAAAGAGGGCTCACATAAAACATCAAAAAGAAAAAATTGAAAAACATCCTTCAAAATACTCTAAAAAAGCAAAAGAAACATTTTATAAGAAGCTAGAAGTTGAGTAAAGACGAATTAATAAGAATTAATAAATTTCTTAGTGAGAAAGGATCTTACTCAAGAAGAGGTGTTGACAAATTGATTGAGGAGCAAAGAATCACTGTAAATGGCAAAAATGTTAAATTAGGTCTAAAAGTAGGATCAAATGATGAAATTAGAATAGATGGTGAGTTAATTTTTAAACCACGAAAAAAAAAGAAATCTATATATCTTATATTCAATAAGCCTGTAGGTATTGAATGTACCACAAACCAAAATATAAATAATAATATAATTGATTTTATAGGCTATCCTTCTAGAATTTTTCCAATTGGCAGATTAGACAAAGACAGCGAAGGACTAATATTTTTAACTAATGACGGTGAAATTGTAAATAAAATCCTTAGATCAGAAAATAATAACGAGAAAGAATATCTAGTAAATGTTAATAAAAAAGTAACCTCAAATTTTTTAAAAAATATTTCTGAAGGAGTTAAATTAAAAAAAACAAAAACTAAACCATGTGAGGTTAAAAAAATCACAAATTACTCTTTTAAAATAATTCTAACTCAAGGTTTAAATAGACAAATTAGAAAAATGTGCGGTTTATTTGACTATAAAGTAAAAAATTTGATCAGAACTAGAATTATTAATATTAATCTTGGAAATTTAAAGATTGGAAAATTTAGAAAATTCTCAAAATTTGAATTAGACCAGTTACTAGAAAATATAAACTAAGAAGTTTTCAATTTAAAGTTGAATTTAATTAATATTGAAATGACTATAAAAGGAATAAAATTTAAAGTAAACATAGCTAATTGAATAATTCTAAATATTTATTTTTTTTGTTTTTAATCTATTCCTGTTCAACAAAAGAACCATTACCCTCTATTATTGACAACCCAGAAGATGAATCTTGCCCATCATGTATATGGAATGAAGAATTTAATGGGTCATCATTGAATTTAGATAATTGGAACTTTGAAACAGGATATGGAGATAATGGGTGGGGAAATAATGAATGGCAGTTATACACACAAAATAATACTAAAGTTATTGATGGTAACTTGATAATAACTGCTAAGAACGAATCAGGATCTATTGGAAAGAGAGATGGTAGTATAACCTCATCAAGACTGACATCTCAAGGCAAAGTAACTATTGGCCCAGGAATGAGAATAGAAACCAGAATAAAGGGACCTTGGGGTCAAGGTATGTGGCCTGCCTTTTGGACAATAGGAGCTAATTTTCCTGATGTAGGATGGCCCTCTTGTGGTGAAATTGATTTATTAGAATACGCAGGTGCTAACCCTAAATCTCACGTCAATAATAGAACAAATAAATCAACAAATCATTGGTCTCATGATGGTAATCATGCCGAATACGGAAATACAATTACTTTGACAGAATCACTATCTGATAACTTTAATATTTATGAGTTAATTTGGACTAATGATTATATAGAGACAAAACTAAATGGAAAAAGTTATCATATTATTGATATAAAATCTGGAAGTGTTTACGATCCCTTTCACGGAAAACATTTCTTTATAATGAATTTAGCAGTTGGAGGTAACTTTTCAGGTGATCCAAATAATGATACTGTTTTTCCTCAGATGATGATGATTGATTATATAAGGGTATATAATTTATAAAATCTTATATTTACTATATTATCAAAATTTGACTTATTATGTATAATCTATTAACTATCTCATATCTTTATTTATCACTGGGTATTATTTGTATAATCGTATATTTTAATATTCCTGAAGAGATTAACTCTTCTTTTATTTCTCAATGGATTTTAATATTAAGCATTATTTATTTTGTTCTAGGAGGTAGTAGGTTAAAAAAGCATTTTAAAAAAAATAAATAGCTCCTCTATTTAAATAAATTATAATTAATGAGAAATATATCTATTTTATTATTATTAGTATTGATTTCTTCATGTGATAAAGAGTCTGAAGTTGTTAGTCTAGACGAATTCAAATTCAATCTCAATATTCATAACAGTCTAAATGATTCATGGCAAAATGAATTCGGTATTATAATGGATAATTTAAATCAATTAATTCCAGTAAAAGCTCATGATTATTTCTATGAATTAGATGTATACGCATGGAATGATAATGTTTCTTCACCCTATAAAAGTGAGATTGGAAATCAATCAGGTGCTTGCATATGTGGAAATGATAAAAGAAGATTTATGGTATTGGAAATAAATAATGAAGAATTCACCTGGAACTCAATGCATAGGTTTTCTGTAGTTGCACATGAATATTTTCACGTCTACCAAATGTCTTTATCAAAAAAATTCTTTGAAGGAGATATAGAACTTAAGTGGATGAGTGAAGGTGGAGCAGCAACATTTGAGTCTCTATATATTCAATATTATTATAATTCAAATTATTTCTTAGAAGCTCAAACACAGATTGATGAGTCGGTCAAGACAAACCCTTCTATTTATGAAAAATTCAATTCATCTTCTAATGTAGATATGAATTATGCTTCTTCTGTCTTTATGTTTTTAGTATTATCAAAGGAGTTACAAAAAGCTAACTATACTGAGGAGGAGTCTCTTAGATTAATTCTTAAAGATTTTTGGGAAACAAATCCAACTGATGGAAACTGGAAAAATAAGTTTGAGGAAGTTTTTAATATCAATGTAGATGATTTCTATAATTTAATTAATAATTATAATACAGATATTACAGAGGTAATGCCTTCAGAGGATATAAACCTTATAAATATTTTCAAAAATTAGAATGTCAAATAAAAGAACTGCTTCAGTTTTTGGATCAACAGGACTAATTGGATCTCACTTAGTTGATTATTTAAAAAACGATACCTATTATGATAATATTAAAGTCTGCTCTAGAGAAGATATTTCTTTCAAAGAAGAAAATATCATTAATCATAATATTGACTTTAGTAATTACCAGTCAATTTTATCAGTAGTTAAAAACTCTACATCTGTCTTCATTTGTATTGGGACAACACAATCAAAAGTTAATGGTGACAACAATGAATATAGGAAAATTGATTATCAGATACCTATAGATATAGCTATGGCATGTAAAGAATGTAATGTAGATAGAATATTAATAGTTTCATCTGCAGGAGCAGACATAAAAGGGAATAGCTTCTATCTTAAATTAAAAGGAGAAATAGAAAATGATATTATTAAAAAAAATATATCTTCAACGTATATTTTCAGACCTTCTCTCCTATTAGGAAAAAGAAAAGAATTTAGAATTGGTGAAAGAATTGCTCAATATATTATGCCATTATTTTCTTTTCTGATGCCAAGAATGTACAGACCGATTAACGCAAAAATTGTTGCTAAATCAATGATAGAATATTCAAAGACTTCTATTAATCGACATGAGATATATCATTATGATGAAATAAATGACAGTATAAATGATAAATAAATTAGTAGATATGTTAAAAAAACTTTTTTATTATTTTCTACTTTTTACAGGAATAATATTGTCAACTTCTCATTTAGGAGATAATTATATGGGGATTAGTGATGAAGAGGGATATTTACTTACTATAGGAATCTGTTGTCTAACGGCCTTCTTTTTTGAATATGTTTTACCAAAATTTAGAAAATGATAGATTATATAAGGTCATTTATTGACCAAATTAGTTTTGAGGCTTTGAAAGTAAATATAATTATATGGTTATCCCTTTGGATAATTTTTAAACTTATGTCATTGACAAAATACAGAGAAAATATTATAAATTTTGAATCAAAATATTTAAAAGATTTATACCTCTTTATACTATTTATTATTTCATTTTTTATTGTTAGATATCAAATTAAAATTGATTTTATAGAGAAATTTCTAAATATTAACCCTATATAATATTAAATTATCAGAATGAAATTCTATTATTCAATATTTCTTTTACTTATATCATTAAATAATATATCATCCCAAAGTCATCAAGAGATAATTAAATTTGAAAGTGCAAATCCTTTTTCTTTAAACGATATAATTGAAAATCTTGATTTACAGGAAAAACAAAACGTATCAGGAAAACTTAAATTACCTGTTGACAATGAAAACGTAAATAAAAAATTTCCTCTAGTCATCGGAGTTGCAGGAAGTCTTGGTTGGGCTGATCATCATTTTGAATACCTCAAAATGTATAGGGAAATGGGAATAGCTACTTTTGAATTAAATAGCTTTAAAAGTAGAGAAATTACTTCAACCGTAGGCACTCAAAATGAAGTTACAATTGCAGCAATTATTTTAGATGCTTACAGAGCATTTGAAGTTCTTTCAAAACATCCTAGAATTGATAGAGATAGAATATCTATAACTGGATGGAGCTTGGGAGGTGGAGTAACATTATTTTCTGCATGGCTACCTATTAATAATGCCATAAATAAAAATATTAAATTTAAATCTCATCTTGCATTTTATCCACCCTGCTTTTTTGAACCAGAAAATATTCAATTCTCAGACTCCCCTATCCATATTCTTATTGGAGAATTAGATAACTGGACACCTGCAAAACCATGTGAAGAATTTGTTGGAAAATTAAAAGATAACTCTAATATTAACTTAACTATATATGAAGATTCTCATCATTCATTTGATAAGGATTCACCTGTTATAAGAAATGAAAACGCATATAACTTTAGTGATTGTCTATTTAAACTTACTGAAGATGGTGATGTTTTGATGAATTATTTTAATATTCCTATGTCAAATTCTTTTCTTCAAAAGATAGGATTTATGTTTTGTGTTTCGAGGGGAGTAAATTATGGAGGAAATCCTAAAAGTAGGCAAAAATCATTTGATTTTGCAAGAAAATTTATGAGAGAGACTTTACTTGAACATTAGTCATTTAATTCAAATAACACTTCATTTTTTCTATTCCAAAACTTATAAGGAGCGTCATATCCCAAATAAATAGGATTATCAGTGAATGAAAGATTATTTTCTAAAAGAGCATCCCTTAATTTTTGTGAATACTTAATAAACTTATCTTGATTATTATATCCTGAATATGATATAGCAGCATACTTTTTTTCATCTGATTTGAACATTTCTATTCTTGGGTCATCAGGTTTAGAAAGATCATTAAGATCAAATTCAGAGGGCATTACAAACTTCATAGTTACTGACTCATTTGTACCATTGTTAATTTCTTCCATGTGAACAGGAGCAGTCATTGCAATCTTCTGATTATCATTATTTCCACCAAAAATATACCCTGCCAAAATTCTGAATAGTGAATTGTTGTTTGTTTGATCTAGTGTTACTGAAGCATAAATAGCAGGTGGATAGTTTCTTATCTCCACTTCATCAATATTATTAATCACGATATATTTTTGTTGTTCAACTTGAGAAAAAGCCATAAAACTGAAAAAAATTAAAAATAATGTATAAAATAATTTCATATTCTTAGAACGTTAATAGATTTATTCGGTTTCATCACCTTTATTTTTAAAATGATATAATAATTATACACTATGTTTTATATATTCGCGAACTGTCAATAATAATATGAAATATTTATTTACTGAAGATAGTATCAAATACAAAGATTATAAATTTGGATACACTGTCAATTGTGTACTAGATAATTCAGATAATATAGAAAAAGCATTTTCTATGGGGTTTTTACCATATACTGGAAATATTAATGCTTCCAATGAAGTTTATTATATGGCTAGAAGTATTAGAATAAACCTAGATGATTATGAGAGATTATCTGAAAATAAAAGAATAATTAAAAGTGTAAAATCTAAGTTTAATATTAAAGTCAAACTTATTGATAAGGAAGATTTTGATCATAGCATAGACTTTAAAAAATTTTGTATTAACTATTCAAAAGAAAGGTTTATCAATGAACCACTTTCATTAGAGAGACTAGACTTGATAATTAGTCGTAATAATTATAATAAAATATTTAAATTTTCTATAGATGGTATAGATATTGGGTACGTTTTAGTATATCATAATAAAAACATAATGCACTACTGGTTCTCATTTTATGATGTAAAATATTTAAATGACTTCCCAATCGGAAAGTTTATTATGGAAAAGGTAATCTTTTATGCAAAAAAAAATAAAATGAGTTTTATATATCTAGGAACTTGTTATGGGAAAAAAGCATTATATAAAGTAAGGGATTTTAAAGGAATTGAGTATTTTGATGGTAATAAGTGGGAAAGTAACATAAAGAATCTAAAAGAACTGTGCAAAAATGATTCTGTTTAATAATTCCTTTTTTCTTTGATATTTAAAATGATCTTTATAGATTGATAATAGTTGATATGAACGATTCATTAAAAACAGCTTTATATATTATCTTCTACTTCGGTATTGGTATACTTTTAGGTTACATAATTGGCGAAGTATTTTTAGATATCTGATTATTTTCATTATTTTTTTTCTAATAAAATTTAATAATATTGATTTATTTGAAATCTTAATTAATGTATTTATATTAATAAAAAAACTACTATGAGAACAATTAGATCTGAAAGAGACATAATAAAAGTTAGAGTACATGACGGAATTGTAGGACTACTCTACATTGGTTCTATGTTACTTACAAATGAGTTTGGCTTTAATTATATATATATTGCACTTGCTGTAGCTGTACTACAAATTTTAAGTCCTATAACTAAATTTTGTCCTGTATATACAATACTTAATAAGCTAATGCCTGATACTGAGCCTATTCAGAATGGAAAATGAAATAAATTCAAAAGAAACTATAAAGTATCCCAAAAGAGTTTTTGAGGTAATTCACGAAAAAACTCATACAAAGGAGGAGTCTGATTATTTCTTTAGTACAGATCCCTATTTTTATCAATAAATATTATTAAATAATCAATTTTACTTTTGATTATCGTAATTATATTATACGTTTAAGAATGATTAAATGTAAGATAATTAGAGAGTATATTGAGAACAAAACACACGTTATCAAAAGATATAAACTTAGAATTATATGGAGAGATGCACTGAACAAAAAAGTATATGAATCGTTATATGTTCATAAAAACATTTAGAAATGGATACTATAGATTTAATTGGTCTTTTTGGAGCATTCTTATCTGGTGTTACATTTTTCCCTCAAGTATATAGAACATGGAAACTAAAATCCGCTAGAGATCTATCATTATCTATGATTCTAATTATTTTGTTAAGTAATATAGTCTGGTTAACATATGCATTCACAAAGCAAGACGTTGCAATCATTGCTGCTAATTTCTTTGTTGGCACATGTGCAATTATTATCCTCTATTTCAAGATAAAGTTCAAATAGTTAACTTTTGAGAGGCATCTATATATTTTTTATTTTTTCTTACTTATCATGTGATTCAGTATCAGAAGAAGATTCCCTTATTTTAGATTATGAAAATTGTGATTTCATTGAAGAAAATATTCATGAAATTGATCTTTTTGAGGGCTTTTTTACAATTAAGTTAGATTACGCATACCTTCCAGACATAGACCTTAAAGACTCTCTGATGAACGATTACCATTATATTAAGTTTAATAATAAAAATCTAGATGGGACCTATATAATTAAAGATGCAAATGTTAGATATAAGATTAATAAGATTGAACCATACGACAGCATATCTAAAAAGGAATACCCCTTTAGTTATAATTTAGTTAATGAAAAAGCATGTGTATTTCTTGATTTTTTAAAATCAGAAGACTGTAATTGTTAATTAATTGGTGTCAATTCCAAATTTCTCCATCTAACCTTTATCCCGCCCCCATCGTGAATTTGTAAAGCAATTGATCCATTTGCATTTCCTATAACTGGATCAGTAATATCTATCATTTCTTGACCATTAATCCAGGTTTTAACATTATCTCCATCTACCATTATCTTCATTGAATTCCAGCTCTGCATTTTAATTATATTATCATATTCAGGTTTTGGTTTCACTAACCATCCTCTTCCGTACGACTCATATATTCCACCTGAATCATTACCGGGAGGAGCTACTTCCACCTGCCAGCCAGATATTATGACCCCTTCAATTGATGATCTAAAAAACACTCCACTATTTCCATCAGATTCTTGATAAAACTCTAGATTTAATATAAAATTCTTATATTCATTAATTGTAGCTAAGTACCCATACTCTTTATCAGGACCACTTTCACAAATAAGCTCTCCATTATCTACGTACCATTTTTCTGTACCATAAATTTTCCATCCATCTAAATTTTTTCCATTAAATAATGATATTTTATCAGCTTGAGATAACAAATTAATTAATATAAAAAGTATAAATTTTAAAAACATATATGAATATACAAAAAATAAATATTCTGAACTTAGAAGTTCACATTGAAACTAACACCAAATACCTCTTTAAGTTGTATTTCAGGAATTGCGTTATCATCGTATAATATCTGAACTAATATATTAGTCGAGAAAAACTGATTTATTGTGAACTCGAGACTTAGAGTGTAGTCAACATCAATATTTAATGGATCCTCTAAATAATTTTGAAATAAGTTAAGTTTATTTTCCATGTGCATATTCTTCATTATTTCTTTTTTATAATATGCTGAAATTATACCTCCTGCCTCAAACCTACCAGACTTACCCTTCTCAACTCCAAAATAATTTTCTCCGTCCAATAATGACTCTGTGAATACAGGATTTACACGAATATATCTTGCTGATAATAAAGCATAATTAAACCAGAAATTATCGTCTCTTTTATAAAACATACCCACTCCTACTTGTGAGTATGCAGGAGATAAAAATTTTGTTGTAAGCGTTCTATCTATAACACCACTAGGTAATGGGGCATAATCATAACCATTTGACCACTGAGATTTTAAATTAAAAACAGCAGAATAGGACCATCTACCTTTGTTTTTAAGTGCTAAAAGTGAATAAAGTTCAAGTCTGTCCTCATTCTTCTTTATATCTTCATCTTGATTTTTTACTAGACCATAAGCACCATCAAGCCTATTAATCCATTCTAAATCACCTTTTTTCAATGTAAAATCATAATCTAGAATTAAAGTAAGTGAGAGATTATTTACCCCTCCAGCAATCCAATTCTTATATTGAGATTGATTAAGTAATGTTGTTATCTTTCCTTTTGATAAATAATATGAGGTGGGAGAAATCCAGACAGAATCTGACCTTATGTTTGAAAAAGAATTAAAAGATAAGAATAAGATAGCTACAAATAATATTTTTTTCATAATACTGCAAAAATATAAATTATTGATATTTATTAAAAATTAGATCTATTGCCAATTATCATAGTGAAAGGTTCCTTCTTTGTCAATTCTTTCAAAAGTATGTTCACCAAAACAATCTCTCTGAGCTTGGACTAAATTCATTGGTAACCTCCCACTTTTTAATGAATCAAAATAACTTATAGATGATAATAGTCCATGAGCTGGTATCTCATTATTTATACAGTAAACAGATACTTTTCTAGAAGAACTTATTACACTATTTATAATTTCTGAAATATCATTGTCAAATAATAAATTTTCTAGATTTTTATCTTTTCTAAAAGCATTCATAAAATTTTCAAGAAGTTTAGCCCTTATAATACAACCTCCTCGCCATATTTTACATATTTCTTCAAAATTAAGATTATACGATTTTTCTTCTGAAGCTATCTTTAACTGAGATAAACCCTGAGCAAAGGATATAATAAAACTAAATAAGAGTGATTTCTCAACATCTTCAACAGAAATTGACTTATCAGATATATTGAGTTTTCCATATATTTTCTCACCTTTTAGTCTCATCTCCTTGAAAGAAGATATAATTCTCATTGATACTGAAGAGTCTATAGTCGGAATACTTACACCCAAATCCATGGCACTCTGGGAAGTCCATTTACCTGTACCCTTCTGCTTTGCTTTATCTAAAATTAGATCAACAATATGATTATCCGAATCATTATCTTTTGCTAAAAAGATATCTCTAGTAATTTCTACAAGATAAGAGTTCAGTAGACCTTCATTCCATTCCTTAAATACACTATGGATATTATTATTATCAAGTTTTAATCCATACTTAAGGACATGATAATTTTCAGAAATCAATTGCATTATCGCATACTCTATCCCGTTATGAATCATTTTAACATAATGTCCAGATGAAGTATTACCTAGGTATGTAACGCATGGATCACCATTTACTTTTGCAGAAGCAGACTCAAAAATTGGTTTAATTTCTTCATAAATATCCTTATCACACCCTGGCATAATACTGGGACCTATTCTGGCTCCCTTTGACCCTCCTGATACCCCAGCACCTATAAAATTAATACCCTTATCTTTTAAAAACTTAAATCTTCTGTCTGTATCATCATAATGAGAGTTTCCACCATCAATTATAATATCTCCGTCTTCAAGGTAAGGCAGAAACCTATCTATAACAGAATCTACTGGATTTCCTGCAGGCACTAGCAGCATTATTTTCCTTGGTCTCTTTAATCTTAAAATAAAATCTTTATCATCTAATGTGCCATCTACCTCGTAAGACTTTCCATCTTTTTTTAAAAGATCAATAGCATTTTGATTTGAAGATAAACCGATTGAAGAGAATCCATTTTCAGCTACATTTAAAATAAAATTTCTTCCCATAACTCCTAACCCCACTAGTCCAAAATCATACTTCATATTAATAATTTTGACAAATATGAAATAAATTTTTTAATAATAAATACAATAAGATTTTTTTGTTTAGATATGTTTGTAAAAACATATTAATGAAAAAAGATACGTGTAATATCATAATTATTTTCGGAGCAACTGGAGACCTTGCAAAGAGAAAATTATTCCCTTCATTAAATGGCATTTACAATTCAAAAAAATTACCTGATAATCTCAAAATAATTGGGTGTGGTAGAAAAGAAATTGATTCTGATATATTTAATGATTTACATAATAAAATCTCTAAATATTCAGAATATTTAAAAGTAGATCCATCTGATAAAGATGATTTTATATCTCTTTCTAAAAAGGTAAAAGACATTGAAAATATCTATAATAATACCAACATTATTTATTACCTCTCTACCCCACCTGGTGCTTATTTACCAATTATTGATAATTTGATTATCAATAATCTAAATAAAGAGGAAAATGGTTTTAGAAGAATCATAATTGAAAAACCATTTGGAAATGATTTGGATTCATCAAAAAAGTTAAATAAAGTGCTAAGTGCTGGGTTTAATGAAAGTCAAATATTTAGAATTGACCACTACCTAGGTAAAGAAACTGTCCAAAACATATTAGTATCTAGATTCACAAATTTTATTTTTAATGCATTATGGGATAGAAACAACATCAGTTATATTGAAATTACTGCAGCTGAAAGTATAGGAATTAAAGATAGAGGCGAATATTATGATAAATCAGGTGCAATTAAAGATATGTTTCAAAATCATTTATTAGAATTACTCTGTCTTGTTGCCATGGAAGAACCCAAAGTTAAAACAGCAGAGTCCATTAGAAATGAGAAAGTAAATGTGCTTAATAATATTAGAAAAATAAATTGTATAGATGATGTTATAAGAGGACAATACTTAGCATCTGAAACATCTAGTAAAATATTTAAGAGTTATAAAGAAAATAAAGGAGTTGAAAAAAATTCAAAAACTGAGACATTTTTTGCGTGTAAACTTTTTATAGATAATGATAGGTGGAAAGATGTCCCATTCTTTATAAGAACTGGGAAAAGACTACCTACTAAGGTCACAGAGATTGTAGTAAATTTCAAGAAAAATAATAACATATTTAGCTCTAAAAATGAAAGTAATACTTTAATATTTAGACTTCAACCTGACGAAGGGATGTTAGTTAAGTTTAACTTAAAAAAACCTGGTCATAAGTCTGAAATAATTAATAAAAATCTTGAATTTCATTATAAAAAATTAGGTGAAAATATTATTAATAATGCTTATGAAACACTTATTCTAGATGTATTTAAAGGTGATACTATGTTATTTTCTAGGAGCGATTTCGTTGAAAAAGCATGGGAAATTGTAGATCCAATTACAAAGGAAATAGTATCAAATAATATAAAACTTTATGGCTATAAAGCTGGCACCTGGGGTCCACAAAAATGTAATGATCTCTTTAGAAATGAAAACACATGGAGATACCCTTGTAAAAATCTTGTAAATGATGGAGAAATTTGTGAATTATAAATATGGATATAAACATATATAAGACATCTGATGAATTAGCTGAAAAGTTATCTGATCATATTATTAATAAATATTTAGATAAAAGCATTGCTTTATCAGGAGGAAGCACGCCACTAAAATTATTTAGAGCATTATCCAAAAAACTAGATAATATTGAGAATGAAATTAAATTCTACTGGGTAGATGAGAGATGTGTTCCCCCAGAATCAGATGACAGTAATTATAAAATGGCTAAAACTTTTTTATTCTGTTCAAATAATATAAAAAAAGGGAATATTTATAGAATTAAAGGTGAAAATAACCCCGCAGATGAACTAATTAGTTACTCAAAGACATTAAGAAAAAATCTAGAATTAGTTAATAATTTACCATCTTTTGACCTTGTAATTCTTGGGTTAGGAGATGATGGGCATACTGCTTCAATATTCCCACATGAACTAGAAAAATTTAAAGATAGTACTGATTGTGTATTAGCAACACATCCTAGTTCTGGACAGAATAGGATAAGTCTTTCTGAAAAAATCATAAATAATTCTAAAGAAATTATATTTCATGTTACTGGTTCAGGGAAAAAGTATGTGGTAGATAATATAATTAATAAAAGAGGTGAATATATCAAGTACCCAGCAAGTCATATTAAATCTAATCCTGATGGTAAGATGTCATGGTATCTAGACTTTGATGCCGCCGAGAACCTGACCAAATAAAAGTGATTAATAAATTAAAAAATTTAGGACCAGGTATAATCATTACCTCAGCTTTTATTGGTCCTGGAACTGTTACAATATGTACATTAGCAGGCATAAATTATGGGTATTCTCTAATTTGGTGTATAATTTTTTCAATTATAGCAACATGTTATCTTCAAGAAGTAAGCTCAAGACTTGGAATAATTTCAAGAAAGGGTCTAAGTGAGATACTGACAGACATAGACAATACCTTTATCAGGAGAATTATTATAAGTATAATTTTTCTTTCTCTCTTTATTGGAAATGCAGCTTATGAATCTGGAAATATTAGCGGGACAGTGATGGGATTAGAAACATTTCTAGGATCTATAGAATTTTCATTACTTTCTTATAAAATTAATTTTACCCCAATAGCTATTGGGATATTTCTAGCATTAATTATTGGAAATGGATCATATAAAATTTTTGAAAAAATTTTAGTTCTATTAGTCTTTACAATGAGTATTACCTTTGTGCTAGTTGCTATAACATCAACTCCAAGCATAAAAGATTTACTAGGTGGATTAAGACCTAATGTTACTGAAACTAATTTTATTTATGTGGTAGGTTTAATAGGCACAACAGTAGTTCCATATAACTTATTCTTGCATTCATATGTTGCAAAAAAAAGATGGGTAACAGCTGAAGATTATAAGTCATCAGTTTACGATACAGTATTATCCATTGTTATCGGTGGAATAATATCCTTATCAATAATTATTACAGCAGCTTCATCACAGATTTCTATAAATCAAAATGAGATAAAAAATGCTGTTGATTTAGGTAATCAGTTATCTCCTACTCTTGGATCTTTCTCAAAATATTTTATATCTATTGGATTATTTTGTGCTGGAATTACTTCTTCAATAACAGCACCTATTGCTACTTCATATGCTCTCTCAGGGATTTTTAATTATAAAGCAGAGTGGAATGATAAAATATTCAAAAGAGTGGCTTATATAGTTATCTCAATAGGTGTTTTCTTCTCTTCAGTAAATTATAATCCTATCTTAGTAATTAAACTAGCTCAATTCGTAAACGGATTATTTTTACCATTTATAGCCATCTTTTTAATTTGGTCAGTTAATAAAAGAAATGTTATGGGTAAGTACGTTAATTCTAATTTTTATAATTTACTTGGTATTTTAATTGTACTTATTTCACTAGTAATTAGTTATAGAAGTTTAATTTTATTATGAAAAAATTCATTGATTTAAATTGTGATATGGGGGAATCCTACTATGACAAAAAAATTGGAAATGATGAAAAAATACTACCATATATAACTTCATGTAACATAGCGTGTGGTTTTCATGGCGGAGATTCTGAAACTATTTCAAAAACAATCTTATTAGCTATAAAGAATAATGTAAAAATAGGTGCTCACCCATCTTTTCATGATATTGAAGGGTTTGGAAGAAGAAAATATAATCTAAAAAAGAAAGAGCTAGAATCTATTTTATTATATCAAATTTCAGCATTAAAAGGTATGGCAGAGTCATTTGGTACAAAATTAAATCATGTTAAGCCACATGGTGCACTTTATAATATGGCAAGTATAGATTTAGAAATAGCAGAAATAATTGTAAATACAATTAAAAAAATAGATACTAATTTAATCTTATATGGACCTTCGATGAACAAGTGGAAAGAGCTATCCGAAAGTAATGGTATAAAATATTTATCTGAAGTATTCTCTGACAGAAATTATAATGATGACCTTACTCTAGTAGACAGAAATCTAAATAATGCTATGATTACTGATCCAGATATTTCATTGAATCATATTAACTCAATGATTGATTTAGGAAAAGTTAAGACTATCAGTGGGAAATTAGAAGACATAGAATTAGATACTATATGTATTCACGGTGATCAACCAAATGCATTACTATTTGCTAGGACTATATATAATGACCTTAATTCAAAGGGATTAATATGATTGATAAACCAAATATCATCCCATCAGGTGATTCAATATTGATTATAAGAAGTTTAAAGAAAATTACATCTGATAAACTAAACTCAATACTAGATAGAATTAATTCAGCTAATATCTCTGAAGTAGAAGATGTTTTAATTTTAAAAGATCATATAGGGATATTTTATAACCCATATAAGTCAACTTTCAAGGAACTAAAATCTAAAATAATTTCTCTTCTTTCAGATGATTCAATAAAAATAAAATCTAATAAAAAAAGAAATTGGAAAATACCAATATGTTATAATCCTGAATTAGCTCTTGACATTAAAAATGTGTCAGAAATACTTAAAATCGACACAAAAGAATTTATAGAAAAACATAAAAAATCATCCTATATCGTTGATATGATAGGCTTTCTTCCTGGATTCCTATACCTTGGAGGCTTAGATAATTCTCTAAGTTTGCCGAGAAAAAAAGTTCCAAGAAAAATTATACCTAAGGGTTCAATAGGAATTGCAGAGAAACAAACTGGAATATATAATATAGAAAGCCCTGGAGGCTGGAATATAATTGGGAGAACTCCTTTGGAACTTTTTGACAAAAACTCAGAACCACCAATAAAAATAAGACAAGGAGATTCAATTACCTTTTATGAGGTGGATATTAATGAATTTAATAGAATTACTAATCTATGAATAAAATCAAAATTTTAAGATCTGGACTATATACAACTGTTCAAGACATGAGAAGGGTTGGCTTTAAAAGATATGGTATTCCAGATAGTGGTCCAATGGATGAATACTCTCATATTTTAGCTAACTGGCTGGTGGGAAACCATTATTCATCAGAAACACTTGAAATTAATTATTATGGACCTAAAATTAAATTTAATTTTGACACAACTATTGGTCTTTCTGGAGCAAATTTTAATGCATATCTAAATGATAAAAAACTTGTAATAAATAAATCAGTAAAGGTTAAATCAGGAGATTTATTAGATATAGGTATGTGTTTAGATGGTGGAAGGATATATTTATCATTTTCTGCAAAAATGAAATTACTTAAATCATTTAATAGCCTCTCGACTTACGATAAGATTAAGATAGGTGGTGTGAATGGTAAAAAATTAGCAAAAAATGATTTTATAAATTTTTTAAAATCCAAGGAAGTTATTCACAGAACTATTCCAGATTCATTTAATAGGAAATATCAAAAAATCTCTACCATTAGAATTATAAAAGGAGTCAATTATGATATGATTAATGAAAAGTCTATTCAGAATGTATGTAAAGAGTTTAAGGTTAGTTCAGATAGTGATAGGATGGGAATACGCCTAAAAGGAAATAAATTAAAAGTTCTAAATCAAAACTCTATAGAGAGTACAATAGTATCAAAAGGAACTATACAATTACCTCCTGGAGGTGACCCCATAATCCTTATGAGTGACTCACAGTCAACTGGAGGATATCCTATCCTAGCTAACATAGCAAGAGTAGATATTCCAAAAGTTTCTCAGATTAAACCAGAAAGTATACTGAAATTTAAGTTTATAACATTAGAGGAATCAGAGTCTCTTATAAATTTTGAAAAGAGAAAATTTAAATCTAAACTAGGGATTGATCTCTCATCCTAATTTTTGTTTTAATAATTTAAATTGGTTTTTTAACTCATTTAACCTCATATAAGCATCATTTCCAGGTTTCTGATCTGCTCTACTTAACATAGACTGTAAATATCTTATCTGATCTATTAACATAGGCCTCATATAGGTTCCTTCTTGAGTATTTAATTCTTTAGATACTGAGATAAGATCTCTATTTTTTTTCTTTTTCTTCATTTTAGACTCTACCATATTCTCAAACATTCTAACCTCAGTCATAAAATCTCTAATTTCTAGTAGAAGTTCTTCTTGCTCATTATAATCATCGCCAGAAATATCTGAAAGTCTTGGATCAGGTAAAATTTCAAAATCTTGAGAATAAGAATTCCCATCAATATTAAAAATTACTTTATACTTACCAGGTTTAACCATAGGTCCATTTCTAAATGAGAACCTTTTATTTTTACTCCAAGAACCTCTATGTCTCATATCCCAATTAAATCTATTAATTCCAGATTTCTTTGAAATTTTTGAACTAGAAATATACGTGAATTCATTTGTAGACATTTCGTAATCATCAACTTCATCATTACCAGCTGAAGACCTGAAAGAGTTAATAATATTGTCTTCTAAATCATAAATAGAGATTGTTATATCACTGACTTCATTTGAATTTAATTTATAATCAAAATCTACTGTCGTCTGTGGATATGACACATGATTATTATTTGATGGTCTATACCTATACCTTATAGTATTAGCAACAGGATAAAGTACTCCTACTTCTTCATTGTCTAAATTTCTTAAATAATTTATGTTATCCATAATCCAAAATGATCTTCCCATTGTAGCTAGTACAACATCATCTCTGTGAATTTTAATATCTGTTATTGGTGTCACAGGTAAATTTTGTTGGAAAGAGTGCCAATGATTTCCATCATCCAAGGACATATACATCCCAAACTCAGTTCCTGCAAATAAAATGCCTTCTTTTTCTGTATCTTCCCTTATTACCCTAACTGGATAATCTTCAGGAATTCCTTTAGTTATCAGTTCCCATTCTTCACCGTAATTAAGTGTTTTATATATATAAGGACTCCAGTCACCTAATTGGTATCTTAATATTGTAACAAAGGCCTTTCCCTCTTCATGAGGAGAAGGTTCTACTGAATCTACCCTTCCACCATTTAATTTCTTATCTGGTGTTACATCTTTCCATGTTCTGCCCCCATCTCTTGTAACATGAACAGGGCCATCATTTGCACCAACCCATATCAGTCCCTCTTTAAGTTTTGATTCCCTTACAGAGTAAATAGTGCTATAAAACTCTTCGCCAGTAATATCTCTTGTTATTGGAGATCCTGATATTACCTGTTTATCTGGATCAAATGCAGTTAAATCAGGAGATATTGTCTCCCATGTTACTCCCTCGTCAGTCGTCTTGTGAAGATATTGCGATGCGTGATATATAACATTAGAGTCATGAGGAGATACATGAATTGGTGAAACTCTCTGAAACCTATACTTTAGATTTTTTGGATTATGACCATACATATTAGACGCTCCTACGTAGTACTGTTTTTCTTGTCCAGTCAATTTATTATAGACACCAAACCTTCCTTTACAGTTAGAATATACAATATTTGGATTTCCAGGTTTAGGTACAGCTGGTCCTGTTTCACATCCACCTGTATTTGTAATATACGCATTAGGACCTGCTTGTAATCCGTAAGGAGGTAGACTAGGAACAGATACTGTAGAGTAATTGTCTTGCTGACCTCCGTATAACCAGTAAGGGAACTGATCGTCAACTTCTACCTGATATATCTCAGCTGTGGGTTGATTAAATTGGGTTGACCAAGTCTCACCCGAATTAAAGGTAATATTTGCTCCTCCATCATTAGACTGAACCCATACTGACGTGTCACTAGAGTTAATCCATATGTCATGGTTATCACCGTGAGGTGTTGAATAAGATCTCCATGACTTACCAGCATCCCTTGAGATCATAAACCTATTAGCACTAGAATATAAAATATCTGAATTCAGTGGATTAGACTCTACATTAAGATAATAAAATGGTCTATTTACAAGTTCTTCTCTGTTATTCATATGTTTAAACGTCTTTCCCCTATCCTCAGACTTGTATAATCCTCCCTTTCCCTCAGAAGCTTCTACCATAACAAATAATCTATCTGGAGATGATTTTGATACAGCAAAATCAATTTTACCTATATATTTACTCTCAATACCTAGGTCTATTTTCTTCCAATTTTTACCACCGTCAACAGACTTGTAAGCTCCTCCGTTTACAGACCCACTAATAATCGTCCAAGGTTTCCTTTCTACCCTCCATGAGGCGGCATATATAGTATTAGGATCATCAGGAGCAAACTCTACGTCAACAATTCCTATAGAGTCAGATATATATAATATCTTATTCCATGTCTTTCCACCATCTTTAGTCTCAAAAAGACCTCTCTCAGTATTATTTTTAAATGGTTGACCTATAGCAGCTACTAAAACTCTATTAGGGTCATCCGGATGTATTTCAACTGCCCCAATCTGACCTGAATTTTCAAGACCAATATGATCCCAAGACTTACCAGAATCAGATGATTTATATATACCCTTACCCACAATAATGTTAGACCTTATACCGTCTGAACCTGTACCTATATAAACTATTTTTGGATCTTTTTGGTAAACATTTATGGCCCCTATCGAAGGAGATTTAAAATATCCATCAGATATGTTAAACCAATTATTTCCAGAGTCAGTGGTCTTCCATACTCCACCACCAGTTGTACCCATATAGAAAGTATTTCTCTCTGTATCTACCCCGTGTACAGTCGTTACCCTTCCTCCCCTTGTAGGTCCTACATTTCTATACTTCAGGTTTTTAAATATATCATTTCCTTCATTTGGGAATGCTTTTATTGAATTAAAGTTAGGTTGAACTAATAAAAGTATAAATATTAATAATCTCATTTTTCAATTTTTAGTTGTTTATATACAGCATTTGTAATCATAATATCTTGTACAGCGACACCCGTTAAGTCGGCAACTGTTATTTCGTCTTCATCTTTTCTATATTTCTTCCCAGAATCAATTATCTCTCCCAATTCTATGAGTTTGTCTTCACTTATTAAATCTTTATCTAGAGCCTTTTTTGTTTCTCCTCTTTCCAGACACTGAGAAATACTATCGACAACTAGTGAATCAGCCATTTTTAAGATTTCAGGATCTAACTCCCTTTTATCAGGGGTATCAGAGCCAACTGCAGTAATATGAGTGCCTTTCTTCACATCATCTTTAAATATTAATGATTCGTTAGCATTGGTCGTAGTAACTATGAGATTTGAATTTTCACATAATTCCTTAGAATTATCTACTATGTTCATCTTAAATTCAAATTTCTTCATATCATCAATATATCTTTCTACCCTACTATTATCTCTACCTAATATATACACTTCTTTACAATTAACAACATCTGAGAGGTATTCTAATTGCATCCTTGCCTGGATACCATTTCCTACAATACCAATGCCCTTAACATCATTTGGAGCTAAATACTTAGCACATATAGCTCCTGCAATTGCTGTCCTCACATTAGTCAGGTAACCCTCATCATGCAATAAGCATTTTAAGTAACCTGTATTTTTATCAAACATAACCATGACCCCATGGCTACTAGAAAGACCTAATTTTTCATTATTTGAAAATCCAGATGCTATCTTGACAACATAATTATCTTGACTTTTGATATATCCATATTTTATATGTACATCTCCAGGAGGTTCATCAAAAAGTAATTCTCCAACAGGTGGAACCACTGAGTTACCCCTTGAGTATTCTACAAAACCTTTCTCAATTGACTCAATTAGATTTACACCTTTAAGAGCTTCTAGTATTTGATTTTTATTATAAAAATAAGGATTCATAGTATTGACTTTATAGTTTCTGATCCAATATTACCACCACAAATAATAACAGCAATATTTTTATTTTTAAATTCTTTCTTCATCTTTATTAGAGAAGCAATGGCTACTGCTGCTGAGCCTTCTATTACAATCTTATCATAATTAAGGGAGTCTCTAATCTGTTCAGCTATCTCCTCCTCAGAAACCAGACAGTAGTCATCAATTAAATTTCTACACAAGTCGAAAGTAATTGATCCCTCTTCTACTCCACCAGCAGAACCATCAGAGAGTGTATCTTTTGATTCTGAGTTGATAATTTTCCCATGTTTAATTGAATTAATCATTATCGATGAATTTTCTGGTGAGCATCCAATAACCTTAATATCTGGATTTTTTGATTTTAGGTAGTGAGCAATACCAGATATAAGTCCTCCTCCACCTACTGTAATAAACACGACATCAATCTTATCATTTTCCTCTAATATCTCAACACCGATAGTTCCCTGACCTGATATAACATCTATGTCATTATATGGAGATATAAATGTATAATTATTTTCTCTGGATACTCTTATAGCCTCATTTTCAGCATCTAGACAGTCATCACCAAACTTTATAACCTCTGAGCCATATGATCTTATATTATCAGCTTTAAGCTTCTTTACGTTTGTAGGGACATATATTTTCCCTTTCTTATCTCTTTTATTTAATGCGTATGAGACCGCAGCTCCATGGTTTCCAGAAGAGGCAGTAACTACTGGTCTGTCAGAATTCATATTTACAACTTTATTTAGTGCCCCTCTTACCTTAAAAGATCCTGTTTTCTGTAAATTTTCAAGTTTTAAATAGATTTCTGATCCACATTCTTTAGAGAGTCTTTCCGAGTAAGATAACGGTGTTCGGTTAATATATTTTTTAATTCTCTTAAGAGATTCTTCTGAGGAAGGAATATCTAAATTCATACTTAAGAAAACTTTGATTTATTAATCTTTCTCATCTTCTTAAAGGGTATAAGAAACAGATCAGTAAAAGAATTTATTTTATCATCTTTCATGTGAGTATCAATACCATAAACTATTGAAGATGAGTCATTTGCGCTATGAAAGGTCCCAAAGATTCTATCCCAAATTGAGAAGATATTACCATAATTTTTATCAGTTAAAGGTAGCTGGAAATGATGATGGACCTTGTGCATATTAGGAGTCACAAATACATAAGAGATGACTCTTTCAAGAGTTTGAGGAAGTCCTACATTAGCGTGAGTAAGGTGAGCAAATAATACAGATATACTTTGGTATAGCATCACTATTCCGATAGATGCTCCTGATACGTATATTCCTAGTATTGTAAATAAAATTCTAAATACGGTCTCCCCAGGATGATGCCTCAAACCTGTAGTAACATCTACATTCTCATCAGAATGGTGTACCACGTGAAATTTCCACATCCATGGGACCTTATGCTCAACAAGATGGACAAGATAGGCGCCTACTAGATCTAAAATAAGCAAGCATATTATTACTTCAACAAATAAAGGGAGATCAAATAGGTAAATGAAACCAATACCATATGTGTTTACAATCTCTGTTGATTTTAACAACACAAATGCAAATCCAAAACCTATTATAGCTGTTGTGATAGTAAAAAGAAGGTTTAAGATGGCATGGTTTGTTTTCTTATAATTAAGAGAATAAAAGGGAATGATACCCTCTAATACCCAAAAGAAGACAATTCCACCAAGAAGAATTATAGTCCTAAAGATGACTGGAACATCAGAAAAAAAGGAAATAATTTCACTCATGTCAATGAATTAATGATATCAAATGTTTTGTCTATCTCTGATTTTTGGTTGTAAATATGTACCGAGTGCCTCATCAAATCCTTACCCACAGACCTTGGCTGGAGTCTTTCCCTATCCCATAATGTTTTCTGAAGTGCAGGACCAGTCAATCCTTTTACCTTATAAGTAGTCAATCCAGCACATAATTCTTCATTATGAGAGGACACTATCTCTACATTAGGAAGCTCTTTTAATCCATCTCTAAGATATTTTCCCAATTCCTTTACTCTTCCTAACCACCTCTCCTTACCAATCATATTAAAAAAGTCTATTGAAGCTTCAAGACCTACTCTAAGTGACGGATTACCTGTTCCTGACTGCTGTAAGCTAAATCCTTTATCCTCTTTATTATCCCAGTTGTAACTGGAGAGAGTTGGCCATATGTCTTCTGATATTGATTTATCCAGGTATAATAAACCACTACCAGGAGGAGAAAGAAACCACTTGTGTAGACTTGAGTAGTATGCATCACAACTTAAATCTTTGAGGTCAACATCTATCTGACCAATAGACTGAGCTCCGTCTATTACCGTAAATATTCCTCTTTCTCGAGCAAATGTACATATCTCTTTTACTGGCATCACAGTTCCATATACTGAAATTATATGGGGTATTGCTATTACCTTTGTATTCTTCGTTACCTGACCCAGAATAGAATCAATTATCTCATCCTTATCATTTGCGGGGACAGGCATAACTGCCTGCTTGTAAACAATCCCTTTCCTTTTTGCTAGTTGTTTCCATGCAGCATATCCACCACCATGTTCTTGGTCTGTGTTTATGACTTCATCTCCCTTCTTTAAATTTAGACCGTGAGCAACAAAATTCATTCCAAAAGTAGCATTCTGGATAAGAGATAACTCCTTAAAGTCACAGTTAAGGACTTTACCTAGTTTAGTTCTAATCTTTTCGTATGGATCATATCCGGCTAGTAAGTTTGGGCCTTCTCCCTTATAATCTGTCTTTGCTCCATTTATTGAATTATTTCTCATATCTGAAATAACAGAATTAAGTACATAATTAGACTGAACACCTAGCGTCCCATTATTAAAGTATGTATCATTCTTATCTGTTGGAAAAAGGTTTCTAACTTCAGACCAGTACGTTTGTTCATTCTTGTTATTTAGAAAATTAGAGATATCAGATAGAGAGGTAGAATCATTTGATTTACTTATAAAACCAAGTGCTGGTAATGTAGATACACCTAGTGCAGTTTTTTTTATAAAATTTCTTCTAGAATTTTTCATTATTTTAAATATAGTTATTTTTCAGATGAATCATCATTTAATTCTCATACCTTCCTGGTGTATAAGGAGCACCTAGTGACTTCATCTTATCCTCAATACTTTTAACATTTTCAACTAGCATATCCACTCTTGATTTAAGAGGTAAAAACTCCTCTTTTGCTATCTTAAGACTATTAACATGAGTTCCTGTTGGCGATGCAGTAGAATACTTCTGCTCATTAGCAATAATGCCTACCCTGGAAGATGGTGTAGGAATCTGCTGCATATCAAGCCTTCTCTTCACATTATCACCATAAAATAAGATATTAATATCTCTCAGATCATCTTTCACCTGCTTCATCTGAGACGAGAGCTCTTCAATTGGCCTCTCAAGTCTTAAAACAGCAACTTCAAAGTACTTGATCTTATCACTAATCTCAGATAATATCCTAGAGTAAGAGCTAATCTCCCCTTGCAATGTTGCTACATCCCTCTGGAATTTGATTTTGGCCTCTCTGTCTTCAGCAGGAAGGACTGTATTATCAAGAAGTGTCACAGTAAACTCTTTAGCATCTACAAGTGGTGTTGACTCCCCGTCAACAAAGTAATCCATCTGAACTGTGTACGTACCTGGTTCGACCAGAGTACCTTCACTCACACCCGCAAAAGGGTTATAGAATGATGATGATGACAGGTTTATGGGATTAGTTACCTCGTACCTTAAGTCCCAATGGAACCTATTAAAACCTTTAGAAGGTGACTTAAATACCTTTTTAACTACTAGGCCATCAGAGTTTTTAACTGTAAATAATAGCTTGGCTTCATCCTCATCCATCTCTGCCTTGAGAGCATCATAATCAGGATAGAATACATCTTTTTTGTCTTTAATTAAACCTTTTTCTTTTTCCTGCCTCTGGTCTCTTATCGACTTATAGTTTTTATCATAATAATAACTAATCATAGCCACTGGGTCTAGGTTATCTGCTGTGTAGAAATTATCTCCCTGAAAAGCTTTTCCTGGCAATCCCAAAGGTGATGCCTTCTCCCACATTATCGCATCCCTAGTAGGTAAAATCATCGCATTTTGTGATATAGTCTTATTTTCTATGTTTCTAAGTAAAGAGTAGTCATCTAAGACGTAAAAACCTCTACCAAATGTCCCAAGAACAAGATCACTCATCTCTCTTTGTATCGCAATATCTCTGACAGCTATTGTTGGAAGCCCACTCGATAACTCTTTCCATGTCCCCCCATTATCAGGAGAGAAAAATGCTCCAAACTCTGTCCCACAAAATATAAGTCCAGGATCTAGATGATCTTCCTCGATAGCGTACACACTACCTCTAGACGGGAGGTTACTACTGATCGATGACCAGGTATTTCCCTTATCTTTTGTCATGAAGACATACGGCCTGAAGTCACCATACTTATGATGGTTAAATACAACATAAATTACATTTTCATTGTGTTGAGACGTATATACCGCATTCACATATGACTGAGATGGTGCACCAGGAATATTATCAATTTTCCTCCATGATTCACCTCCATTAGTTGTTATCTGCACAAGACCATCGTCTGTACCTATAACGATAAGGTCCTCGTCAAGTGTAGACTCAGAAAGGGCTACTATTGTACCATAAGGAGATGTCGAGCCATTCTTAGCCACAGCGTCCATACTCAGGACTCTGTCATATACTTTTAGTTTATTTCTGTCAATATTACGTGATAAGTCATCGCTAATCACATCCCAATTATTTCCGTAATCATCTGATCTGAATACCTTATTAGCAGCGAAATATAATCTTCCTGACTTATGACTACTCACTGCGAGTGGTGCGTCCCAATTCCACTTGTAACCTAACTCTCCTTTTCTTGAGATCGGTTTAATTCCTACCTCTTCCCCACTTCTTTTATCATACCTTACCAGCCAACCATACTGAGACTGGGCATATACTATATCTGGATTTTCAGGGTCAACCTGTGACTCAAAACCATCACCTCCGTGTGTTATAAACCAATCCTGATTAGTGATCCCATGAGAATTATTAACTCTTGAAGGACCACCAATACTGAAGTTATCTTGAGTTCCACCATAAATATTATAAAATGGGATATCATTATCAACTGCCACTTTATAAAATTGAGTCACGGGAAGGTTTTTCTTAAAATCCCAGTTTTTAGCACCGTCAAAAGTCTCATAAATACCACCATCACACCCTACTAGCCAGTGCTGATTATTATTAGGGTTTATCCACATAGCGTGATTATCTACATGTTTAAAGTCTTCCCCTACATTTTTAAAGGTCTTACCCCCATCTTTTGTTACTGACATCCACGTGTCCATGAGATACACAGTACCTAGTTCAACCGGATCTGCAAATATCTCCTGGTAATAGTTACCACTTGTCACTTTACCACTTTGCTTTGTCCAAGACTCTCCCATATCTACAGACTTATAGAAACCACCCTTCCTATCAGCAGCCTCAACAATAGCGTACAAGACGTTATTATCAACAGGAGAGATGTCCATGCCAATTCTCCCTATTTCTACTGATGGAAGTCCTTTGTTAATTTTTTTCCATGAGTTTCCAGCATCTGTTGACTTATAAATACCAGATCCTGGTCCACCACCAACATAAGTATACACGTGTCTTCTCCTCTGATGAGCAGTTGCGTATAACACTCTAGAATCTTTTGGGTCCATATGGATCTCATTAAAACCAGTATGCTCATCGATATTTAGTATCCTATTCCAGTTATTTCCACCGTCAACTGTCTTGTACACACCTCTTTCGCCACCGCTACTCCAAAGGGGGCCATAAGCAGAGACATAGACAATATCAGAATTATTTGGATCAACAATTATGTTACCTATATGTTCAGAGGTCTTCAGACCTACATTTTTCCAAGATTTTCCAGCATCCGTCGACTTATACACACCGTCTCCATAAGCAACTGATCTCTGGTTATTATTCTCTCCAGTACCAACCCATACCGTATTTGAATTATTTGGGTCAATAGTAACTGAAGCGATAGAGTAAGAATTTTCATTGTCAAATACAGGGATATACTCAAGTCCCCAATTAGAAGTTTTCCACACACCACCAGAAGCAACTGCGACATAATATTCAAATGGATTATTCTTATTAACTGCTATATCAGAAACTCTTCCAGAAGTTAATGCGGGACCAACAGATCTCCACTTTAATGCATTAATCGAAACCTTTTCAAGATGGTTCTCAATCATTTTATTTTTTTTCTGGGATAATAATTCCTCTTGACTTGAAATAATTAAAAAGAATAGTATGTAAAAAAATCTCATCTTTGGTGTGTTTAGGTTAATTAGTTTTTAAATTTTTAGTTTATTTTCAGCTTCACATTATCAGGCTTCACATTATTATTTTTAACATATTTCTCTAACCAAGAGTCCATCTCATAAAGCATATGCAAAATAGATTCTTTTGCTCTGTAACCGTGACTTTCTTTTGGTAACATCACTAACTTTGATGTTCCACCGTGACCCTTTATTGCATTAAAAAATCTTATACTCTGAACAGGGAAAGTACCAGAGTTGTTATCCTCTTCACCATGAATCAAAAGTATTGGCTCATTAACTTTATCTGCGTGCATAAAAGGAGACATATAATTATATAATTCAGGAGCTTCCCAGTAAGTCCTCTCCTCTCTCTGGAACCCAAAAGGAGTAAAAGTTCTATTGTAGGCACCACTCCTAGCAATTCCAGCAGCAAATAAATCTGAGTGAGCAAGCAAGTTAGCAGTCATAAAGGCACCATATGAATGACCCCCAACTCCAACTCTGTCTCTATCTCCAATGCCCATATCTGAAATTTTATCAATAGCGGCCTTCGCATTCATAACTAACTGATCTCTAAAAGAATCATTTGGCTGATCACCATCAAATCCAACTATAGGCATCTCAGTACTCGCCATAACAGCATAACCCCTTAAGGCCCAGAAGATAGGTGACCCATAACTAATTCTAGTAAACCTATAAGGTGAATTTCTTACCTGACTTGCAACTTTCTTAGAGGTATATTCTCTTGGGTATGCCCATATCAAAACAGGAAGTCTTCCCTCCTCATCTGGGTTATATGATTCTAATGTATACACAATAGAGCTAAGGTCAATACCGTCATCTCTCTTATAATTAATTACTTCTTTCTTTAGTTGTTCTAACTTTTTATAAGGATTCTCAAAAAAAGTGATTTGCTTTATATCTTTTGAACTTAAGTTTCTTATAAAATAATTTGGATTATCTGTCTTAGATTCTCTAGAAGTTATTAAGTTATTTAAGTTATTTCCTGCTAGTTTTATTGGTCTCTCATAGTACGGAGCTTCAGATCTAAATAAAATATTAGTCTCAAGTGTTTTTAAATTTAATTGACTTAAAAAAGGTCTATACCCTTCAGGTGAACCACCCTGTCCTATCATATATACAGAGTTTTTCTTTATCTCTAAAACATTTCTGTTAAACTTATTAGATATTAATACCGGAGAACCTGGATCAGAGTAAATATCATCATACTGTCTATCAAATAAGGTTTTTACAATAGTTCTTGAGTCAGTATCTATTAATGAAGTAATCTCATTTCTATTTTTCCATAACCTCTCCCCAAGCAGTGCCTCATTTCCCGTACCCCATATTATATTTCTAAACCTAAGTTTTGTCCTAACGAGTTCTTTCTTTTCTGAAGTAAACGGACTAGATAAAGTATACACAATATCTCTATTTTCAGTAATTACCTTTGGGTCTCCTCCATCATTTGCCTCAACCCAGTAAAGTTCACTACCAAGATCATTCCTCCATGAGACAGACCTTTTCCCAGGTCTTGTTGCATCAAAACCCTTAGGCCTTACCTCATCAAGTGGTATATCAGCTATCAAACTGACTGTACCACTTACTAGGTTTTTTACATCAACAACATATGGAAACCTATAGTATGGCACTAAGTATGAAAATGGTTTTGTAATAGTTTTAGTCATTAAAAATTCATTATCTGGAGAAAGATCGAAATCTTTAATCATTCCATTTTGAATCATCTCAGAAGAGCCATTTAATGACATTTTATGAAGTTCTACAGAAGCATAATGCTCAAAGTGTATCTCATCATTTTTATTTTTAATAAGATCTTGATAAGTCCTTGATGGTGCATTTTGGTCTGTAGTCTCTTGGATTATTGGACCAGATGGAACAGAGCTAATAATAGGCTTCTTTTTATTAGAACGTAAACTCACAAGAAGTTCATCACTCGAATTATACCACTGAAATGGACTATTAAGAATATCATTTATATATCTATCTGATACCTTCTTAGATGTTTTTGATTTTATATCAAGCACCCATAGCTCAACTCCATCATCGGTAGTATTAGTAAAAGCAATTTTTTCTTCATCAGGAGACCACTGAAAAAATGAAAACTTTCCATTTAAAGGGAAATCTACTGAGATATTCTCTCCGGAATTTATGTAGAGTAATGAAAATGACTTATAATATGTCATTCTAGATGATGTGTACCTTACAGGATCTAATCTGGTCCCAGCAATTCTCAGCTCGTCTTTAGCAAGTTCATCGATAGACTGGTAACCGTCTCTATTTAAAACCAAACCTAAATCACCATCCTTAGTTAGGCTAATGGTTGGTTGAGGATCAGCTTCAATTAATGATCTTATTACATCAGGAGGTATTTTATAATCTTGAGATAGTAGTGGAAAATAAATTAAGAGTAGGAATAGTATTTTTTTCATATGTTAAAATAATAAATATTTAACTAAAACCTATACCCAATCATTATACCTCCTCTGTATGGTATCCACTGTGCACTAAAATTAACATTAGAATTAATATCATATCTAGTTCCTGTATTCTTCTCAAAACCTTCGTAAGTGGCCTTAGACCAACCTCCTCCTATAAACGCATCAACTAACCACCTGTCCTTAAACTGCCACTGGTACCCTGCAGATATACCTGCAAAAAGGATATATCCGTACTGGTACTTGTTCTGGGAAGCATAAGATGAGTTCTTTGAAAGTTTGAACATACCGTAGCCAAAATGAGTACCAAAGTATAAGCCATCGTTCACATTATTAATATAATACCTAACCTCAGGAATTATCTGATTAAAAACATAAGGTCTAGATGAAAATTTATCAATTGTCACAGAATTCCAAAATGACATCGTAGCATCAAGTTGAAAGGTAAATTTCTTAGATATAGGGACTTCTATACCAATTCCTGGGACACCAACTAATGATGTAGCGCCATTAAGTTTTATATAAGTTTGAGAGTAAACATTATAGCTAAAAAAAAAGAGAAATAATAATAACCTTGTCTTCATCAATTAAAGAAATACCACTTTACTCCTAAATCTAATACTTTTTTCTGAGCAGGATAGTAAGGTGTGACAAAATATCCATCAAATTTATCAAATTGACTAAAATGAGTCATCTTAAGGAAAACTCTAAAATTCTGCACTTGCATAGCATAGAATAAGTTTAGCCTTAAATTTCTCTCTAAAAGAAAATTATTTTGAATATAAAATGTTTGCAATGAAGGTTCGTAAGCATTTCCATAGTACTCTGACATTAGATACGCATTAACTCCAAACTGTACTGGAATAGAGTTATCAAACCATTGACCACTATAATATAACCTTGAATACAGATGATGTTTTGGAATACTTAATATATCTCCAGAAGATTTTGATACTGTATTGTATGAGTATCTACTCTCAAGATTTATTATTTTATTAAATAAATTAAAATTAAAATTAACTCCAAATTGATTATTAAATAAAACCTCATTATGTTGAGTTGGTAGTCTCTCGTTTGAAAAATAAATATAATCCTTAACTGATGTCAGTCTGATGAATGGAGAGAATAAAATGTATTTTGAACTGACCTTCAGATCAGCCTCTAATGAATTAATAAATGATGAATTAAATTCATTATTCCAGACAAAATGGTTTCCAGAGTACGAAGTCTGAAATATTGTTGGGACATGTAATCCGCTATAGTAACTTACATCTAAAATTTTTGATTCTATTTTTCCAAGGAAACTATAGTCACCAGTCGTCTTCAACTTAAAGTCTGCAAGAATATCAAATTGACTTTTAGAAAGATTAAGTATTCCCCCAAGATAAAATTCATTAAATTTATTTGACTCTAAATCATCTGTATATCTGTAGTTAAAAGTTTTATAATTAGCATAAAAATTATAATTAACATCACCTAATAGCCCTCTGATTCCAACCCTATTATCTATTGACTTTATCTTAATTGAGTCTGAGGTAAAAGTATTGTTAAGAAAAAAATTATTATAAAATGCAGTATTTTCAACATAATTTTCATCTAAATAGTCTACTTGCTGAGTATTATATTTAAGATCATTATATATCTCAAGACCATCGACTAATTTATAATTTATAAAAGCATTTAACCTTTTTCTTCTCTCAAGGTTCTCAACACTATTTAATCTTGTACTAAAATCATTATAAATGAAAAACTCTAATGGAAGAGAGTCAGAAACTACATCAACACCACCATTACCTAAAATTTGATGTCTAAAAGAGACAAAATCTGAGTATAACGTTAATTTTTTATCTTCAGATTTATGATATATAAATAACTTAAAAAGTGAGGATTTTATGTTTTTATCACCTTTAGCTTTAGATGCTGCCACCTGTTTGTCAGCAGAGATTCTATGAATATCAAAACCAATATTCCAGTTTTTATTAATATTTCTAGAAAAAACAAAATCAACCATAGACCTTCCATTTCCACCAAAAAATAGAGACAAATCTATGTAAGGTGATTTTGTATCATAAAATTTTGGTTGAGATGATACTAGGTAATAATTATCTAGCGAATTTATTCCTGATGTAAGTGAAAAGGTTGAAGTATTATAATTAAATATATTATTTAGAGGAGTTCCAATATTACCTAAGCTCTGGTATGTAAAATGGTTTATTTCATCAAATGAAACTTTTTCAATATTTGTTAGTGAAGAGTCTAAAGTAATAAAAGTTGTGTCTCCAGATAAAAAGTTATTCTTGGACATATATCTAGAAGTTGTCATACCATATACAGTCTTTGTTGAGTCATCCAAAATAGTTCTGGATTTCTCTCCTTTGTTTTCACTTCCTCTATTATTTATATTTTGACTTCCCCTCTGCTGAGACATCACCTGTATGCTTGAAAAGATTAAAATGATGAAAAAGTATGCTCTCATACCTTAGATATATTCAGATAATTTATTTTTAAATAGAAATTTAATTTGAATTGGGATATAATATACGCTATAAGGGTCTAATAAATTTGAAAATTCACATATTTTAACAGCATCTTTCTCAGTCATTACCAAAGAAATATCATCATCAAGAATATCAATTATTGAGAGGATTTCATTCTCTTTATACACATGGTGGTCATCAAATTTTATTTTTTTAATGACTTCATATTTTGAGTTAATAAAATCAAAAAATTTATTAGGATAAGCTATTGATGATATAACAACTACCTTATTAAATAATTTTGAGCCAAATAAGCTAACTGGATTCAAGTATTCTGTTTTCGAAAATAATATTGGAGCTTTCTTATCAGAATATTTTTGAGATTTAGTTATAAAGTCTCTTCTTTCTTCAATGCCCATATCATTAGGACAATTTGAAAAGATAATAATATCTGCTCTTTTTGCATTATATCTAGACTCTCTAAGCATTCCCAAAGGAAAGACATTATCGTTAAAGAAAGGTCTATTGTAAGATGATATAAGAATATCTACATCTTTTTTAAAAGAATGATTCTGGAAAGCATCATCCATTATAACATAATTAATTCCATTTTTATCACAATACTCTAGTGCAGAATTCCTATTCTCTGACACCATTACCTTAGAATAATTACTGAATTTATTTAAGTACTGAGTAGGCTCATCTCCAATAGTTCTAGAATTATCTTTTTCTGTTGCAACAATAAATCCCCTTGTTTTCCTCTTATACCCTCTACTAACGATAGAAAAAAATATTTTTTTTTTAATATAATACCTAGAAATATATTCTACAGTTGGAGTCTTACCAGCCCCTCCTATAATTAAATTTCCAACGGAAATTATTTTAGATTTATATAATTTAGGTTTAAGTATTCCTGAATCATATAAAAAATTTCTTAGACTTGAAAAAAATCGAAATATCTGAGAAATTGGAAAAAATAAAATATTTTTGAAAAAATTCATTGAATATGAAATTAAGTAAAATTATTGAATCTTTAGAGAAATGGGCTCCTCCAATTTACCAAGAGCATTATGATAATTCAGGCCTAATGGTTGGAGATAAGGAATCATCTATCAATGGATGCCTTATTTCATTAGATTGTACAGAGAAGGTTGTCGAAGAAGCAATAAACAAGAATTGTAACCTCATTGTGTCTCATCACCCAATAATTTTTGGTGGAATAAATTCAGTAGACACTTCGCATTGGGCAGGAAGAGTGATAACTAAAGCAATCCAAAATAATATAAATATTTATGCAATCCATACCAATCTAGACAACATTAAAGATGGAGTAAATAATAAAATATCTAATATTCTAAATTTAAAAAACATAAAATTTTTAAAAGCTAAAGAGGGTTTCTCTAAAAAATTAGAAATTTATATACCAGAAAAGGATAAAGATAAGTTCTTAGATAAAATTTATGAAATAGGAGTTGGTCATATTGGAAAGTACAAAGAATGTTCATTTCAGCATAAAGGAAAAGGAACTTTTATTCCCCAAAAAGAATCTAACCCTTCTCAAGGATCAGTAAATAAGAAAGAAGAAATTGAAGAAATAAAATTAGAATTATTTTTTGATTCTAAAGTAATGCACAATGTTGTGGATATTATCAACTCATCTCACCCATATGACGAACCTAATTACTTTATAACGGACTCATTGATAAAATCAAGAGATGTAGGGTCAGGAATGATTGGAGATAGGAAAATTAAATTCAATGAGCTTCTAGAAGAACTAAAAGTAAAATTTGGATCTAAGTCAATAAAATACACTAAAATACTTAATGAAGATATTAAGAAAATTGCTGTTTGTGGTGGATCAGGAAGTTTTCTTATTAATGATGCTATAAAAAAAGGAGCCGATGTATTTATTACATCAGATTTTAAATATCATGATTTTTTTGAGGCTAATAATAAGATAGTATTAGTAGATATAGGACACTATGAAAGTGAACAGTTTACAAAAGATTTGATATTTGAATTTTTAAACAAAAATTTAATTAATATTGCACTTCATTTAACAGATGAGAACACAAATCCAATAAAATATTATTAAGTAAATGGAACATAGCATAGAAAAAAAATTAGAGAATCTGCTAAAGTTACAAGAGATAGACTCTAAAATATTTGAAATAAAAAAAGTAAGAGGAGCTCTTCCTGAGGAGGTACAAGACCTAGAAGACGAATTAGTTGGTTATAACACTCGGTTAGACAACTTCAAATCAGATATAGATAATAAAAATAAGGATATTGATGACTTAAAAAACAAGACCAAAGACGCTAAAAAACTTGTAAAGAAGTATAAAGAGCAACAGATGAATGTTAAAAACAACAGAGAATATGATGCTGTCTCAAAAGAAATTGAACTACAAGAGCTTGATTCAAAACTTTTTGTGAAAAGTGTTGGAGAAAATGAAGTGAAAATTGAGGAAATAAATGAGGAAATAAAATCTACAAAAAAAGTAATTAAAGAGAGAACTCAAGTTTTAAAGTCTAAGAAAGCAGATTTAGATTTATTATCGAATGAAAGTAAAGAAGAAGAAAAAAAATTAGATACACTTAAAACTAAAGCCTCAAAAAAGATTGAACCTAGTTTATTATTATCTTATGAAAAACTTGTAAATAGACAGAGAAATGGCCTTGCTGTTGTAAAAGTTTCAAGAGGTGCTTGCGGAGGATGTTTTAACATAGTACCACCACAAAGGCAAGCTGAAATTAAAGAGAAAAAGAAAATAATTCTCTGTGAATACTGTGGAAGAATACTTGCTGATGTTATTGTAGAAGAAGTAGTAGAAAAACCAAAGAAAAGAACTAAAAGAAAAACAACTACAAAGACAAAGAAAACTACTTCCAAAGCTGCAAAAAAGTAAGCTCTAGCTTATATGATTTCTTAGATTTTTAGCTACTATATTATATTTCTTATTATTATAATCAATTATATACACACCTGTATTAGAGTGAGTATACTTATCCATTTTAGTAAGATCATTATCAATTATTTTTGATAATAAAATCCTTAATGCTCTACCATGGATACATAACAAGACATTTTCATAACTTTCTTTAATAATCTTATCAAAACCTCTAACTAGCCTCTCTGACATTTCATTAGGAGATTCACCATTCTCAAACTTATTATCAAGATCACCCGATAACCATGAATTTATCAGTTCTTCATATTCTTTTAAATCATCACTTTTTCCTTGATTTATCCCCCAACTTATCTCATTAAATTCCTTTAATTTTTTGCAAGGAATACCTGCCTCAGTAAATCTTCTAACAGTCTGATAAGTTCTCTTAAGAGCTGAGACATATACCATATCAAATGGAATAGATTTATAATAATCATAGAAAAGAGAGGACTGGTTATCTCCAAACTTATTGATATCACTATCAACTTCTGAACCTTGTATTATACCCTTTTTATTGTACTCAGTCTGCGCATGACGCATTATATACAATCTCATTAAACAAAAAATAGGTTAAGTGAGACTATATAAAAAACTGTGAATAGAGTTTGTAAAATGATAGTATTTATATTTGATTTCACAAGCTCTCTACTCTCATAGTTCTTCCATAGATTAATAAAAATAAAAAGACCAAATAAATACAATACAGAATTACCAATCAAGAATACATTTTTATCAAAATATTGATGGGTGTTAAGTAAATCTGTTAGGTAGACTGATGAATAAAATGCTAACGACAAAATAACCAAATAACCCCATCTAGCAGCTTTTTTACCAAATGTTACAACAAGATGATTCTTTCCAGTTGATGCATCACTTGCTGCGTCAGGAAATTGATTAATATATAAAATATTTGTAGTCAACAATCCAAATGGAACACCAAGTGAGAGAAGCATGTAAAACTCAGTTGAAAATAGATTAATAGTTTCTGAAGATATAGCATAACCAGTACCTAGTGTTAGCAGAGGACCAAAAGCAAGAAAAATAGCAAGTTCTCCCAAACCTCTTCTCGCAACTAGCCTTAGTGGTCTAGCAGTATAGAAATAACCTAAAAATAGACCGATTAAGCCAACACCTAATGCACCTTTAATATTTTCAACTGAACCTGTTACACTGAAAATATTATAAAATAAAATGGATGCTAATACTAAAGATGAAATTAGAAGAGCTGTCGCTACTGTTTTGGTTTTATTTAAAGTTATTATACCTAATTCTATAGCCCTACTCCCTCCTGTTATTGCAGCTCCACCAGGTTGGAAATATTCGTTATTAGCCTCATCTGTACCATCACTTACATCAAAATAGTCATTAAATACATTGGAAGCTAAATGTAGAAATAATACCCCTATTACGGCTAATACTAGACTAGCAACATTAAACAAACCATCTCCAATACCAGCATAGTACGATGCTATAGCAAACATTGGAAGAGTTGAGGCGCTTGTAAATGGTATCCTTGTAATGGCTACACCTTTAATTATTTTTGTAGAAAGGTTAATTGGTACTTCAACATTTTCACTAATGACTTCTGTAACACCACAATATCCTGTTTGCGCATTACTTTTTCCATCAGCAAATGTTGGCCTTATACTTATTTTTGCATTTATTTTAGACCCATCCTTATTTAAAAAATAAGTTTTACCAACATATTCACCTAATTTATCAGCAGTTGCTAACCAATTAGCAACATTTTGGATAACAATTTCTCCAGGTGAAAAAATTGATACTCTTTTCTTTCCAACAATTTCATCTTTTTCATAGCCAAAAATCTTTACTGCATCGTCATTCATGGTAAGAACTCTACCCTCCATATCACAGGTTATAACACTTTTCATATTATCTATTTTAAGTTTATTTAATGTTCACAATTCTATATACTGAATAAATGAATTTTAGTTCAAATATTTCCGTAATTTAAATCTTTTTTTTATTCTGTTTATCTAAAATTTTAATCATTCCATCTAATGTCAAGGTTGGAATTATATCATGAAAAAATCCTTTTAATGGTTTTGCAAATTTAGATAGACCCCCTGTGGCAACAACTTTTGTTTTTCCACTTAATTCAGTTTTAATTTTATCAATCATTTCCCTTATAAGTCCAACATAACCGAACATAATACCACTTTGAATAGAATGAATAGTATTTTTTCCAATTACTTTATCAGGTAGTATAATATCTATAGAAGGTAATTTAGCAGTATTCTTATAAAGAGAATTGATTGCTGTCTGTAATCCTGGGACAATATTAACTCCAAGAATATGATTTGACTTTGAAACAACTGTAAAAGTGAGAGCAGTTCCAAAATCAATGACTATTACATTTTCATTATACATACTAGATGCCTCTACTGCATTACATACTAGATCGGATCCAATCTCGTTTACATCATCTATTTTTATCTTTACAAGATTTACTTTCGAAGGTTTTACGATGAAAATATCTTCACATAGAATATCATTACAAGATAATCTTACAACATCGGTTAGAGTAGGAACCACACTACTTATGACTACTTTCTCAACATTTGAAGGATTAAAATCATTAAGAGAAATAATTTTTTGAAGTTTATTTTTGAAAGTCCAGTAGGTTATGTTCTTTCTAGAGCTAAGTCTATATATTTTTTCCCATTTACCATCTACATATAGCCCAATAACAACATTAGAATTACCTATATCAACTGCAACCTTAATCTTTTTCATTAAATAAATTTAATTGGTCCGAGTCTAGGTCAAGTTCTAAAGATTCTCCTACATCAAAATTTTCTTGATTTGACTCTTCATTATCCTTTACATTTTTATTCTGAGATAATACCTTATCTTCATTTTTTTCTACGGGAGTAATCTCATCCCTCTTTGAGAATGTGAAAGTACCTGATCTTATCTTATCAAAATTTATTTTATTACCAATAGATTTCCATCCTTTAATATCAATAAATTCATCTAAATTGATTTCAGTTGGTTGAAGTTTCTTATTTCTAAAGTATTTAAATGAGATCGTTTCTCCAGATTTAAAAGATGCATACTCTAACTTTGATCCTTTCTCTTGAGAAATAAATAAAAACTTCTTATTCATGGTATTAGTTTCTATGTTAAATCTCTTTACATAATAATTTTTTAGTTTTCCATCATAATATGCAGCAGACATAATCCCATTATCCATATACTTATCAAGAAAAAGAATATTATTCCAGTCATACCTATTAGTTA
Source organism: uncultured Marinoscillum sp. (assembly GCA_964527965.1). Classification (GTDB taxonomy): domain Bacteria; phylum Bacteroidota; class Bacteroidia; order Cytophagales; family MED-G16; genus MED-G16. The sequence continues at coordinate 41,394 of CAZGPH010000005.1, forward strand.
ACTCAAAAGATGTTAACTCATAATTTCCATCTTTATAAACTGCAATAATCATATCATCTCCATTAAATTTTCCTAAGTACTCTCCTCTTTGCTCAGTATTTAACCTTCCGATAGAATTATCATAATAAATTTTAATACCAGATAAAGTCGATAAGCCAACACTTTTCTCCTTAACTGCCCTGACCCTGTACTTTGATAATATATTTCCTCTTGCTGCCTTACCCTTTATTTCTATTTCTGAGTAATCGTAATCAAATACTTTTTTTCTTGCTTTTTGTGATGCATGAATATGTACAGTTACCACCTCAGACTCACCATTAGGTCTAGAAGCGATATAAAGAAGTTTTGATCCCTTATCTCCCTTCCCTAGACTATAAATCTTTTCTTTTGTCGCTGAAGTTACCTGAAATCTTTTCACATAAGAAAAGCCTTTCTTTAGATCAAGATATGCAGCATTAAATACCATTCTCTTATCGCTTTTCTTCCATATTTGTGTTAGAACAATATTTTTACCAACAAAGACCTTATCCTGAATTTTAACAATTTTATAGGAACCATCAGCACAGAAAGATATTATATCATCAATATCTGAACAGTTACAAACAAATTCTTCCTTCTTTATACCAAAACCTATAAAACCTTCTTTTCTGTTAACATATAGTTTCACATTATTAGCAGCAACAGATTTAACTTTTATTGTATCAAATTTCACTATATCTGTCTTCCTCTCTCTACCCTTCCCATACTTATTAAGAATATTATAATAATAGTCAATAGTATAATCTACTAAATTTTTAAGGTTCTTATTAGTTTTATTTAGCTCCTCATTTAATTTAACTAATGAATCGTTTAATCTTTCTTTATCAAATTTTGATATCCTCTTAATTTTGATCTCAGTAAGTCTTATAATATCTTCCTTAATTATCTCCCTGTAGAATTCTTTTTTATACGGTTTTAGGCCATTATCTATTGTTTCAATGACTTGATTCCATGTCTCACAATCTTCAATTTTTTGATATATTTTATTTTCAATAAATATTCTCTCAAGAGTTGAAAATAGAATTTTTTCTTTTAGTTCATCTCTCCTAATCTCTAGCTCCTTCTTTAATAAATTCTTGGTTGACTCAGCAGAGTATTTTAGTATTTCTTTTACTCCAAGAAATTCTGGTTTCTCCTTTACAATTACACATGCATTAGGTGATACTGACACCTCACAGTCTGTGAAAGCATAAAGAGCATCAATAGTAATGCTGGGTGACTGATTTTTATGTAAATGGACTAAAATTTCTACTTTTTCTGCTGTATTATCAACTACCTTCCTAATCTTAATTTTACCTTTATCATTAGCCTTAATAATAGAGTCTATTAAGCTAGTTGTAGTTGTATTATAAGGAATATCATCTATTACAAGAGTGGACTTATCAAACTCTCTAATTTTTGATCTTACTCTGATTTTTCCACCTCTCTTTCCATCATTATAATCCGTTATATCAACCATACCACCATTAGGGAAGTCAGGATACAACTTAAATGATTTTCCTTTTAAATAAGAAATTGACGACTTGATTAGCTCACAAAAATTATGTGGCATTATCTTAGTAGATAAACCTACCGCGATACCTTCTACCCCCTGAGCAAGGAGTAAAGGAAACTTGACCGGTAAGTTAGTAGGTTCTTTTTTTCTACCATCATATGAAAGCTTCCATAATGTAGTCTTTTCATTAAAAAGAGTTTCAAGACCAAATTTTGATATTCTTGCCTCAATATATCTAGATGCTGCTGCTTTATCACCTGTCCTAACATCACCCCAGTTACCTTGAGTATCTATAAGTAAATCTTTCTGACCTAAATTCACTAGGGCATCTTCTATTGATGCGTCTCCATGTGGATGGAATTGCATGCTACTCCCAATAATATTGGCACACTTATTATACCTTCCGTCCTCAATGTTATTCATAGAATGAAGAATCCTTCTCTGCACTGGTTTTAGACCATCATCTATAGAGGGGATAGCTCTTTCAAGTATAACATAGGAGGCATAATCTAAGAACCAATCCTCGTAAAGATCAGATACTGGATTATCATTTGATATTGATCCATCTAGTTCTTTATTAATTTTATCCTCACTCATTCTTTAACGTCAATTAAATCTTTCTCTACTCTTAACTTCTCTATAATAAACTCTTGTCTCTGCTGTGTATTTTTACCCATGTAAAAAGAAAGCAGTTCATTAATCTTAGACTTTCTGTTAAGAATTATTGGCTCAAGCCTTATATCATCTCCAATAAAATTTTTAAATTCAGAAGGAGAAATTTCACCAAGACCTTTAAACCTCGTAATTTCAGGGTTTTTCCCAATTTCTTCTACAGCTTTATTTCTTTCTTCGTCATCATAACAGTAAAATGTTTTTTTCTTATTTCTTACTCTAAACAGAGGAGTCTCTAGAATATAAACATGTCCCATCTTCACGAGGTCTGGAAAGAACTGTAAAAAATATGTTAAAAGAAGTAATCTTATGTGCATTCCATCAACATCTGCGTCAGTAGCTATTATTATCTTATTATACCTTAAACCTTCTAAGCCATCCTCAATATTTAAAGCGTGCTGGAGGAGATTGAATTCCTCATTTTCATATACTATCTTCTTAGTATGACCAAAACAGTTAAAAGGCTTACCCCTAAGACTAAAAACTGCCTGTGTTTGAACATTTCTAGACTTTGTAATTGACCCACTTGCTGAATCACCCTCCGTTATAAAAACCATAGAATTACCTTTTATTTCGTCGTCTCCCCTCTTATCGTTTAGATGAACTCTACAGTCTCTTAACTTTTTATTATGGACCTTAGCCTTTTTTGCTCTTTCGTTTGCTAATTTTTTAATTCCAGCTATCTCTTTCCTCTCCCTCTCTGATTGGAGGATTCTCTTCTGGAGTGCCTGAGCCGTCTCTGGATTTTTATGCAGGTAGTTGTCCAGCTCTTTCTTTACAAAATCATTTACAAATGATCTGACAGTCTGACCTTTTGGACTTATGTTTAGAGATCCTAATTTTGTCTTTGTCTGTGACTCGAACACTGGCTCTTGTACTCTAATAGCTACTGCACCTGCTACACTAGCTCTGATATCTGTAGCGTCATAGTCTTTCTTATAATATTCTCTCACCGCCTTTACAATACCCTCCTTAAATGCTGCTAGATGAGTTCCTCCTTGAGTTGTGTACTGTCCATTAACAAATGAGTAGTATTCTTCACCATAATTGTTTGTATGTGTCAAAGAACACTCAATATCTTGACCTTTAAAATGTATTATAGGGTATCTTATTGATTCTACGTCAGTCTTATTTTCTAGTAGATCAAGAAGTCCGTTCTCTGAGTGATACTTTTTACCATTGTAGTTAAGCGTAAGTCCAGAATTTAAGTAAGCATAATTCCATATCTGATCCTCAAGATATTCTGGTATATAATTATAATTTTTAAATATAGAGTTATCAGGCTCAAACATTATAAAAGTACCATTTCTTTCCTCTGTAGAGTGGATGTCTTTATCTGATGTAGTTATTCCCCTCTCAAACTCTGCATTTTTTGTTTCTCCTTCTCTAAATGATTCTATATGAAACTTGGTAGATAAAGCATTCACTGCCTTAAGTCCCACTCCATTTAATCCTACTGATTTCTGGAATGCCTCAGAATCATATTTACCACCGGTATTTATCTTTGACACACAGTCAATAACTTTACCAAGAGGAATTCCTCTACCGTAATCTCTTACCTCAACCTTATGGTCTCTGACTTTAATCTTTATGACTTTCCCATGTCCCATAAGATGTTCATCTATGGAGTTGTCTATAACCTCTTTTATAAGTACATATATACCATCATCTTTAGCAGACCCATCACCCAATTTCCCGATGTACATACCTGGACGAGTTCGTATATGTTCCTTCCAATCTAATGACTTTATACTATCCTCAGTGTACGTGTTTTTCTTATTTTCCATTAAGGAATTAAATATAAGAATGAATTACAATAAATTCATTTTTTAACTAAAAAATATCGAAAGCTTTTAGCCTAATAGAGTAAATTGGGACATTATTTCTTACATTATCCCCAATAAAGTTATTTATAAAAATTTCTATTGATGTCTTATCGTAAAAGTTAAGAGCAACACCTGCAAAAACCTCAACTAGATCTCGAGAACCACCCATTACCGAAATGTTTCCAGAAAGAGGGATTTTAGCTCCAAAAGAATAGAAATTTGGTTCGTCATCAATAATTACATAGTTACCACTAAGCGAAAGTATACTTTCTCCGATAGGTACATCATATGATACTGTGGCTATAGTAGCATTTCCAAAAGGATCAAATTTACCCTCTTGATAACTATATTTTTCTTCGCTAGTTAGGGCAACTTTTGAAGAGATTCCTATCAAAAAATTTCTTGTGTATACAGTAATTCCTGGAGTAATTCCAAATAATGATTGTTTAAATCCACTATTTGACCAGTTCTGATAAAGTGGATCAGAAGTATCCCATGCTAGAAGATTAAACTTATCTTGAGAGAATGATGCTTTCATAGCAAACATTACATTCATTTCTCTATTAAGTTGTTGTCTATAACCAAATGTTAAACCAGCTGAAAGTCTTCTAAAAATATCATTTGAGTAATTCAATAAGTCAATACTTGTCTGGAAGTGATTATTAGTAATCCTCTGAGAATTTCTTGTTCCACTGTTACTTGAGAAGTATCCTGGAGCGGGACAATATATCATATTATCTGTCATCCTAAAACTTGCAGAAGCATAACTTAGGGCAGAGTTAAACCTTGATCCTCTGAGTGATCTTGTGTCAAGAATTGTCAGGGAATTTCTTCCATCAATTCCGGATAGAGCTGGATTTACCAATATGTTATTGTCTGATGCACGAAGTATCTCTACATACTCCTGAGAGTAAGAAGTCAAGAAGGTAAAAAAACTAAGAAATAGTATTACAAATTTTTTCATCATCTATCTAAAAATATTACTCCAACAATGGTTCTGGCCCTAATGTCACCATATTCAACAGGTGTTATCTCATAAAAATACATCCCTCTCTTCGCATCTCCAGTGGTATTTTTATCTACACCATCCCATATAATGTCATTATTCACAATACCATCAAACACTATTCTCTGGTACCTGTCCATTATCTTGACCTCAAATGTAACGTTTCCAAGTATTATATTCTTATATTTTACAGTAAAAAAGTCATTGAACCTATCTGAATTAGGAGTAAAGTATGATGGAAGCTCATACTCTGGATACTGGATGTTTTCAATATTAATTAGAACTTTAGCGTAGTTAGATATACAGCCAAGGGAGTCCTGAACAGCATATGTAATACTATCTCTTTTAGTAGGAGATCCTATATAATCATACGTTATTGTACCATCATTATTCACAACTAAATCCCCGTATAATGGCGGATCTAATATAAAAATACTTGAGGAATCAAGCGGATTATCAATATCAAAATCATTTGCTATTAAATCTTTAGTTATAATATCATTAGTCAATGCATTCACAGATATTGTGTCATCTAAAGCTGTTGGACAATCATTAATTGAGTTGATTCTAATAGTTACAGTAGCCTTATCAGAGCAACTTGTAGAAGGATCCGGGTCTGTTATTTCATACTCAAATGTTACAATTTCAGGTCCAGGAGGACTTATTTGAGTTGGTGGTGTGTATGTAAATGATCCATCAGACCTTAACTCTAAGTTCCCAATAGAAGGTGCAATAGTTACAGCATAGTTATTATCAGTAATTACCAAGTCATTATCAGTATCATTTTTTGCAACTGTAGAGTCTAATACCTGTCCTTCATTTATAAAAAATGAATCATCTACTGCATCAGGACAATCGTTAACTTGGTCTATACATATCGTAACTATGGCTGTGTCTAAACTATAAAAGTCTCCGTCAAATGCTACATATGTAAAGTAATCACTATCATCTTCACCACCATCGTGTGTGTAAGTAAACGTGCCGTCAGGATTAAAGAGAAGTGTACCGTGGGATACTCCTTGAATTAATTGAGCAGTTAAAATACTATCCTTTGGATCAGGATCATTATCATTTCCTAGTACTCCAGTCGAATATGTGGCAATATTTAATGTTTCTCCCTCTTTAAGACATGGTATAAATCCATCATTATTTACTACAGGAGGTTTATCATTGACTGAATCAACCGATAATATAACTGTATATACTGAACCATTGCATTCCCCGTCTGAAAGTCTATAAGAAAATTGATCTTCAAAATTTTCACTGTCATCATGTGTGTAGATAAAAGAACCATCAGATCCTAATGTAAAAGGACCAGCATGATATAATGGAGGTGTGATTAGAGATGCAGTTAACACATCACATGTATTATCATCTGTATCATTAAATAAGACACCAAGATTAGCTCCTATACTGATAGTCTGACCCTCTGATATTTTATAAAAATCATTTTCACCAATAGGACACACATTATTTATGGTGATAAATACAGTATCTATAGATTCCGTAAGAGAATCTTTGACCTTGAATAAAAAATAATCTTCATTAGGCATATCTGTGCAGTCATGTTTATATATAAATGATCCATTAGAATTTATATCTCCAGAAGGAAGTAAAGTTCCCCTGAATGGATCTTGAAAAATTTCAACTGAAAGTTCAAGTCCAAGGTTACTTGATGAAACAGTAAGAATACTCTGTGATGAGTCAACCACAAGTTCCTTTCCTTCATCTACTGCAAAACTTAGTGAGCTAGTAGTAGGAGATGGACTATTTATGCTAATAAAAACTGTGTCAGTCTCAACTGCATTATCTTGCCCATCTGATAGTTGGTATACAAAGTAGTCTTGATTAGGTATAAATGTACCATCATGGATGTATATAAATGTTCCGTTAGAGTCTAGACTAAATGTGCCTATGTGCATACTTGGCGGCTGAACAAGAGTTACTCTTAACGTATCACATACAAAAGAGTCAACATCATTTAGTAATATGCCATTTAACTCGTCAACATTTAATGTAGCACCATGATCTACAGAATACATATCTGGCTCTCCGAAAGGTGCCTCATTCTGAATAAATATAATAACACTATCTTGAAGTTCCGATGTCAGAAGACCATCATTAACTTTATACTGAAACACATCTAATGTTGCGTCATTACATCCGTGGATATATGTAAAGGCTCCTCTGTTTCCAATTGAAAATATACCTTCGTTATAAAAAGGAGGAATGGTAAGTACAGCTCTTAATTCACTATTTATATTATCTGTATCTAAATCGTTTTTGACTATAAGTAAAGAATCTGAATTTAAAACTACCAAAGTATCTCCCTCATTCACATAAAAAGTATCCTGAACAACTACTGGCTTATCATTAACTGGCGTAATGCTTATCACAACGTCTGCAGTATCAAAACAAACTCCGTCTGTCATTACATATGTAAACAAATCAGAATAAAATTCATCTCCAGCGTGCTGGTAGGTATAATCACCGTTAGACTCGAAAGTAAGAGAACCATGGTCAGGTAAATTAATAACGCTAAATATTTGGAGAAGATCACCATCTAAATCTATATCATTACTAAGAACATTTCCATTAGTTATACCTCCCTCGTTAAGGATATTTCCATCATCAGCAGCAGTAGGACAACTATTTATATCATCTCCAATCAAATTACCATTAACTGAAAAGACAATTAAAAAAAGAAGGGCAAATACTTTTCTTAGCATGTATTGTAATTTGATATTTAACGCAAATTTAGTCAATATATTTTCCAAATCTTAATTCTAAAGTCTAATCTCTTTTAATAAAAACAAAGCCAGTAAGTGGTTTTGTATCATTTCCTAGATCTAAAATATAGAAGTATGTTCCCTCAGGTAATGCTCCATCACCAAAAAATATCTTCATCTGATTAGTACCGTCCCAGTCGTTACTATATTTTCTTTTCTCAAATACCCTATTATTCCATCTGTTATATATTCTAATTTTATGATTTGGATACTGTTCAAGTCCCCTAATTACCCAAGTGTCATTTATCCCATCATTATTCGGTGAAAATCCATTAGGAATATGTAAGTCCTTATGATAGACCTCTATCTCAAATGGGGAGGTAAGTATATCATCTTCACATAAATAGGAAGGCGATGATATAATAAGCCTATAGCTCAAGAAGATGTTATCTAACTGATTCTGATCAAAGTTTACACCTGAAATTTTTAATAAATTAGTATTTGACCCTGTGTAAGATGTCAGACCCATGACCGTGTCAGATATGTTCTTCCAGAATAGACTGTACTCATCTTGTACCTGCCACTGGTAAACAAATCTGTTGGTTAAGTTAACATCTACAAATAGGCTGAATGTATCACCTTCTCTAACTAGAGAATACATCTCAGGAGAACTTAATATATCTATAGTAAAGCCTTCCTCTAGGAAGTCATAGGTGCCATTATTATCATTATCCACTGGTAATTCATATCCTGTATCAGAATCGACTAGACCTAATGAATCTACAGAAACAGGACTATTTCCAAGCATTCCATCATTATCTTTATCTTGAAACCCTGCCTCCCTCACATCAAAACAATCATCGTCGTCAGAGTCAAAGTCTCTGTTATTATTTCTTCCATCAGAATCTACGTCATTGCACACATAGGCATAAATTTTATTGTCGGAAATAAAAGTTGATGGGCCGTCATGGTTAGTGTTTTTCACTTCTAAATTAAACCCTTCCTTACATGAGAAGCTAAAACTCTTATCTAAAACCCAACCATCAACGGTATTATCCATATAAGGTATCACATCTACCATCTGACCGTCAATAGTCTCAGAATATAGTTTAATAGATCCGTCTCTTATCACTAACTCTATTTTTATATTTTTATCCCAAGGGAACCATTTATTTCCAAAAATTCCTCCATTAAACTCCCTTGTGAGGTAAGGATCAGCTTTCCCACGGGTCACATCCCAGTGGTACTGATTAAATGAAAGTATTGTCTTTCCGTCAACCCTCACTTGTATGCCATCATCAAAGTTCATGTCAGACACGTAGTAACAGCTCTCGTATACATCTCCTGGTGACACAAACATAGAGACGTTAATATTATTACCATATATGTCTCCAAATCCTCCAGATCCAGTATTTCCTGTGAATTGAGCTACGATAGGATACCCAGATGTTATAAGCGTATCTACATCACCACTTATAAGTAAACTTGAATTGTTTTCACATTCTAAAGAGTCGTAAATTCCGTCATTGTCATCATCTAGATCAGAAAAATCTCCGACAAAGTCCACGTCAAAATCTTTAGCTATTTTAATTCTAAAAGGATCAGAAACTACCTGTCCTCCACAAATGAATGATGGAGTTGATACAATTACTCTAAATATTCTGTTATTATAACTAATGTCTGCATTCATAATTTCAAGGATATTTGAGGTGTTAGATAGTCCTTCCCAAGTCATACCTCCGTTATCACTTACTTGCCACATAAAAAGCACTTTAGTGTCTGAATTTTTAACCTCAACTGTTACACTTACTGAGGAGTCACTTCTCTCTACAATGTATACGTCCGATGGCTCAACAATAATATTTACTTCAGACCCAAAATCAAGGTAATCCGAAATGAAGTTACTGTCTCTATCCACTGGATCTGTGTACCCATTTCCATCTCCCCCACTAATAACCTTACCATTTTCATCAACAACAACTGGAACGCCTCCTAACATACCGTCTCCATCAGGGTCAGAAAATCCAGCTTCTATCACATCATCACAACCATCTCCGTCTGAGTCTTGATCAAAAGAGTTAATTATACCATCTCCATCTGTGTCTCCATTACCTTCTACATAATCATATATCCCATCATTATCATCATCAACATCATCTGTGTCAGGAATACCATCAACATCATTATCAGGTAATACAGTTAGTAATCTAGAAGTACTTGTTGTGTCATCTCCGCATCTGTAGGATGGAGTAGAAACTATCACCCTATATAGATTTTTAGATAAGGTAAGAGGTGCTCCCAAAATCTTTAAAGTATCTGTAGATACTCCTGAGTATGGTAAAGAATCCTCAACAATTTGCCATGTTATACCACCATCCTTTGAGAGTTCCCATGTATATGAAATATTACTTAAAGATGAAGATGAAACAGCAAAGTAGGTATCACTCTGCTCTGTAATAATTTGTGATTCAGATATAGAATCTAGAGATACTGGACCTCCAAACTCTAAGAAGTCATAAACCCCGGAATTATCATTATCCTCAGGTACTTTGTAATTACAGAACCCATAATTTCCTGAAATTATAATATCGTCTATTATCCCAAATAGGAAATCTCCCGAATCCTGAGAACCTCCAATTAGAACAGGTGAACTATTTAAACCTATCCCGGTTGAATCCACAAATGAGAGTACAGTATCACCATTAACAAAGTGCGTATACACATCCCCATCTTTCTGTATTACGAGGTGGTACCAATCAAATTGATTAAATAGTGTCTCCACTGAAGGCATTTCATCTTGTCCATCACCTACATCAAAAATAAGTTCTGAGGTATCGTTCACATATTCATACTTATATACCCAAGATGAATCTGTAGAATACTTTTGAATTAATGGCTTTGTTTCTCCAGAGTTAATTAGATCATAAGGTTTTACCCATAATGAAACAGAAAATCTCTCATACAAACCTAGATTTAGAAGTGAATCATGAACAACAGATATGTAGTCATCAACACCATCAAATAAGTATGCTGAATTTGGGATTCCAAATCTATCTGCATCTAGAGAAGGGCCGTTTAAAATTCCATTGAAATTATTACCTGAGGAGTCAGCAGAGTTACCGCTAAAATCATATTTTGCTATATATTCTTCAACTACAAGACCTAAACCGTCAACCTTGACAGGTGAATTACCTAGTATCCCGTCATTATCAGGATCTACACAACCAGATTCCAATACATCAAAGCAACCATCACCGTCTGAATCGAGGTCAAATGAGTTTATTATACCATCACCATCAGCGTCTCCATCACCCTCGTAAATATCATATATACCATCGTTATCGTCGTCAAGATCATCTTCGTCAGCAATTCCATCTTTATCATTATCAGGTAGTACAGTTAGTGCAACACTGGAAAACACATCTTCATCACATACAAATGCTGGAGTCGAAATTTTAACTTTGAACTGGTACTCATTAAATTCAAGTGGTGCGTTAGTGAGAGTAAGAACAGATGAATTTGTTCCTGTATAAATAGCATTATCAGCAATATCTAGCCAATTTTCCCCCTCATCTTCTGAAACCATCCACTGAAATATTGCTGTGCCATCAACTAAATATTCTACCTCATATCTTGCGTCTCTTGTCTCTATGATAGAAACACTTAAAGGGTCAGAAGTGATAGTGATAGCAGATCCCTTTTCAAGGAAGTCATACACTGCATTAGAGTCTCTGTCAAGAGGATTAACATACCCATCCAACCTCGGAATTACTGTGCCTAATGAGTCTACTTCTACAGGTGATGTACCAAGAATACCGTCTCCGTCTCCGTCAGTAAAACCAGCCTCGGTAACATCTAGACATCCGTCTCCATCAGAATCAAGGTCAAAAGCATTAGGTATGCCGTCAGAATCTGCGTCCCCGACCCCCTCATCTACATCAAAGATGCCGTCATTATCATCATCTAGATCATCAACATCTGGAATTTTATCCTTGTCATTATCAGGAAGACAATTTAGCACGGCACTACTACAATAAACAGGTTCCGAGCAATAAAGTTGGTTTGATATCACTACCCTATACTGATTTTGATCCATCTCGATCACCACACTATCTATTTTTAAAGTATCAGAATTTATCCCTGAGTATACACTTGTATCCGCTAAATTGATCCATCCCTCTCCGAGGTTGAGTTGCCACTGGTACGTTATAGGACCTTCGTAATCTACACCCACAAAGAAAAAAGTTTGTGTTTCTATTGCGATCCTCACATCTTCAGGGTCTAAGGTAACCAAAGGACTTAATGAGACTTCCTTATAGTCTTTAACTCCGTTTATATCTAAGTCTAAGGGGTCGGTGTAGCCGTCTTCTACAGGTTGTCCCCCTCCTAATGCCGAACAAGTTCCAGTTATTATAACACTCTGATTATTTACTGAACCACCAGTTGCGGCAGTAAAACCATAATAAACCTTTGAATTACCATTAAATATTTCATTTACTATGTCTTTTGTAGAGGAAATTATTACGTTTCCATCCCAAGAAACAGTTAAGTTTTTGTTTGTGCTATTCCAGCTAAATATGACTTCATGGTAAATATTATCAGCTATCTCTGAGGTAAATATATACTCATTGTTATGTATTGACGTCTGACCATCATATACAATGGCTGCATGATCACCATCTGGATCATTTGTATTCCACTTATATGTATCAAATTCAACGGCTACAGAAGGTGCTATTCCCATGTAACCAATACCACCTCCCGTTGAACCCTGATCTGAAGATAATGGCTGCAAAACAAATGCTATTCCATCTGCACCATTCGCACCTTGAATATTTCCTAAATTTAATTTAGACTTAACTTCAAAATCTTTTGAGAGGTCAACAGTTTCCAGAGACCATACGGCCCCAGACTGGTTACCTAACTCTTCTGTAAGTAGGTAAGAACTATCTGTCTCAATAAACTGTGCTGAACCTACAATGTTATAGTCAGTAACATTCAGAGGAGAACATTCTTGAATCCCATCACATCCAATAACTACACCTAGAGAGTCAACTACAACGGGTGAGATACATAATATTCCGTCATCATCAGGGTCACTAAAACCAGCTTCAACAACATCAAAACAACCGTCTCCATCTGTGTCAAGGTCAAAACTATTAATAATCCCATCTCCGTCTAAATCGGTAGTATCCTCCTCAGAGTCAAATATCCCATCATTATCGTCATCTAAATCTATCTCGTCGGGTACACAGTCCCCGTCATTGTCTGGAAGCATTTTTATTGAGGCAGCGTTTGTGGTATCTCCAACACCACATACAAATCCTTTGGTCTCCACAATTGCCCTGTACATATTTCCGACAAAAGAGCTATCAAAATCAATTATCTTAAGCTTTTTATCAATAATACCCTCGTAATTCTCTACATCAAATATCCTCTTCCAAGAGTTACCTGAGTCATAACTTACCTGCCAACGGTAAGATACGTTTACTCCTTCTCCCTCAGCCTCGAAGAATAAGTCAATATTATCTAAGTCTGGACAGGGTTCTAATATTATATCTTCAGGGTGTGTGACTATAGAGAGCTGGAATCCATTTTCCCTGAAATCAGGAGCTCCGCTTCCATCTAGGTCAGCTGGTAGTGTGTACCCGTCAACAACATCAGTATTATCATCATTTTTAATCACCATACCACGGACGTCTACATATACTCCATTTGTAGAGCCATACCCCAAAATTCCGTTATTGTCTTGGTCTGTGAACCCTGCCTCTTGTGTGTCAAAACATCCGTCATTATCAGAGTCTAGATCATACCTGTTAATTAGGCCGTCTCCGTCAGTGTCTTCATCTCCCTCCCAGGCATCTAATATCCCATCATTGTCATCGTCAAGGTCATCAGCGTCAGTCACACCATCTTCATCAAAGTCTGAGTATGAATAAAAATAACCAGCAAGACCCTGTACCGAGTTATATCCGTAGTACTGACCATATACAGGTCCGTCAGATTCTATGGTAAGTCTTTTGTCAGGACCTAGAGGAAGTATAGTCGCGAGGTCTGAGTTATCGAAAAGGTACCATGAGAGGTCATCTCTACCCTCTATAGTCTCTGTGAAGGGTGTGTATGAGCTTGCTTGAGTACCATTTAGCTTAAGGTCTGCACCTGTAGAAGATAGTATCCTTAGTTCCATCTCAAACTTTGTGGTTGCAATATCTTCGATATTATAGATTCCGTCAATCTTATTTGAAGCCAAAGGGTTAATTCCACTCACAAGCATCATCGCCTGTTTTGCAGCATTCCCATCCTGTCCGGCCATATTCTGGTACCCGTAAACTCTCTTGTTTGAGAGGACATAAATCTGGTTATCAGAAGTTACGTTATCACCTCCAAAGTATAGTAATTTATACTCACCAGCATCTATTATATGATCTGCAGGAGTTGAGGCAGTATCTGCTGCTGCTGTGTGTAGCCATATCTTGGTATTGTCTTCGTGAGCGACAATGATCGCGTACTCGTTGGTATTACTCTGCTCACCATTGATATTAATTTCTCCTCCAGATCTAAGGAAGACATACTCATTTGATACATTTTCAATCGGTTTTATCTGGTCAAAACCTATATCCCTTCCGTTCCCCTGCCAGGAATTACTTCCTCCCCAGAATCCAACGTTAACAACAATATTTTTATCAGACTCAAGAAGAGCACCTACTAACGCGTCATAATGTTCTAAAGATGAACCCGGAGTGTTATCCAGTGCAAATGCGTGTGTCTGGTACTGGTTCAGGAAGAATGTATAGTCTCCATTGCTATCTAAAACGTAGTCTTGACTATTACCAAGGACATTTTCCCAATCTGATTCCTCCCCACCAAGTCCTGACAATTTGACTTCAGTCAGATCTTTTTCAAGTGCTAAAACAGTGAAAAATACTCTCCTGTGTATCGACTGAATGTTTGATATCCCATGACCTAATCTGAAAGTTTTACCTGAAGCTGACTCACCCTTAAGAAATGAAGAGTTTGCCTGCTGACGGTCATAGAAATTAAGTGATGACCCGTCGTCCCACCTCCAACCTCCGGAAGGTTCAGAATATAATGGGTCAGAGGGATCTTGGAATAGACCTATCCAAGGACCATATTCCTGATCTTCAAAAGGAAGTTCTTCAAACCAATCGACGATTTGATCTTGTTCCTCTTGAGTATTTATACTTACTAAGTACCCGCCTAGTCCTATTGCTATATCTCTTGACTCTGTCCAAGTGAATTCATTTAATTCACTTTCTATATTTGACATAAAATAGCTGTGACCATCAAAAAAACCAAGAAATATATAGTCAATACCCAAGGAGTCCAGATTATAATCAAACTCAACTATAAAAGGAAGTTTATTATTATTAGATAGATCATTCCATAGCCCATTCCACCAGATATGTGCATAATTTTCCTCACCATTGTCATTAGAACAGCAGTCATTAGGTTCATCAAAATCTCCTTTAGTATTCCAACTCGTATACTGTGTAAGTACATTAGGATCAAAATTTCCTGCCTGAAACCTTGTCTCTACAAATATTGGGATAGGTTTTGAGAGGCCGACATCACTAAAACCTTCTACCATCATACCCTTATCAGAGAGGTTGCTACCTAGGTCTTCAGTTAAAATTATAAGTGGGGTCTTCTCATCGTTCCCCACCCTATAGGATATGGACCTACCCTTAATTAGAGTCAAAACATCATAATCTTGGGATCCAAACTTTGAAACCTTAATATAGATGTCATCATCATCATGAGGAGATGTTATGTATATATACTGTTCTTTTGCGAAGAGTGTATTCTTCTGGTTTGAGTGAACTGGGCCAACGTAATGGACTATAGACTGCGAGTAGACATTAAAACAAAGGAAAAATAGAGGTATAAGTAGTCTCATCAGTACATAAATATACTAATCATGGGTTAAAACATGATAAAAGAGTACCTATAATTAATGATTATTTAATCTCTTGTCCTTGCTCCACCAAGTTCTACGATGATAAACTCAGTCCTCCTATTTAGCTGGTGCTGTGCCTCAGTTAATGTACCACAGCCATTTGGACTCGGGATATTTGGTGAAGTCTCACCAAAACCTTTACCGTATATCCTGTCTTTATTATTAATTCTTTCTTGAACGTAAGCAGCAGAAGATTTTGCCCTTCTATCTGAAAGGTAGACATTGTAATCATCATTTCCTCTACAGTCAGTATGAGAACCAAGTTCTATAACCATACCAGGGTAATCATTGAGAACCTGGACAATTTTATCTAATTCTAAAGCAGCGTCGGGCCTTATATTAGCCTTATCAAAGTCAAAGTATATAGGATTTATCTCAATTATATCTGCAAGGTCAACTCCAACAGCTAGTTTACTCAAAACAACAAAACTTGTGTCTGATTGTACTCCGTCAGACGCAAGATAAAAAATG
Organism: uncultured Marinoscillum sp.; assembly: GCA_964527965.1. Classification (GTDB taxonomy): domain Bacteria; phylum Bacteroidota; class Bacteroidia; order Cytophagales; family MED-G16; genus MED-G16. The sequence continues at coordinate 57,610 of CAZGPH010000005.1, forward strand.
GTATCAGAAGTGTAAGGTATCTCGTCATCAGGAATGTAGTTAACACCACCATCATCTGTAAACTCTATCTCTCCAAATACTGGGTCACCAATAATTATAGCCTCAAGCTCATCTCCTCCGGGATCTGAGTCATTAGCAAGGAGTGTATCTGATATAATCCTAACAGGGCTACTAGGATCGAAAATTATAAGATCCTGCTGTGCAAGTGGCACCGTTGGGTCTATAATCTTAATCTTAACATTAACTGGTTCACTCTGCTGAGGACCGTTAGACACAATATAAGTAAAAGAATCTAGAACAGCTGTCCTGTCAGTACTTACGTATGAAAACGTACCGTTATCTTTAAAGTCAAGACTACCCATAGTAGGTAGATCATCTAATATAGTAGATCTAGAAACAAGTCCCTGCAATATATCATATGATGTACCTAGTACCTCTCCGTCATTAACTAATACTCCCATATCTCCAAGTACCAAGGTGTCTCCTCTGGCCATAGTATAATAGTCATCAATACCGTAAGGAGGTTTAATATCAATTTTAAAAGAGTATATATCGTCTTCACCTTTACCTCCCTGCCTGTTAGAAGATATGTACCCAAACTTAAATTTAGAGTCTATAAAGAAGCAGAAGTCATCTTTAGATGAGTTAAATGGTGAACCTACATTCTGAACCTCTTGTTCCTGAGTACCAAGTTTTATCGTCATGAAAATATCAAGACCTCCAAGACCAGGATGAGAATTTGAGGCAAAAAACAGGACATCTTCTCTGAAGCTAAATGGGAAAACTTCGTCACCTTCGGTATTAACACCAGGACCAAGGTTTACAGGTTTTGAGAACCTTCCGTTTCTGTCAATATTCACATAGTATATATCAAACCCACCAAGACCGTCTGGCATATTAGAGGAGAAATACAGTCTAGTTCCGTCCTTACTAAGAGACGGGTGCATCACCGAGTACTCGTTATTATTAAAAGGTAAATTTCTAACTCTCGATAAAGTTCCGTTGTTATAGCTTGCTGAGTATATGTTTAGATGTAGAGCGTCATCCCTTCCTGATTTAGTTCCAGACCTAGTAAAATAAACCATCTTACCGTCTTCTGAGACAATTGCAGGACCATCCTGAAATGCAGTGTTCATCTCTGGTCCAGAGATAAGCTTTGCGTCGTATGAGTAGACACTATCCTCTGTAAATTCAGAATTAAAAAGATTGAAAGTAGGTCTCTCTGGTCTAATATATTTACCCCTACTGATTTTACCGGTATTTTGAATTCCAGATGAAGTAAACATCATCTTAATATCTTCTCCATCGTCTCCAGAACGGATAGCATATCCGCCAAAATCTGATAATTCAGTGTTTGTAGCTAAGTTTTTAAGGTCGTAATCACTTACAGTATTAAGTAGAGCCTGGTAGTAATTATCATCTGTCTCAAATAGCGATACTCTAACTTCTCTCGCCTTCTGTCTTGCGTATTTCTTTCTATTCTTATTAGCCTCGTTGTACTGACCTGTGATATCTTGGAGTTGAGAGAGGTTAAGGTAGTCCTCTGGCTCGATATCATCTCCAGCATTTACTATCGTCTCAAACATGACAAGAGCCTTGTCCAAGGAGTCAATCTCTCTATAAGAAAGAGCTAGTTTTCTCTGAATTTCTACTCTTGGGTTCACTACTTTCTCGTACCTTTCAACGGCCTTACCAAAGCTTTCATTATTATAATGGAAATTACCCCAGTTTATATTTTTAGTGTTATCATCACCCTTACTTAACTCAAATAGAGGGAATCTACTCTTCTTATCTTCTACCTCTTGAGAGCTAGAAACTAAAGGTAATAAAAGAAGTATCGTAAAAAGTATTCTATTCATATCTAAAAGTATCTAGGTGATTTGATAATGTCTTTCTTCTTGAACATAAAATCATACCTTAGCATTATCTCGTGACTTCCTCCGTTGTACTTAAATGTAGTATTTCCTAGTGAGTAGTCGTAAGTATAACCTATTGCTATATTATCATTTAAATTAATTCCTGCCATTAGTCCAAGTCCTCCACCAACTTTACTAGTTGGTATAATTCTTCCCATAGCTGTCCTAGCCATTCCACCTAGCCAGAAAAAGTCTTTGAATACTGCATAGGCACTAATATCCATAGTAATAGGAGCATTCTTAGTCATCTTAAAATATACACTTGGCCTTAATTTTATATCTCTACTAATCTCAAATAATGCACCTCCAATCGCAAACAAATGTCTCTGTGATTGGTCAAATTCTTTTTCTAATAAATTTGGCACTGATAAGCCAGCGTACCACTTCGTAGTATTATAGTACACTCCAGCTCCAACATTTGGAAGAAATTTCTTTCTTACGTCTCTACTAAATGAAGGGTCTATCTGGTCAGGATCTCCCGCGTCTAAATCTAACATTGAGAAGTCAGAGCTGTACGCGTTACCTCCACCTTTTATTCCAAATGAGAGTTTATGTCCACTCTGGCTTACCTTTAAGTGGTAAGCTAAATCTATGGCAAAGTATGTAGATTTTATAGGTCCTATCTTATCATTAAGTACAGATAAACCAAAACCAAGTTCGTCGTTAAAAAGAGGTGAGTTTAGTGAAAGAGTCTGTGTCCTAGGGGCCCCGTCAAAATTTATCCACTGAGATCTCAGCACAGAAAGTACACTTAATACCTCTCTAGAACCGACATAACCTGGATTTATTGCCTGAGTGTTGAACATGTAATGACTAAACATAGCGTCCTGTTGTGCTCTAGCCGAGAAGCTAGCACTTATGACAACTAAAAACAATATTACTTTTCTCATCATTACTTTCACAAATTTATTCATTTCCTCTTCTAATATAAACAATACCTTTTCTGTACCTATTATCTTCTTCTACTGCATTTCCATCAATATCTGTGTCACCTAGGTCGATAACAAAGAAGTATACAGTCTCTGGCAATAATTTACCATTAGTATTACCAAAGTTAGCAATTCCTTCAAAATATTTCTGAGGGTCATCATTTTTATAACCTTCCATCTCAAATACCTTAAGTTCCCATCTATTATAAATCTGCACGACACTATTAGGATAGTAGTCTATTCCCGTAATAACCCAGTTATCATTTGTACCGTCACTATTTGGAGAGAATCCTTCAGGTATATGGAGATCTCTAAACTTGACGTCAAGCACCATAGCTTCAGATAGTACGAAAGCACATCTGTATCCAGTAGCAGTAACTTTCACCCTGTAAAGCGTGTTGTCGAATTCATCAAATGTAACATCTGTTATAGTCATTGAGTCTGTGTCTATGCCGCTGAATTGTAGACCATTAGCAAGATCGGTCCATGTAGTGTCCTGCTCGTCATCAGAGACAACACCCATCTGCCACTGGTACTCAGCTGGCAAGTCACCATCAACCGTCACACCAACAGAGTAAGAAACATTATCTCCCTGGAATACTGTTCCAGCATCCTGAGGTTGAGAAGTGATATTTACTACAAGTATCAATGCATCATAGCAATCTAACACACCGTTATTATCAGAATCCACAGGAAGTACATAACCTTCTTCTTCATCAGTTACCACAAGACCATTATCGTCAATCTCAGGAAGACCAACTCCCAATATACCGTCACCATCAAGGTCAGCAAACCCAGCTTCTACCACGTCATTACATCCGTCATCGTCACTGTCTAAGTCTAAATAGTTAGGTATTCCATCGTCTAAATCTTCAGTGACATCACTATTAGGTTGACCTGTACCCTCAGAGCCATCAGCCATACCGTCATTATCAGCATCTACATATCCTACGTCGTCAGAGTCTATCATTCCGTCGTCATTAGTATCTAAGTCAGTAAACTCATTTGTGCCGTCTTCGTCAAAGTCCGCATCAATTCCGTCTCCACCTTCTACAACATCAAATATTCCGTCGTTATCAGAGTCGAGGTCTTGGTAGTCATTAGCACCGTCACCGTCAGAGTCTATGACAGGAGTGTCCTCAGTCTGATCTGCCATACCATCGCCATCAGCATCAACAAACGTGAAGTTAACGTCATTATCTAAGGTGTCAATCATTCCGTCTCCGTTCGTATCAAATACACCGTCTCCACCCTCAATAACATCCTGGATACCGTCATTATCAGAGTCAATATCTACAAAGTCAGGATTTCCGTCATTGTCCGTATTTGTTACAGGAGTCGTCTCAGAGTCGTCATCCATCCCGTCATTATCTGAGTCAGAATATCCTGTATCAGAGTCATTGATTACACCATCATCATTAGTGTCAAGAGAGCTATCTCCACCTTCTTCCACGTCGTATATACCGTCGTTATCAGAGTCTATATCTAAGTGGTTAGGTAAGCTGTCTCCATCAGAATCCAATACGTCTGTAGGCTCAGAGTCGTCGTCCATACCGTCTCCGTCAGAGTCAGAGTAATCGCTATCATTTGAGTCAATAGCACCGTCTCCATTAGTGTCAAGGTTACCGTCTCCGGACTCAGTGACATCATGAATACCGTCATTATCTGAGTCAATATCTATGTAGTCAGGAACACCGTCAGAGTCGCTATCAGTCTCAGGAGTTAATTCCGCTGTGTCGTTCATTCCGTTACCGTCAAGATCAAAGTAACCGTTGTCTTGAGAACAGATACACCCAATCACACCGTCTCCGTCAACATCAAGGTCACTGTCTCCACCCTCTACAACATCAAATATACCGTCGTTGTCAGAGTCAATGTCTTGGAAGTCTGGCACAAGGTCATTATCACTATTTGTCACTGGTGTAGACTCTGCGTCATCGTCCATTCCGTCTCCGTCAGTATCTGTGAATCCAGTATCTCCAGAGTTTATTACACCGTCATCATTGGTGTCTAAGTCACCGTCTCCACCCTCTTCAACGTCAAATATACCGTCGTTATCAGAGTCAATATCTATATAGTCAGGGATACCATCTCCTAGCTGGTCTCCGTCTGTGTGTACTACTGGAGTTGATTCTGAGTCATCGTCCATTCCGTCTCCGTCAGAGTCAACATAACCGTCATCATTAGGATCAATTGCACCGTCTCCATTAGTGTCAAGGTTACCGTCTCCACCCTCAATTACGTCATGTATACCGTCGTCGTCAGAGTCGATGTCTAGGTAATTAGGAACTCCATCAGAGTCACTGTCAAGCTCAGAAGTTAACTCTGCTGTGTCGTCCATTCCGTCAGCGTCTAGATCAGTATAACCCGTGTCATTTGAGTCAATAACTCCGTCGTTATTAGTATCTAAGTCTCCGTCTCCACCTTCTTCCACATCGAATATACCGTCGTTGTCAGAGTCAATATCTTGGTAGTCAGGGATAAGGTCAAAGTCGCTGTTTGTAACTAGAGTAGTTTCTGCTGTGTCGTCCATTCCGTCGTCATCAGCATCTACAAAACCTGTGTCATTGGTGTCTATTACACCGTCATTGTTAGTGTCTAAGTCACCGTCTCCACCTTCAACTACATCAAATATACCGTCGTTATCAGAGTCGATATCTAAGTAGTCAGGGATTCCGTCTCCTAGCTGGTCTCCGTCAGTGTGTACTACTGGGGTAGACTCCGCGTCATCGTCCATTCCGTCTGCGTCGACATCTGAGTAACCTGTGTCATTGGTGTCTATAACTCCGTCGTTATTAGTGTCTAGACCTCCGTCTCCGCCCTCATCAACATCAAATATTCCGTCGTTATCAGAGTCGATATCAAGGTAATTAGGTTTTCCGTCACCGTCATTGTCAGGTACAGTGGTAGGTTCAGAACTGTCGTCCATTCCGTCACCGTCTAGGTCAGTATAACCCGTGTCATTGGTGTCTATAACTCCGTCGTTATTAGTATCTAAGTCTCCGTCTCCACCTTCTTCAACGTCGAATATACCGTCGTTATCAGAGTCAATATCTAGGTAGTCAGGGTTTCCGTCACCATCACTATCAGGAGCTGGAATTAACTCACTGTCGTCATCCATTCCGTCACCGTCAACATCTGAGAACCCGTCGTCATTTGAATCTATAACACCGTCGTTATTAGTGTCTAGATCACCGCTTCCACCCTCTTCAACGTCGAATATACCATCGTTATCAGAATCAATATCTAGGTAGTCAGGGTTTCCGTCTCCGTCATAATCAGGCTGAGGTGTGTCCTCACTGTCGTCAGCCATTCCGTCGTTATCTTCGTCAGAGAATCCGTCGTCATTATCATCAATCATACCGTCACCGTTAGTGTCAAGGTCACCGTCTCCTCCTTCAACAACATCAAATATGCCGTCGTTATCGGAGTCGATATCTAAGAAGTCTGGTGTGCCGTCTCCGTCAGTATCTGGCTCAGGCGTATCTTCTGAATCATCTGCCATACCGTCCTCGTCTTCATCTGCAAATCCATCATCATTCTCGTCTATCATGCCATCACCGTTGGTGTCAAGGGCTCCGTCTCCACCCTCTATCACGTCTGGGATTCCGTCATTATCGGAGTCAAGATCTAAGTAATTTGGTATTCCGTCACCATCTAAGTCACCATATCCTTCGTCAACATTAGGAATTCCGTCATTGTCAAGGTCGATGTCAGTTATAACTGTTACTAAGGCTGAGTTAGAGGTTGATGGTATAGCACAAGCGCTAGTAGGTATGTCAACAATAACTCGGTAGTATGTAGAGTCAATGATAGTGTCAGCACCCGAAATAAATAATGTATCTGTAAAAGATCCTATGTACATAAGAGTATCAAAAATACCCTCACCCCTATCTAAATAGAATGTGGTGTCAGTAACATTAGACCAAGAAGAACCGTCATCAGACTTCTGCCACTGGTATGATGCACTATCTTGTACATCTGCTTCTACGAATAGGTACCCTGTAGTCTTATCAGGAATCTGAATACTAATAGGCTGTGTTGTGATTGATATATCAAAGTTGTCAACTTCTTTAAAGTCTACCACTCCAGAACCGTCTGAGTCATTTGGTTCGGTGTACCCGTCTTCAGGTACGTCACTACCAGGAACTGGCACACAAACATTTTCTAACCATACCACCTGGTTATTATATGCTGCACCTGTCGCGGCAGTGAAACCATAGTATACTTCAGCATCATCACTAAATATATCTGCTACAATGTCTTTTGTTAGAGTAATAATTTCAGTTCCATCCCATGACACCGTCATAGTCTTTGTCTCTGCGGTCCAGTTAAATACAAAATCATGGTATAGACCGTCCTCTATGCCTGGACTAAATATGTGAAGGTTAGTATGTGTTCCGTATGGCACTCCATCAAATATTACTGCGGCATGATTAGATGCTGTACCAGAGAAACTATTATTATACGTGTCAAACTCGACAGCTACTGATGGTGATATGCCAGCATATCCTAATCCTCCACCTTCACCTCCAAGGTCTGATGCTAGTGGCTGTATCACAAAAGCAATTCCGTCAGCTCCAGAAGGATTACTTCCTAGGTTTAATTTTCCTTCTACCTTAAAGTCTTCTGTTAGGTTAATTTTTTCTTTAGACCATACAGAACCAGACTGAGTAGTTGTAGCTCTTGTAAGTCTATAGACTTCATTATCTCCGTCATCTGTCCACTTCTCAGCGTCTCCTACTAGGTTGTAGTCTTCGTCGTCAATACTGTTACATGCTAAGGACGCGCAGCCTATTACCTGACCAATATTATTAACAATTACAGGACTTGTACAAAGAATTCCGTCTCCGTCAGGGTCACTAAACCCAGCTTCAAGTACATCGAAACAACCGTCTCCGTCAGAGTCGAGGTCGTAGTGGTTAGGGATTCCGTCGTTATCGTAGTCGTCGTCATTCTCAGAGTCGATAACCTCTAGAGTGTCCACAATACCGTCATTATCGTCGTCAATATCTATATCGTTTGGAATTCCGTCCTCATCATAGTCATTAGTCACCCTTATTGGGATTACAGACGTAGTGTCGTTGTCACCACAAGCATAAGCAGGAGTAGAGACTATCATCTTGTACTGGTAGTTATTCATAGAAACTGGAGCTCCAAGAATAGTTAAGGTGTCTGTGTCAACTCCGCTATAAGGTGCAAATGGAGGTAATAATATCCATGAATTACCAGAGTCTATGCTCACATACCATTCGTATTCTGCAGAACCAGTTACATCTACAACAGTACCTATTACAATTGTGTCTCCTACTTCAACCTTATCAAGAACAGGCTCAGAGATAATAAACGCAGCAGATCCCACCTCTCTGTAGTCTTCAACACCGTTAGCGTCTCCGTCTTTAGGCTTAAAGTAACCTTGAGAAGTCGTACCGTCCGCACTCTGGATTACTCTTCCAAGCTCATCTACTTTGACAGGGCTGTTACCAAGAATACCGTCAGGGAGTGTGTCATTATCATCAAATCCAGCTTCTATAACGTCAGCACATCCGTCTCCGTCAGAGTCGAGGTCGAAGTGGTTAGGGATTCCGTCACCGTCTAAGTCAGTAGTATCTTCCTTAGTGTCTAGAATTCCGTCGTTGTCGTCGTCCACATCGATATCATCTGGAATTCCGTCTGCGTCGTTATCTGGAAGAATTTCAAGGAGCGCAGGTGCTGAAAGTACACCAGGATCACAAGCAAATGCAGGATTTCTAACTGTAGTCCTGTACATGTATCCGTTTATATCTTTAGGTGGTTTAGGGATATATAATGTATCATTTTTAATTCCTGAGTATGTAAGGCTATCAGCAGAGGTGATATCTTTCCAAGTCGTGGCAGAGTCACTACTTACCTGCCAGTCGAATACTACGTTTCCACTTTCATCACCTTCTAGTGTACCAGAGACACTTATATCTTTCACTGACTGGCTGTTCCAGTAATTTCCGGTAGAAGCTGTAAATCCAAAGTTTACCTGGCTCATTCCAAAAACTTCTGAGACAATATCTGAGGTTGCAGAGACAATTTCAATTCCTCCTATTGAGACAGCGAGCTTATTAGCATCTGCATCCCAAGAAACTGAGATGTTTTTGTATGTGTTATCTTCAAGCTCTGAAACATTTTTCGTGGATAATACTGTCCTAGCACCATTTTTAAGAGATACTATCGCGACAAAGTCTTCAGTCTGGCCGTGAGTATCAAACTCTACAGCAATTGCATTACTGATATTTCCACCTCTATATCCAAGGTTTGCGTAATTAGATCCATATGCTGAGGTACCATTTGGCTGGAGGACAAACGCCACTCCCTCACCTCCGTTGCTACCATACGAACCGAAATTAATTTTTGATGAGACAACAAAGTCTCTGTCAATATGTATCTTCTTCTTGTTCCATAGCTGACCATCTCTGTAACTGGTACTTGTCAAGTAGAAGTAAGATGTCTGCCAAGAAGCGTTATCTTGAGTGAACCAGTCATAGTAGTTGAAAGGATAATTACTCATTGCACCACCTACCGCAGTTCCTTTAGCTACGAAGTATACTGCTGTACCTTGGGTTCCAGATACAGTGTCAGGGCTTGAGACAAGAACTGCCACAGTTCCAAACTCAAGGAAGTCAAAAGTACCCGAGTTATCGTTATCAGCTGGTAGTGTGTACCCGTCTGAACCAGAAGTTACAAGTCCTAGAGTGTCAACAGTAACAGGGGAGTTTCCTAATAAACCGTCGTCATCTCCGTCAGTGAAACCAGCCTCTACAGCATCAAGACATCCGTCTCCGTCTGAGTCAAGGTCAAAATGGTTAGGGATTCCGTCACCGTCAGTGTCTTCGTCTGTCTCTAGAGAGTCTAAAATACCGTCATTGTCGTCGTCTAAGTCAATTTCGTCAATTATTCCGTCCTTGTCATTATCAAGGAAAATAGCAACCCTGATACAGTCTCCTCCTGACTCTGGAGAACAAGCGTAAGCAGGATCAATAACAGCCCTTCTGATCCTCACACCGTCTAGTGTAGCGGTCGCGTTCTTAAGAGTAAGGTTATCAGAATCAACATCTTCGAATGTAGGTGCACCAGCAAAACCTCCCACTGGGAATGGGTTATCCATCTCAGTATTGAAGCTAGAACCTAGAGAACATCCCCTACACGTCTTCCAGTCATTCACGTTGAATGTAGAAGAGTAAATTCTTCCGTCTTTCCTGTATGCCCATCCTAGAGTATAATCCCAAAGCTCTCCCGAGCCGTCTTTACCTGGGGTGCCAAACACGTCCACAATGCTATCGTTTTTGTAAAGAACTATCGCGTCGTCACCGTCAAAGTTATTATACAGAGACTGCTGTGAAGGATTATCTCCGAACCATGACTTGTAGTAGAGGTCATTTGATGACACCGTGTAGAACTTACCAGAGTCTAGAGATACTGCGCTGAGAGAGTACTCTTCTCCGTCTGAGGCAGCACCGTCTCTCGCTATCTCTATACCGTAAATACTAAGGTCAGCAATGTCTTCGAGTGCATAGAATTCGATAACAGAAGGCTCTATCCCTCCAATATCTCCCCTGAATATACCTGTCATCATAAGTCCCGGAGACTTCTCGATGATTGTACATTCTGAGCAGTCGTCGTTACACATCTGCCATACCACGTCACCAGTTCCATCGTAAGTTACTGATGTTGTGAATGTTGTGTCAGAACCCTCTTTTACAATGACTATGTCGTCGTCTTCGTAGCTGTCAGAGAATTCAGGGACATCTCCAGCCTGCTTGAAGTCGTACATTCCGTTGTCGTCAAGGTCGTTAGGTTCCTTGTATCCTTTATATATAGACTCTCCAGAAGAGGCATCTATCTCGCAGATGCTCTTGATATACACTCTCTGCTCTTGAGCATAATTATAGTTATCTGAGGTGAATCCGAAGTACGCCAGATTAGATCCGCTGAGCACGTCTTTTACTATATCAACCTGGTATGTCATGAGAACTTTACCATCGAACTCGACAGTTACAGTCTTAGTAGATGCATTCCATGAGAACACAAACTCCCTCCACTGTCCGTCTTCAATATTTTCCAATGTCTCGGTGATGATTGGACGCTGTGAATGGTAATTATATCCATAACCACTAGTTGTAGTTACTCCAAGAGTAGATGTTCCAGCAATATTATTACCATTTATATGTAAAGAGGAGTGGTCAGCTTCTGGGTCATAACTACCATCGTCTCTCGTATCAAACTCGACAGATAATGCGTTATTAAACTGCATTGCCATCTGTCCCCAATAATATAAAGAGTATTGGTTATTATTTTGTGTGATATTGAATGCTATACCTGAACCACCATTACCATCTTTATCTCCTAGGTAGAGGTCGGCCTTTATGACAAAGTCTCCTCTTAGGTCTACCCTGCCGTTATTTGGAGATCCCTGCCTGAACACAGAACCATAATTGTACGTACTGGCATTAGTTAGTCTGTAGTAACCTGGTGTTTTTTCAGAGTCAGCTACATATCCTGCGTTTTGTCCTGTTTTCCAAGACATGTTTGTGTAAGGGTCATCATCACAGCTTGAGTCGTCTAAACACACAACCTTACCTAAATCATCTACGACAACTGGGCTAGTACATAGTAACCCGTCTCCGTCTAGGTCTTCGAATCCAGCCTCTTCCACGTCGAGACACCCGTCATTGTCTGAGTCTAGATCAAACCAGTCTGGAATTCCGTCACCGTCTGTGTCTATACCTGTCTCTACAGAGTCTAATATCCCGTCATTATCGTCATCTAAATCGATTATATCTATTATTCCGTCTTGGTCGTTGTCTCCAGCTAATATAGCTGAAACAACCGCTGAAGGTGTGTCTGGACCACACTTGAATGAAGGAGTGCTCGCAACCAGCCTGTACTGATAATCACCCATTGCAAACGTCACATTTGTTATGTTTAGAGTGGTGTCTGTCTTTCCTGAGAAGTAGGATGTGTCCTGACCAATTACAAGGGTATCTACCACGCTATTCCAGTTACTTCCGTCGGCACTGTACTCCCACTGGTAAGTAATTGCTCCATCAGCCGTGAAAGATGCTGTGAAAGACGCATTTTGACCTGCTATTATAGTATCGTTTACTGGAACTGTATTTGCGACTGCATCAGATCCAAACTCTAGAAGGTCTAAGACCCCGTTCTCATCAATATCATCTTCTGGAGGTTGGTATCCACCATGACCTATCACAGTACCCACAGAAGTTACTTCAAATGGAGATGTTCCAAGGAATCCGTCGTCGTCTCCATCTTCGTACCCTGCCTCTACAGCGTCGACGCATCCGTCTCCGTCTGAGTCGTTATCTTTTGAGTTAGGGATTCCGTCTCCGTCTGTGTCTACGTCCTCGCCCTCACTTATGTCTATGATACCGTCATTATCGTCATCAATATCAATATTATCTGGTATACCGTCTTCATCCCAATCCTCTGAGTTTATAATCATCACCGGAACAGAATATACCGTGTCACCACAAGCAAACGCTGGAGTTGTGAGCATGACCCTGAATTTATTGGCAACGTAGTCAGTTATATTGTCAACATTGAGAGTATCAGTAGTCACAGTAGAGAAATCTTCCACATTCGATAGGTCTGTCCAAGATTCTCCTGTCGTATCCAAAAGAATCTGCCACTGATATCCAATAACTGCATCAGAAGAAGCCTCTACAAAGAACTTCACCTTCTCTTCATAGTATATCTGGTTATTAGGTTGTCTCACAATCTCTACCTGAGACCCAACCTCTTTGTAGTCCATGACTCCGTTTCCGTCTAGGTCTAGGGCAGATGGTGTAGAGTACCCTCCCTGGTTAATAACTCTACCCTGGTTATCAACAGATACTGGAGAAGTTCCCAAGTATCCGTCATTATCAGGATCAGTAAATCCAGCTTCAACAGCATCAAAACAGCCGTCTCCGTCAGAATCTAGGTCAATGTAATTAGGGAATCCGTCACCATCAATATCGGTAGTGTCCTCGTCAACGTCTAATATACCGTCATTATCTGCGTCAAGGTCTAGCTTATCCACATAACCGTCATTATCGTAATCTGGAAGGAATACGTTTAGAGTAGAAATATCAGTCGAAACGATTGGAGCACAAGAAAATCCTGAAGTTTGTAACTCTAAGTTAAAGAGGTAACCATTCATTGAGAAAGGAATATTTTCTATTCTTAAGGTGTCAGTGTTCACACCAGACATTACAACAGAGGTTCCGAAAGATGCCACTGGGAATGAGTAGAATAAGGTGTCACCATTATCAAGTACCTTATAATCATCTGGGCCTGAGCCAGCAGATAAATTAGTAAACTCATTATTTAGACATTCATCACAAGTTGTCCAGTCCTGAGCCCTGAAGTTATTAGATACTTGAGTTGTGTCTTTCTTATATCTCCATCCCTTATTATATCCATCAGTCTCACTTCCCTCAACCTTGTCTACCTCGACCCATTTTGAAGAAGCATAACCCTCAGGAGCATACTCTAAGGTCACATTATTTTTTCCAGTTAGTTGGGTATTAAGGTTATTTACCTGGTGGTATTTATAGTTATTTAAGTTAAAATTATTATTTGAACCAGATCCTGCTAAGAAACTAATCGCGTCACCAGACGTGTATACAATGTAGTAGAATTCTCCCTTGGTAAGAGTCACACATGATGATGTGGTGTTACCCAGTACATACTCTGCATTTCCAAACTTCACCTTATAGTCTCTCAGACAGTCTACATCTCTCAGTGCCTTGAACTCAATAAGTTTAGGTCTCTGACTGCTTCTATTTGCCTCCATTACACCAGTGATGATAAGAGAAGGAGTATTCTGAAGAGTTCTGAAAGTACTTCCTCCGTCATCACTCTGCTGCCATCTCTGAGTTATCACACTAGGTGAACTTCCAGATCCTACCATTATCGTATCATCTAACAATAACACATTAACTGTAGCAGGATTTAAGGTTATATTAACCGTGTCACCTGCCTCAAGGTAATCATTTACCCCGTTATTATCCAGGTCGCTAGGGTCTGAGTATCCATCAATTCCACTTGTGACAAGACCATTAACATCAACAAATACATCCTGAGGACCAAGGTAACCATCACCATTTTCGTCAGTAAATCCGGCCTCTAACACGTCATCACAACCGTCACCGTCTGAGTCTAAGTCTAGACAATTTGGAAGTCCGTCACCGTCTGTGTCTATGTCACATCCCTCAAAAAGATCTGGTATACCATCATTATCTGAGTCTAAGTCAACGTAATCTGGGACACCGTCTCCGTCAGTGTCAGACATGGCATCAACCTTAAGGTTAGCACATACTGAGAACACTGTCGTATCACACTTGAATCCTGGAGTAGTGAGAACTACTCTAAAGTTCTTGTCATTGTAAGATAATGGAGTCCTCAAAATCTGTAATGTATCATTTTTAACTCCTTTGAATTCTGAAGGACCAGAGAATCTAAATAGTGGGTAAGCGTCCTGTACTATGTCGTTACCGTTAGCACTGGTTCCTCCTATCAGACTAAATTCTTTCTTCTTGATATTCCAGTCGTCAGCATTATAAGTGAGAGATGCTCCCCTACCATTTTTTCTGTAAGCCCATCCTTCTTCTACATCCCATGCTGATCCATCTGCCGAGACTGAGTGGTCACCGTAAACATCAACTTTATCCCACTGGTTACTAGTGTTTTTCTCATATAGTGTGATATTAAACCTGTTATACCTCACCATATCATAAGTACCGTATACCGACTGAGATTTATAAGCTGTTGAGGCCTCATTGCTAAAGAAGTTAGTCCAACTACTATTATAGTATAACATAAAGTACTGACCCTGCTTAAGGTCTGTATTTGATAAAGTATAACCTGGGCTACTACCTGAAGTTCCTGCGCTTGTGGTTATCCCGTAATTACTTAGGTTGTCTATATCTCTAAGAGCGTAAAGCTCAACACCGTAATAAGCTCTATTTTTAGTCTCAAATAATCCTGTAATCATCAGAGCTGGCGACTCGTTGAGATCTGTCCACGTCTCACAGTCGTCACTTATCTGCCACTGGTAATTTATCATACCATCAGAAGAAGCCTCAACAGTAAGCTCCATATCGCTAAATTCAGAGACGTTATTGTTATTATTTGGCTGGACATCGATAACAACCTGAGAACCTGACTCTAGGTAATCTTTTACACCGTTACCATCCAAGTCATCAGGGGTAGTATATCCAGTTCCAGAAGTGACTCTTCCCTTAGAATCCACAGTTGCTGCCTTATCTTTCTTACCGTCTCCATTAGTGTCTACTGAGTCTCCTAGGATTCCGTCTCCGTCAGGATCTAAAAATCCAGCCTCTATAACGTCATCACATCCATCGTCGTCAGAGTCAAGGTCAAATGAGTTAGGGATTCCATCACCGTCTAAATCGTCAATAAACTCATCTACGTCAAGGATTCCGTCGTTGTCGTCGTCTTCATCGAAAAGGTCTTGGATTCCATCACCATCGTTGTCAGGTAGCGCTATAAGTCTCGCGTTCAGCGTAGTATCATTTTCACCACATGAAAATCCTGGAGTGCTTAAGATAGCTCTGAACAGGTTGCTATTCATTGTAGTTGATATCGGATCTATTGTAAGAATGGCATTATTAGAACCTGAGAAAGCACCTTCATCTTTTATATCTGCCCAGCTATCTCCGTTGTCTTCACTTACTTGCCACTGATATGCTATAGGTGATATCGCAGTTCCCGAGGTAGTAAACGTCTCAGACTTACCATCTGAAGAGACCACATTGGATGGGTTTGTTATCGAAGTTAACGGTCCACCAGCTTCCTGGAAGTCGTACACTCCGTTGTCATCACTATCATATCCGTCAGTCACACCATAAGGGTGGCCGTCCACCATACCAATTCCAGCAATAATTTCAGGGTCACCAGTTCCTGGCCTACCGTCTCCGTCAGGGTCATCGTACCCGGCCTCCACTACATCGTAACAACCGTCACCATCTGAGTCAAGGTCTAGGTAGTCAGGGGTTCCGTCTCCGTCTGTGTCAAGGTTATCTGGAGCTTTCTCCTCCGTGTTAAGGATACCGTCGTTATCTGAGTCAAGATCAAATGCATTGTCTATCCCATCACCATCAGAGTCGTCTTTTGCAGTAAGTTTTCCAGCGTTAGAGTACACAGGGTCTGCACATACTAGTGCAGGAGTCACTACCTTTATCCTGTAGTAGTACCCGTCAATATCCTCTGTAACAGCGGTTAAACTCAGTGTGTTAGTATTTACTCCAGAGTAATACGTTCCGTCCTCAAGATCTGTCCACGTGAGAGTGTCGTCATCACTAAATTGCCACTGGTATGTGATAGAGGCGTCTCCAGTGACAGTAACACTAAACTGTCCGTCGTCACCACCTTGTCTCACAATATCAATAGGATGAGATGTTATCTCAGCCTGAGAACTCACCTGTAAGAAGTCTTTGGTGCCGTCTGAATCCGTGTCTAGCGGTGTGTCGTACTCGTGTCCTTCAACTTTTCCTGACGCGTCAACACTTGGTGTTCCAGATCCTATTACACCGTCTTGGTCTCCGTCCTCAAAACCTGCTTCAAGTACGTCAAGACACCCGTCTCCGTCGGAATCGTCATCGATTCTGTTAGGGACTCCGTCTCCGTCAGTGTCGAGATCCTCACCCCCCTCGTCCACGTCAAGGATACCGTCGTTATCATCGTCAGCATCTTCTCTGTCCGGGACACCGTCCTCGTCAGTATCATAAGGAATTATAGATATTGTTGCAACGCAAGACGTATCACCCTCACCACAAGAGAATGCTGGAGTAGATACCTTAACCCTCACCTGTGCACCGTGGTACTCGTCGTAAGATAAATTCTTTAGTGTAAGAGAAGCCGTTGTTGAACCATTCTCAGACTGCGTTGTGCTGTACGCGTTAAGAGCATACGGTGTGGAAGAAGCTGAGTTTGTGCTAGCTGTACCGAAACAGTCATTACAAGCAGTCCAGTCACCAATTTTAAATGATTTGGAAGATAACTTATTATTTTTTCTCTTTAGCCAGCCCCTGCTATACTCCCAGTCTTTTCCTGTCCCGTCTTCACCCCTAACACCAACAACATCGACTACGTCAGTGTTTCCATTCCATCCAGTGTTTCCGTCGGCATCTCTGTGAACTATCTCGAACACGTCATTTCCACCCTGCATATTTTGACTTAACGTATTACCTACATCAAAAACTTTGGCGTATCCTGAGGCTGTGGTAGGGTACGTGTTATCAAAGAAGTAGTAGAATTGCCAGTAGTCGTAGTATAACAATATCTTCTGTCCCTTTTTGACAGAACCTGATAATGAGTTGTAGTTATAACCTGATGATGTATTTCCGTTTTGGTAGCCATAAATCCTATATCTCGACAAATCTTCTATATCCGTAGTAGCCACTAACTCAATAAACTTAGGTGTTCCTGTGTAACTACTTGATCTGTAAGAATAGCCTAAGCCTACAAACATTAGTCCTGACTCAGAGATGTCTTTCCATGTCTTACCAGTATCTTTTGTTATCTCCCACTGGTAGTCAACATTTCCAGCCTCGACTGTTGCAAGCGCATTAAATACACCATTTCCACCTTCGGCAACAGTAACTGCGTCTGGACACTCTAGAGCAGTAATTGGCGCTCCCTCTTCTAAGAAGTCATAAATTCCGTTATTATCAAGGTCATTTGGCACTCCGTACCCACCGAAGCTGTTAACTCTACCATTGGCTGAAATTGACAACACACCAAGAGAGTTCAGAGAGTCTATAAACATTGTCACAACCGAATCCGGGCCTAACAGTCCGTCAGCATTTGCGTCCAAGTACCCTGCCTCTTCGACGTCTAGACATCCGTCACCGTCAGAATCAGGGTCAAATCTATTTGGTATACCGTCCTGGTCATTGTCCTGGTCACCTGTTCCCTCGTACGTATCTAAGATACCGTCATTGTCGTCGTCTTGGTCATCGGAATCTCTCACTCCGTCCTTGTCATTATCAGGGTAAACTGTAAGAGTAGCCTCTAAATTAAGAGGCGCGACACCACACTTGTAAGATGCAATAGTCAGTACTACCCTGTACCTGTAACCAGAAAGTTCAGCACTTGGCTGAGTAAGTATTAACTCGTTTGTGTTTGTGCCAGAGTACGGGGCCTGTTCTGGAACATTAAACCATGATGCTCCATCGTCCCTACTCTCTTGCCACTGGTAGGATATTTGATCCCCAGAAGGTACGGAAGCAGTAATCTTGAAATTACCAGTTCCAGACGAAAGCATCGTAAGATTTGACTGGTTTAGTATTGCGTTGAGAACATTCTGTCCAAATTGCAGGAAGTCTTTTGATCCGTTACCGTCTTGGTCAACAGGCGTAGTGTAACCATCTCCAGCCTGACCTGATGTGATCCTACCAAGAGAATCAACAGTGTAAGGGAGGTCATCACCTAAGATACCGTCGTCGTTAGTGTCTATAATTTTATCAGTAAACCCAGCCTCTGTGACGTCTAAACATCCGTCTCCATCCGAATCCAGATCAAATCTGTTCCTTATACCGTCTCCGTCAAGGTCTCCCTCACCCTCGTCAGTGTCAAGGATACCGTCGTTATCGTCGTCAAGGTCTACATTATTTAAAATTCCGTCATTATCATTGTCTACATCGACATCCAACCTTGCAGGAGGAGTATATGTCGTGTCATGACATGCGTACCCAGGAGTAGTTATCCTTAGCCTGTACCTCCACTCGTCCATTCCCTGAGTGACATCGTAAATATTCAGAGTACTTTCATATACACCACCATAGGAAGCAGATCCTGTGTTAACACAAATTCCTTCAAAATTTATACCTATTCCTCTGCTGTCTGGGTCTAGTATTCCAGACACGTCTGAGTACTTAATAGTAACTGTCGAGACGCCGTCAGGGAAGGTTAGCCTTGCTGTTCCCTTATTATCGGCAGCAGACTCGCTATTATCTTTAGCAGTAAGTGTGTTTCCACTTATTGAGAATGTAGGGTTAGCATTTAGTGAGTCGGCAGTAGGATTACCCACATCAGAGGTAACTACTATCTTATCCTTCCACCCTGCTGTCTTAGAGTCAATATCTGTAAGTAGAATTCTAAGACCACTCACTGGGTTTGTAAATGTTATAGTCGTTGTAACCTCAGAATTACCAGATCCAGACTTAGGGTCTAGGCTTAGTCCTAATGTCTGGACACCACCAAAAGCAGAATTCTCAATTTTTGGGTATCCAGTATCCCACACCACATCAGTGTTTTCAGTAATTTTTATAGTAGCATCGGTACTAGTACCTTGCATAATGTCTTTGAATGTACCTTCTAAGTTACCACCAGTCCATGTCCACGGTCCATTACCCCAGTCCGATGTGGTACACACGTCAGTGGCACCTGTAGAACCTGTTCCGTTATCCCCAGCATCAATATCTGTCCAGGTATTTGCATTATCTTTTGACACCTGCCAGTGAAGTTTAGTAGCTCCAGAAGCATTATAGTTGACATTAAAAGTGGCCGTGTCACTACCTTCAGAAAGGAAGTAATTACTATAATTTACTATAGTTACTGTACTACCTACTTCTAAGTAGTCAGCAGTTCCGTTACCGTCCTCGTCCAGAGGGGTATCGAAATTGTGGTCTTTAACTCCACCATCAGATTCTACTTCTGGGGTTCCTGTTCCCAAAATCCCATCTCCGTCAGGATCAGTGAAACCTGCCTCGACAACGTCAAGACACCCGTCACCGTCAGAATCTAAGTCAAACTTGTCTACAATTCCGTCACCGTCAGTATCCGTGTCTTCACCCTCGACTGAGTCTAAGATTCCGTCGTTATCATCGTCAATATCTGTGTCATCAGGTATTCCGTCTCTGTCATTATCTCCAACCACTGTTATTGTAACTGCACAGGTAGTGTCATTATCTCCACAAACGTAACTTGGAGTACTTCCTATTGCCCTGAACTGGTATCCGTTAGCAGAAGCTGGTACATTAGTTACCACTAAGGAGTCTCCCTTTGAGAAATCGTAATCAATTACAGAAGTAGTAAATGTCTTGACCGGGAATGGTGTCGTGGCTCCTGCGTTAGTAGAAGACTCAAGGCAGTCCTTACACTGCGTCCAGTCGCTGTCGCTATAGTTAGGTGTTGGCTTAGAACCTTGCTTCCTATATAACCACCCGTCATCATAATTTAATACTGTCGAAGCTGTTCCATTTCCTACCCTGTCAACGTAAGTCCAAGTGTTATTTATATTCTTCTCTAGGGCGTAGGAATCATTACCATCCCTCATAGTAGTATAAAAATAGTCTTCGTATACGGTGTGGTCATATAAGTTATCAATATCAGAACCGAAGAATGTATTTGCGGTAGACTTATCAGATGGGTAGTAGATGAGTAGGTACTCGCCCTTCTTCATCTGGATATTTTGTTGGTACATAACCCAAGAGTAATTATATGTGTTACCGTTTGTAATATTATCCCTCATCCTGTAATTTCTAAGGTCTGCATCTTTTAAGGCATATATCTCAATGAACTTAGGGTACCCGTCATTACTAGTTGAAGTCTTTCCATATCCTATCCCTGATATAATAATCTCTGATGATGATTCGTCATTGACGTCTGACCAGGTCTTACCGGTATCAGCACTTACCTGCCACTCGTAGTTTACAGAGGTCTCTCCCTGCCCACTCGCGATAGTTATAATTTCTACGTTAGAACCCTCTGTCGCTGTGATGTCGTCAGGACAGCTCATGCTCGTGATAGCAGCTCCAGCCTCCTGGAAGTCTTTTACTCCGTTGCCGTCCTGGTCAAGTCCGGTGGTTCCAGAAGCTCCAGAGACACTTCCGTTAGAGTTTATGGTAGGGTTTGCGTCTCCATACACTCCGTCATTATTAGGGTCTCTGTCAGTGGAAGTACCATATGCCTCGTCTACATCGTAGCAGCCATCATTATCTGAATCTAAATCTTTTGAGTCAGGGTTACCATCTCCGTCAGTGTCGGTGACACCATTTCCTTCCTGGGTATCAAGGATACCGTCATTGTCATCGTCCACATCGATCTCATCCCTTATGCCGTCTAAGTCGAAGTCATCTCTCACGAGTAGAGTTGTTACTGCTGAAGTGTCAGCAACAGCACAAGCAAAGCCTGGATTTGTGACAATCACCCTGTACTGGTAGCCATTTAAATCATCAAATACTGGGTTTATGGTAAGAGAATTTGTTCCGTATCCTGTGTAGGCAGTAGTAGTAGTAGTAGATGAAACCGCTTCCTTTATACTTATACCATCAATAGAGAGATATGCTCCAGTTGAACCAGAAGATGTAGGTGTAGTTTGTACAACAAATCCAATACTATAATTCCCTGTTGTCGGAGCAGTATAATTTAAGCTCGCGTTATTCCATCCAGTTCCATGTACCATCTCGCCTCCGTCTCCAATAAGAGTTGTTGGTGCATTCGTACCAGCGTCAATAAAAACTCTTATTTTTCCACTATTATTAAGTTTAAAACTATTACAATCAGAACTATTACAAGCACCAAAATTAGCTTGCTCATAGCTTATAGTGTAGGTTTCACCTGCTTCTAGGGAAACATTTTGATATATTCCTTCCTCATAACTCATATCAGTTCTATCGTGGAATCCAACCCAAGTACCTCCATCATTAGAGTTTGAAACATTAACACCATCAGGAATATAGTAAGTACCACCCACAGCCTCATTTTCAAGATTATTGATATCAGATGTTATGTCTGAAGCAAGCCTAGTCCAACCAGTCGGTGCAACACAACATTTTACAGTACCATCTAAGGAACCATTTGTAAATAAATTTACTCCAGATCCAGATCCCGAAGTAAAGGTAACGGTATCATTTTCAGCGTTTATCGTGGTCCAGTTCGTCGAGTCGCTACTCACCTGCCACGTGTAACCCACAGTAGATGGGTAATCAACAACAGTCCACCCTCCCACAGGTTCTGAGTAATCTGGGCTGCTGGTGTCTTGGTAGTGACCAATCCAAATATTTCTACTAGTTCCTTTTTTGGCTCTCACAGCCTCATGTATTAGCTGATTCTCTGCTGCGTCTCCAATGACCGTGAGATAACCTCCAATTCCTTCTGCAGTTGTCTTAGCCGTGGTCCAGTAGCGCTGATAATTATCACTCACATAGTATGAGTGACCATTATAATCGTCCATAAGCTTTGTGAATCCAGAGATAGCATCATTTCTTGTCTTATTAAACTCAACCACGATCCAGTTATAGGAGTTACTTACATCATCCCACCTACCATTACTTATATACATATGCATATAATTTCCTGAGTTATTAGGCTCACCACCATTCCAGTTAAAATAAGACGAGGAATTTGGAATTCCATCAATTGTGGTACTTACGACTAGAGAAGTAGAAGAATTATTAGCCCCAATAGAGGTTGTAGGTAGATCAGAAGATATCGTAGGAGAAAATCCTTTCTCTAAATAATCTGATACCCCAGAATTATCTCCATCTGCGGGAGTTCCGTAACCGTGTCCAGTAACCTTACCGTCTGTACCAGCACAGTTAGCATTTGCACATAATCTTCCTTCTGAGTCATAACCACTAAATCCTGCCTCCTGCGCGTCTAAACATCCGTCATCGTCTGAGTCGAGGTCTAGTCTGTTAGGTATCCCGTCACCGTCTGTGTCAAGGTCTTTTCCTCCCTCTTCTGTATCTAGGATTCCGTCGTTGTCGTCGTCAAGGTCGACACTATTTTTTATTCCGTCATTGTCTGGATCAGATGACACTGTAAGCTGAGCAGGGAGTGAGTAGGCAGGTCCTGCAGAGCAGGCGTATACTGTAGGAGTTGCCTTCATTCTGTACAAGTTCTTATCAAAGTTTGCCGGTGCAGACTTCACTCTAAGCGTGTCGTTAGTAGCTCCAGTATAATTTGTACCGTCTGTGACATTTGTCCAAGTTGTGTCGTTACCGCTTATAACTCCAACCTCCCACTGGTGAGTGATCTCAGAATTAGGGATATATCCAGATACCCATCCTGTGGCATTAAATCCAGTCAGAGTACCATCATATCCTGGAGATTTTGTATCCAAGAAATGGTTAATCCAGAAGTTAGTGTTGCTATAAATTTTTCTTACTTCCTCTCTCACGAGTTCAGCCTCGTAGTGGTCGTTAATTACCACAAGATAACCTCCTATTGACTGTGCGTTGCTTACCGAAGTATCAAAGTTAGATGTGTTGTTACTTACGTAGTAAGAGTGACCCCTGTGCTGGAACATGTACGTATAACCAGCTATTGTGCCGTTAGTAAGAGAGTCAAATTCTACAACAAACCTGTAAGTATTTGTCTTTAAGTTGTCAAACCAGCCTCTGTTACGAAGAGCATTAGAGTTCATCGAGGCATGGTTAGCGGTAGTGCTATTAGGCTCATTATTAAAGAATAAAGTGAACTGTGTCTGAACCGTTGCCTGAGATACAAAGATCGTGTCTTCTTCCTCGTCCAAGAACACAGATACTGGATGAGAATAAATACCAGCTTCATAGCCAGATTCTAGGAAGTCATCCACAAGGTTAGAGTTGAGATCTTGAGGGTCTGAGTACGAGTGTCCGGTTATCTTACCGTCTGTCCCAACAGTAGGTACACCAGCTCCAAGTATTCCGTCACCATCTGAGTCAGTAAACCCTGCCTCAATCACGTCTGAACATCCGTCACCGTCTGAGTCTGAGTCTAGCCTATTAGGGATGCCGTCTCCATCAAAGTCGTCTGTAAGAGTACCCTCTTCAGTATCTAGAATTCCGTCATTGTCGTCGTCGAGATCATTCACATCTCCAACGCCGTCACCGTCAGTGTCAAGGAATACCACTAGCTCTGCAGGATCGGTTTCTGATCCGACGTCACAAGCATAGTTAACAGTCCTTATAATGGCCCTGTACTGGTACCTATCAAAATTTCTTGGTGCAGCATTAATTTTTAGTGTGTCGTCATCATGACCCGTGTAAACCGAAGTAGCCGGGAGAACAACCTGCTTGTAAGGGTAAGGCGTGCTCGACTTTGCGTTAGTAGTCTTGTCTAAACACCCAGAACATAATGTCCAGTCGTTTAGGTTAAACTCATTAGTTGCGTACCTGTTATCTTTCCTCTTGAAGAAGCCTTCAGGCGTGACCCAAGGGTGAGCCTCATCAGTTCCATTTTCGTTAGTGTCTTCTCCGTAGACGTCAACAATAGCGTCATCAGATATTCTCCTTATCTCTATCCTATGGTCGAAGTAGTAATTACTTATGTTACTCCACCTCGCATATTTAAAAGTACCAACTCCGTAGACTGTATTAATATTACCACCAAAGAAGTTTACCCATCCATTATTATTTTGTCCTGCAACAAAGTACTGACCTGCAGACAGAGAAGTATTAATAGTATTTTCAACGAAGGCACCATCTTGTGCTATAAGTCTTACCTTATACTTGTTTGCAGGGATGTCAGTATTCGCATAAAACTCAAGGAATGAACGGAAGTTATCGTCAAATACAGGATTTCCTCCACCTACTATCATTATCTCAGACTGCTCCCCCTTATTATCAAATACTTCTATGTCAGTGAAAGTATTTCCAGCGTCAGTGCTCACCTGCCATGTGTATTTCAAAACACCATCAGAAGAACCTTTAGCTACAAAAATAGCGTCACCATGTGAAGCTGTGCTCACGTCAGTAGGACTTGAAACGACTGAAGCCGGTGAAGCAGACTCAAGGAAGTCATAAGTACCGTTTCCGTCAAGATCAGCTGGGAGATCATAAGAGTATGATCCTGATCCAGTAGAAGTCACAAGACCATTAGCATTCACGAGTACAGTCGGTATTCCTACCTTACCGTCATTATTCTCGTCTGTACTGAGTCCAGCCTCATTAACATCATTACAACCATCACCATCAGAGTCAGGGTCTATCCTGTTTGGTATCCCGTCTCCGTCTGTGTCTAGGTCATCTCCTCCCTCAGTAACATCCGTAATACCATCATTATCGTCGTCTAGATCCGTATCGTCAGGAACGTTGTCACCATCTGTATCTGTCTTAAATACAGTTAGCTGTGCCGCACTTGAGGTCACGTCTTGGTCACACTTAAATGCCAGTGTCTGCATAAGGAGTCTGTACCTAAATCCCGTCATTGTAGCAGTTACCGAGTCGATCTTCATCGTGGTCTTATCAAGATCTGAATATTTTCCTGGGTGATTAGCGTTTTCAGACTGGTAAGTTGAAATATTTTTCCATGTGACATTATTGGAGGTTGGCGGATCCGTTGTTATCTGCCAGCTATATGTTATTGTTCCTAAGTCGTTGACAGTAGAACCAGTCGCAGTAAATGTGACATTTGAGTACTCGAGGACGTTCACACTAGCTGGGTCAGAAACTTTTGAGAGGTCTGAACCCTTCTCCAGGTAATCTTTTGTCCCGTTACCGTCTAGGTCATCTATCTCACTCTCTAATTTGTACGTTACATTTTTAACTTTTCCATCTTCTGTGTACTCAGTAGGTTCAGTACCAACCTTACCGTCAGATGGGTTGTCTAAGTCACCGTAACCTGACTCTATAACGTCAAAACAATTATCACCGTCAGAGTCGAGATCGAGTCTGTTAACAGTTCCGTCACCGTCTGTGTCTATATCTCCCTCAATCACATCAAGGATACCATCATTGTCGTCGTCTACGTCAATGTCGTCGTTAACACCGTCACCATCTGAGTCAACTCCGACAGAGTTCACCGTTATCTTACCTCTCATGGCCGGGTGAAGGGTACACACATAGTAATACACTCCAGGTGTAGCTCCGGTAAGATCCCAAACAACTGTGGCGACAGCTGGCTCCCCGTTATTAGTCACGCCAGTGCTGACCTTATTAGATGCAGAGTATCCGTTAGACGCATTTAGTGCACTCACAATAGCAAAAGGGTGTGCAGCACTCGATGATGAGACATCGAACGTTATCTTGTCACCCACATTTACAGAGATATCAGGGTTATTTCCTAAGTTTAAACCACCATTAACAAAGATATAACTCGAACTCCCAGAATGTGTTACTGTAATTGTGTAGTCTGTAGCACTTGCGTTGAATGAGAAAGCAGAAAAAATGAGTATAAACCAGATCGCTAAGCGCGAATAATGTATAAAAATAGCAGGAAATAATTTTTTGAAAATTAATTTCAAACTAATGTCGTTTAGTGGTTTATAAAAATTCTCCCTTCTTTCACGAAAAGGAGACCTAAGATAATGTTTTTTTTTTAAATAAAAATACTTTTTTCTATCTGAAATTTATTTTTAAAAATCATCATTTTTTTTTTTGGAAATAAGTTAAATTTGTATTATATGAGTCGATTTTTACTAAAAACATGCCTATCTCTCTGCATTCTAATATCTTGTGAAACAACAAGGCCAGAAGTAGCTGGTTTAGACTATGAAAAGTGGGAACTCGATAAGTTCGGATGTGCAGGAGAAAGGATTAATATGGTTGGATTTATCTCAGCTAATAAGGAGAAATTTTTTAGGTATAGACAGAACCAAATAATTGACATATTTGGAAAACCTGATAATATCACTCTGTACGAGAGGGGTCACACATTCTACTACTACTACGTGAGGTATCACCAGAACTGTACAGATGTCCCTTACAGGGCCGAGGAGGAGACGATAAAGCTAGAGATCCGATTCGACGCACTTAACCGTTCTAAAGAGCTCTACGTGTACAATTATTAAGAAAATCCTTTGTAATTACACACACTAGTAGCTAGCTTGCCAAAAAAAACCATAACTATGAAATTTAGATCAGGAGTACTACACGGAGAGGAAGTCACAGAACTTCTTAACTACGCAAACGAAAATGATTTTGC
>CAZGPH010000006.1:0-81338 GCA_964527965.1 uncultured Marinoscillum sp.
AAGAGCAATCGCTGCAAGTATCAACACATTCACAATTTTTACATTCACAATTCATGTTATAAATATATGGGAAAAAAAATAAAGTTATTAATCAACTTTAGTTACTGATTCTTTTATTGCATCTGAAAAATAAAAATCAAATTTTAGTTCTCCTCCTTCTCTAACAAGATAAGCACTCTCTAACCAATCGAAATCCATGATTACATTTCCTGAATCTGTCTCTACCAAAAATTTACCAACATTTCTTAATGAGGCATGTGCGGAATTTTTATCAATATCTATCTCAAAGTCTGATAACTCCCAATTATCTTCTAGGGTTTTAAAAGTGCTCACAAACTCAATAAACTCTTCCATCGTATACTTCTTCTGATTTTCAAAAATGAAATAATCATCAGTTACCAATTCATAGAGTTTGTTTTTATCTGGATTATCTACTGACAAAACTCCAAAAAATTCATCAAATTTATCTTTAACTTCTTGTTCAGTAATATCAGTTTGATTTGATGAATTGCAAGAAAAAATAAAGAATATTAAAAGGAAAAAATATCTCATGTGTACTAGTTTAAAAGTTTAATTATTTAATATAAAAGTAATTTATTTTTCTTTTCTTGAAAAATACTCTTTATAAGTGTTGAAATTCCAAAAATTAATTCCAAGAGATAATAGGAAAGGGATCAATGCCTCAAACCACAGACCTTTAAATAAAAGATATAATAGCACAACAAATAAAGATGTGTCAATAAGTAATAGAATGCTTACTTTCTGTTTTAAATTCATATTACAATCTTAAAAAAATACTATCTAGAAATGAAATAATGATAATTAAGAATATTAAAAAAATATTTCTTGAGCTAGCCTGAAGGTGTTTGAGTGAGCTTCTATAATATTCTTAAGCTCTAAAGAATATCCTCCGCCCATACTTACTTGTACGGGGATAGAATTTGTTTTACAAAGGTTCAGCACATATTTATCTCTCTCTTTGCATCCATTAAGAGTTAAAGATAATTTTCCAAGCTTATCATTTTCCATAATATCAACTCCAGATAGATAGAAAACAAAATCAGGCTCAAAATCATCGATTACCCTTGGCAATATTTCTTTAACTTTTCTTAAATAGTACTCATCTCCTACGCCATCTTCTAATGCTAAATCAAAATCACTATCTTCTTTCTTAAATGGATAATTATTTTTACCATGGAAAGAAAGTGTAAAAACATTTTTAATTCCTTTAAAAATAGAGGCTGTTCCATTTCCCTGATGAACATCAAGATCTATTATTAATATTTTTTTACATAATTTATTTTCTATTAAATAATTAGCAGAAATCGCCTGATCATTTAACATACAAAATGCTTCCCCTCTGTCTTTGAAAGCATGGTGAGTGCCTCCTGCTATATTCATAGAAATCCTATTTTTCAGAGAGTATAATGTAGAATCAATTGTTCCCTGTGATATTATTTTCTCTCTATTCACAAGTTCTCTACTCATAGGAAATCCTATTGGTCTTAACTCCGATTTTGTTAAAGAAAGAGAAACCAACCTATCAAAATAATCTCTTTCGTGAGTTAGCAATGCATCTTTATCAGAGATCTGTTTTGGTATAAAAAAGTTATCATCAACACAACTACCTTCTCTTAGTAGCTGCTCAGGGATTAGCTCATATTTAATCATAGGAAATCTATGATTTTTCTCTAGTGGATAAATATATGTTTTATCAAATGCTATTTTTAACATTAAATATTAAAAAAGAAATTATCTCAAACCATTTATATCAAATTTGGAAAAGAAATTCCAAATTAAAACATTAGTATCTATATCACCATTGTCCCATCCTTTATTATCTGCCTCTGATGATGGCCATGAGTGCCCACCTCCTACAACCTTATAATGATCAACTTCAACTCCATTTGCGCCGTTTTTCCAAGAATAATATTTAACAGTACTTCCATCCGATGTATTTATATCATCTATATCCGTAATAATAGGTTCAGAATCTGTGCTATTAAATAAAGTCCAATAATTATTAGAATCATCTACTGATAGGTAGTAAGAAGCTATTCCTTGGTAATTGTCTTCAGTTCCATTTACAGATAGAAAAGGAGTTGGATGTGTTGGAGAACAATCGTTATATGTATCTATAAACATATGTCCTGCTACAGAAGCAAAAGCCGCAATTTTATTACTCAGTTTACAAGCCAATTCAAATGAGAGATATGCTCCATTAGAAAATCCCGTTACATAAATTCTATCTTGATCTACAGAATAAAAATTAGAAATTTTTTGTATAAGATGAGAAATATAACCCACATCGTCTACATCAGTTGCTTTAGAATTAACACCACCAAGATTCCAGGTAGGTATTTCATTAGAATCACTTGTTGCCTGAGGATAAACTAATATAAAATATCCAGTCTCAGATAGACTCCTCATGTCACTAACACTATTCATCTGCTCTTGGGCAGTATCGCCTCCCCCGTGAAGATTAAATACAATTGGTATATTTTGGTTTTCATCGTATGCTTCAGGAACATATAATATATAATCTCTACTTAATCCATCAAAAAATGTAGACTGATAGTATAGTCCTTTATTACCTGTTATCTCCTCGCTTTCATTAGAACAAGATATAATTAATAAAAGGCAGAGAATGGATTTAATTTTTTTCATAAAGTTTGTTTTTAAAATAACTAAATTTAGGACTATGAATTTAGAATACGTAAAAAAGAAAATTGAGTTTTATCAAGACTTTCCTATTGAAGGAGTAGAGTATATTGATCTAAACCCAATATATAAGGACCCAAAGGCTAGAGATATACTTGTAGAGAAGTGTATTGAATTGATAAAAGACTTAGATTTTGATTACTTAGCTCTAATAGAGTCTAGAGGTTTTCTTATAGGATCAATTTTAGCTGATAAATTAAATAAAGGAATTATTCTTTGCAGGAGTAAGAAAGACAGATTACCAGGAAAAATACAGACTGTTAGACATAAACTTGAATATGGTGAGGCAGTGATGCAGGTTCAAGAGGGAGAAGGTAAAGTACTAATTTTTGATGATGTCCTTGCAACTGGAGGGACAGCGAATGGAGCTTTTAGGGTATTAAATCGAGGAGGATATACACCAGTTCATTCACTTTTCTTAGTAGAACTATCACAATTTGATGTAAAATGTGATACTAAATTCAATAGTGCGATTGTACTATAAATTCAATTATAGGGATTCCTATTTATTCAAATAAATTTAGTAGAATAATAGTAATGATTAAATAATTATTTAGAAGGAAAATGCGGAGAGAGGGGGATTCGAACCCCCGGTACGCGTTATTGCGTACGACAGTTTAGCAAACTGCTGGTTTAAGCCACTCACCCACCTCTCCATAATTTAATGGCAAATATAATTACATCATCTTCATGTCATAAATTTTTTTAATTTTTTCTAAATGTGAAAAAGGGTTAAATACTCAACGAACTTTGTCTAAAAAAAATTCATTTTCTTAGTTTTGCTTATGAATTTTTTAAAATCACTTGATTACAGTGAGTTAAGTTTATTTTTTTTATTTGTAATCTTCTATAGTATATATCTAATAAGAGTATTTAGAATAAATAAAAAAATTGAAGTATCGATAAAAAAAGTTATCTATAAATTCATTTTAAGATCTCTTTACTTTTTTCTTATGATTGTAGCTTTACTTGGACCTACATTTGGAGATAATAAAAAAGAGGTTAATATAGTTGGCAAAGATATCATGATTCTTGTTGACTTATCTGAATCAATGAATGCAGATGATATTAAACCAACTAGATTAGAAAAAGTAAAATTTGAAATGAAGAAAATTATTAATCAATTTTCTTCAGATAGAATTGGGATAATAATGTTTTCAAGTGAAGCTTATGTCCAGTGTCCTCTAACATACGACAAGAATGCTCTAAATTTATTTATAGAAACTTTAAATACTAGTCTGGTTCCCAACTCAGGAACAGACTTCGGGCCAGCTCTTGAATTAAGTTTATCAAAACTAGAAGATGAAACATCTAATAATAAAGAGATCAATTCTAAAGTAATAATTTTAATATCTGACGGAGAAGATTTTGGAGAAGACACAGGATCATCATTAGAACAAATTAAGAGCTCATCTATCAAATTGTTTTCAGTAGGAATCGGTAGTACTCAAGGAAGTAAGATATTATTAAGAAATGGAAAATTTAAAAAAGATAATGAGGGAAATGATGTTGTCACCAAACTAAACTCTAATTCACTAAAGGAAACAGCATCATATACTGGAGGAAAATATTTTGAGATTTCAAATGAAATGAATCAGACTGATAATTTGATTTCAGAGATAGTAAATATAAAAGGAGATTATATTGAGTCAAAGACTGTTGATGTGACAGAAAATAAATATTTTTATTTTTTATTTTCAGCACTAATTTTAATGCTGATAGATTTCACATTTAGTTTTAAAATTATTTCTATATGATTTACATACTAATATTAATTCTTTCAATATCATCAATAGACAGAGTTGATAACATAAATAAATTGACTAAATCTGCTGAAAAATCTTTCATAGAAAAAAAATATAACGAGTCGATAGAAAGTTATAAGATATTAATTGACTCATTTGATTATAAGAATGAGAAGATATACCTAAACCTTGGGCATTCGTACTTACTATCAGGTGATACACTTAATGCTATTGAAAGTTATAATTATGCCTCTCTCACTGAAAATAAACGAGTAAGATCTATTGCTTTCCAACAACTTGGTAATATCAATGAAAAAAATAATAAACTAGAAGAGGCATTAAATCTTTACAAAAGATCCATCATCTCTGATAATAGTAATGATGACTCAAAATTTAATTATGAGCTTGTAAAGAAAAAGATGGATAAGGAAAAAAATAAAGAAGAAAATAAGAAGGATAACCAAGATCAAAAAGATAATAAAAAAGAAAACTCTGATAATAAAAAACAGGATCAAAAAGGCAAAGAAGAGAAAGAAGAAAAAGAGCAGAAAAATGAGAAACAAGAATCTCAAAATAAAGAAGAAAATAAGAAGAAGAAGAGTAATGAAGAGTCTATAGAAGAGAAATTAAAGAAAATAAATATGAGTAAGAAGAAAGCTGAAATGATATTAGACGCATTAAATAATAATGAATTTC
This sequence comes from uncultured Marinoscillum sp., assembly GCA_964527965.1. Classification (GTDB taxonomy): domain Bacteria; phylum Bacteroidota; class Bacteroidia; order Cytophagales; family MED-G16; genus MED-G16. The sequence goes on from CAZGPH010000006.1 coordinate 5,163, forward strand.
AGTATATTCAGCAGTTAAAAAGAAAGCCTAGTAAAAAATTAAATAAAAATAAACCTGACTGGTAATGGGAAGCGCCATACAGAATACAGACTTTAAATTTGACAACCTACTAAAGAAATATACTGGTAAGGTAAGAGATGTATATCACTTTGATCAAAAATTAGTTATGGTAGTAAGTGATAGGATCAGTGCATTCGATGTGGTACTTCCAAAACCAATACCTTTTAAAGGCCAAATTCTTAATCAAATAGCTGAGAAATTTCTTAAACTAACAGAAAATATTGTACCTAACTGGATAGACTCAGTCCCTGATCCTAATGTGACAATAGGAAAAAAATGTGATACATTTCCTGTTGAAATGGTAATTAGAGGTTATCTCACTGGACATGCTTGGAGAGAATATAAGGAAGGGAAAAGGATTTTATGTGGAGTAAAAATGCCTGATGGGATGAAGGAACATGATAAGTTCCCTAACCCTATAATTACCCCGACAACCAAGGCAAAAGTTGGTCACGATATAGATATTTCGAGAGAGGATATTATTTCATCAGGAATAGTTAGCAAGGCAGATTATGAAAAACTTGAAAATTATACATGTCAGCTATATAAAAAAGGCACAGAATACGCACTCTCAAAAAATTTATTATTAGTTGATACTAAATATGAATTCGGAAAATATAAGAATGATATTATTTTAATAGATGAAATTCATACTCCCGACTCTTCAAGATACTTTTATGCAGATACATATCAAGAACTTCAAGATAAAAATCAGGGTCAGAGACAATTATCTAAAGAATTTGTAAGACAGTGGTTAATTGAAAATGGATTCCAAGGAAAAGAAAATCAGGAAGTTCCTCTAATGAGTGATGAAATAGTAAATTCAATATCTAAAAGGTATATTGAATTGTATGAAAATATAACTGGAGAAGATTTTATAAAAAGAAAAACGGAAAATATGATGAAAGATATCGAATCGAATATTAAAATTGCATTATGAAATATGAAATAGAAAAGAATGATTTGTACTATGTACTTACACCTAAAGAAGAGAAAATAGATTCTGTTCTAGCACCAACATTAAAAGCAGACTTAATTACTTATGAAGTTGAAGGAGCAAAAAATATAATTCTTGACCTTAAAAATGTAAAGTTTATGGATTCATCAGGCCTTAGTGCTATGCTTGTTGGAAACAGAACATTTAGAGAAAAAAATTGTTCTTTTGTGATATGTAATGTAAATAATCATATCGAAAAAGTACTTAAAATATCTAAGCTAGATACTGTTCTTGATATTTTACCAACACTCCAAGAAGCTATTGACTCAATCCAATTGGATGAAATAGAAAAAGGGATGAATTAGCATCTACCTAATGAGTGTACTCAAAATAGAAGAAAAAAATAAGTTAAATAATATTTTCATAATCCTTACAGGGATTTTTATCACGAACGCAATTATTGCTGAAATCTTAGGAACTAAAATTTTTGATTTTTCATTTGTAAAAAACTTTAGCTTATCAGTCGGTGTTCTTATCTGGCCAGTAGTTTTCATTACAACAGACATAATAAATGAATACTTTGGAAAAAGTGGTGTAAAAAAAATATCATACTTTACAATCATCCTAATCTTATATGTATTCTTAATTGTTTTTCTTTCAACAAAATTAATTCCTAATACATATTGGCTAAATATAAATAGTACTGATAACTCTGGAAACCCATTTAATATAGATTATGCATACAACACAATATTTCTTCAGAGTACAGGTATAATAATAGGTTCTGTTTTTGCTTTTCTAATAGCACAACTTCTAGATGTATTCATTTTCCAAAAAATTAAAAAAATAACTAAGGGGAAATTCATATGGTTAAGAGCAACTGGATCAACTTTAATATCTCAATTAATTGATAGCTTCGTAGTTCTTACCATAGCATTTTATTTTCTTGCTCCTGAGGGAAAAGAATGGTCTATAAACCAAGTTTTTGTAGTTGGCTTTGATAATTATACATTTAAATTTTTTGTGGCTATTATTATAACTCCTTTTATTTATTTAGCTCATTACCTAATCGATTCCTATCTTGGAAAAGATTTAGCAGAAAAAGCTAAAGAGCATGCTCTAAAAGATTAAACTTTTAATTTTTATATTTACACTATGAGAAGCACTTTTATAATCATATATAAAATTTTAGGGTTTCTTCTTCTATTTTTTTTACTCGGCACGTTATTTGTGTTTATAGAGACAGTCGCAATAGAAGATCAAACAAAATCATTTATAGATGAATCTGGTATTCTTCAGAATAAATATGAAAAGAGTTTAATTCCAATTTTTGCTTCTTTATTATTTTCATATCTTTTGGCATTTCAGATACCATGGTTCAGAAAAAAAGAAAGTTAATTGTTTATAATATTATCTAATATTATCCCACTTGACACAGATACATTCAGAGACTCAGCTTTTCCATCTCCTTTAATGGAAAGCCAACCTTGAATATATTTTTTTAAATCATCTCGGACTCCATTTGATTCACTTCCAAACAAGACAATTCCTTCTTTGATAGATTTTGGATCTATACTCCCCTCCATTTCAGATTTAGTGCCATAAATTTTTAATTGGCTTCTCTGAAATATTTTTGATAAATCATCATAAAAGACGTTAACTCTTGTAAAAGAGCCCATACTTGACTGAATTGTTTTAGGGTTATATAATTCAACAGTATTTTTAGAACATATAATATTCTTAACTCCAAACCAGTCTGCATTTCTAATTATAGTTCCTAAGTTACCAGGGTCATTTATAGAATCTAAAGCTATCATTAGTCCATTAATTTTAGAATTAGAAAAAATATTAGACTTAGACTTTACTACAGATAGTCCAATTTTATTTTTTTTAAGGTTACTTATTTTTTCAATTTCCTCTTCCTCTAGAATAAATATATTTTCAGAGGGAAGATAAGATTTGTTGTAATTGAATACTTTTCTAGAGATTACAGTAAATAAAATATCATAGGTAGAGTTATTGACTTCTATTATTCCTTTTAATCCCTCAACAATGAAAAGATTTAAACTTTCTCTACTCTTCTTATTCTTAAGTGATTTAATTAATTTAAGTTTAGATTTAGATAGCATAATCTTGAATTTAAAAAATAAATTTAATCATATTGTTTGAATACATTAAAGCTTTAGATAGAGAGATAACTATTTTTTTAAATAATTTATCTCATGAATATCTAGATATCATAATGATAATTCTAAGTAATAAGTTTGTATGGATTCCATTATACTTATTCTTGATATTGTGGTTATGGCATTATAATAATAAATTTTTTATTAGAAATATCATATTATGTATTTCTGCAGTTCTTATTTCTGACTTTATAACAAGTTCAATGATGAAGCCTTACTTTGAAAGATTAAGACCATGTAATGACCCATTAATATCAGAGTTTATAAATATAGTATCTGGTTGTGGAAGAAAATTTAGTTTTGCTTCATCTCATGCATCTACAACTTTCTCATTAGCTACCATAATATATTTATTATCAGATAAAAAAATCAAATATCTTTTTTTATGGAGTATAATGATTGGATATAGCAGAGTTTATCTAGGCGTTCACTTTTTTATGGATATTATTTTTGGTTTTATTGTAGGCTTTTTAACATCAATAATTATTTATCGTATATCTAAAAAAATTCACTCGTTTTGAAATTACATATTTTATTAATCTTCATGTCATCATTAATTTCTTGCAACCAAGAAATAAAAAAGCTGCCAATTTACGGAAGGAATGAAATAACTAAAAAAGTTTTAAATGGTGAGATCGTTATTGATACAATAAATCACTCCATAAAAAATTTTTCTTTCTATAATCAGGATAGTACTAAGGTAACAAGAGATACATTTGATAATGCAATATATGTAGCTGACTTTTTTTTCACTACGTGCCCTACAATCTGTCCAATAATGCAAAATAATTTACTTTTAGTCTATAATGAATTTTCAGAAAATAAAAACGTGAAATATCTTTCTCATACAATTAACCCAGAATATGACAATACCAAAATACTAAAAAAATATGCTGAAAGGTTAGGAGTAAGTTCGGATAGATGGCACTTTGTTACAGGAGAAATAGAACATATTTATAAAATAGCTAAAGACAGTTACATGGTTAGTGCACTTGAAGATAAAAATGAACCCGGTGGGTTTTTACATAGTGGTACTTTTCTACTCATAGATACCAACAAAAATATAAGAGGAATATATGATGGAACTAGTGAGGTAGAGATGTATAGGCTTATGAGTGATATAAAAATATTATTAAAATCTAATTCTTAAGAATTTTATTAATATACTTTCCTAAAATATCAAATTCTATATTTACTAATTCACCAATATTAATTAAGTTAAAATTTGTAAACTCATACGTATGAGGAATTATAGCCACTGTGAACTCATCATCATTAATATTATAACATGTTAAACTAACTCCATTTACACATATACTTCCTTTCTCAATAATATAATTTGAAAAATCTTTAGATATTTTAAAAGTATATAACCAGCTATTTGATTGGTCTACTATATTAATACATTTTGCAGTATCATCTACATGACCTTGTACTATATGACCATCTAACCTCCCATTAGCCTTCATACTCCTCTCTAAATTTAAAAGAGAACCTACTTTTACATTTGAAAAATTAGACTTTTTCAGAGTCTCATCTACTAACGTAACTTTGTGTGATTTAGAATTGAATTCTGTTACAGTTAAGCATACACCATTATGAGAAATGCTTTCATCTACTCTGAGCTCACCGCTAATTGGACTTAAAATTTCCATATCAATATTCTTCTGATTTTGAACTATTGATTTTATTTCTCCTACAGATTCGATTATTCCAGTAAACATTCCTTAATATAATATTACTTTGCAAAAGTAAAAGTTAAATTTGTTAGATAAAATAAATTGATGAAAGATAAAAAAATTGCTTGCGAAAAAACTAAAATTAGTATAAGTGAGATGGTTCTCCCAAATCATACAAATAACCTTAATACTTTATTTGGTGGTAAATTGATGTATTGGATGGATATGGCAGCTGCAATTTGTGCACATCAAAACACTAAAAAAGTTGCGATAACTGCTTCAGTTGATAATATTACTTTTAAGTCCCCAATCTATAAAGGAGACATAGTAACTATTAATGCTTTTATTACCAGAGTTTTTCAAACTTCAATGGAAATATATATTGAAGTTCTTACTCAAAACACTAAGAAAAAAACTTCAATAATTACTAATAATGCATTTTTTACTTTTGTCACGCTAAACGATAAAGGGAAACCAGTAAAATCTATTGAAGTAACTCCTAATTCTGATGAAGAAAAAAAGTTATACGATGGGGCGTTGAGGAGAAGGCAGTTAAGATTAATTTTAGCAGGAAAAATGAAACCTGAAGAAGCTGACGAATTAAAGTCAATATTTAATTAAATACCTCTTGTAACTTATTATATAAATTAACTCCTCTAAGCTGAGTGTCTTTTGCAATAATTTCACCAGAAGGATCTAACAAGAAAGCACTAGGTATTTTATTGATATTATATAATTGAGCAGCCTCAGACTGATAATATCTTAAATCTGAAACATTTACCCATGGTAACATATCTTGTTTGATACCTCTAACCCAATCTTTTCTACTTCTATCCAAAGAAACCTGAAAAACTTCAAAACCTCTATCTTTAAAAATTTCATAATTTTTTAAAATATTTGGGTTTTCTTCTCTACAAGGTCTGCACCATGCAGCCCAGAAATCCAGAAGAACATATTTACCTCTAAATGAAGAAAGAGATACAGGATTACCAGTTGTATCATTTAAAATAATTTCTGGAGCTATACTTCCTACTGAGACTGCCTTTAACTTAATTAAATCTGATTCAAATTTTTTGAAATATGAATTAGTCTCAAATTCAGGGAGATATCTTTCATATATTTTCTCCCAAAAAGAAATATTTTCTCCTATAGGCAAATAACCTGCTGTAACTAAGACTGCTAATGAATTATCTACATTATCTAAATAGTTTTTTAGTGATAACTCAAATTGATTTCTTTTGAAAGAAACTTCTTCTCTAATACTATTTATTTTTTGTATATCTTTTTCGTTATTAGCATCAATAAATGCCATGTTTAGTTCTCTGATTTCTGATCTATAGGTTGAAATTTTATCACCAATCCCAATTAACACATCTGTATCTGGAGAATCTAAAATTTTGGTAGTAAAACTAGAGTTTTTGTCATCTATCAATATCTTAATATCTCTGTCTTTAAGAATAACATCAACACTTCTTTTACCTAAGATATCAATCCTATATAAAGCTGATTCATCGTTATATACATCAAATTCAATTTCATTATCAATAAAATTACCTGATTTAATCAATTCAATTGAGTAATCTGAATTGACCTTCTGAAGTCGGACTTCACCAGAGTTGTCACTCCCCTCAATTTTGATTAATATATTTATTTCTTTATCGGATGAATTAGAGGAACTACAAGAGTAGATAAGTACAATAAAAAGTAATTGAATTAGATTTTTAATCATGTTAAATTTTTTACAAAGAAAAGAATATCAATTCTTTTTCAATAAAAGAAAACGTTAAATTCTATTAATTGTTTAAAACTTTATTAAAATAAGACTGACCTTCTTCTAAAACACTTTTCAAACCTTCTATTTTCTTACCTCCAGCTGTAGATAAGAAATCTTGACCACCACCTGAACCTTCTATATATTTTGACAAATCTTTAATTATAACTCTAGCATCAAGTTTAAATTCTTTTAAAATAATTTTAGAAATTAAAAGTACAATAGAAGGCTTATTATTCAATTCTGTAGTAGCTAAAAATATAATATTCCCAAACTCTTTCTCCAACTCAAAACCAATTTGCTTAATAAAGTCCACTTTCTCATCCTTAAAATGATGTAATATTATATTTGAATTATTTACTGAATTAATTTTCTTTTTAATTTCATCTTTAACAGAATTTTTCCTTAAAATATCAAATTTGTTAATCTCAGCTTCTAAAATTTTATTTTTCTTTAACAAACTACTAACAGATTCTACTAAATTATTTGATTTTAATAATTCTTTTAAACTAGTTAAATCTTTAGACTGCCTATCAGAATATGATTTAAGTTCTTTTGAGGTTAAAGCTTCAATTCTTCTTATCCCCGAAGAAATTGATCCTTCAGAAATAATCTTAAAAAGTCCTATTTCAGATGTATTTGATACGTGAGTACCTCCACATAATTCAGTTGAAAACTCTTTATCAATAATCACTACTCTGACTTTATCTCCATACTTTTCACCAAACAATGCCATCGCTCCCATTTTTTTTGCTTTATCTATTGATAAATCATTTAATATCTCAACACTTATATTTTCAAATATTTTGTTATTAACTATATCACTAATTCTATTTAGATCATTATCAGAAATTTTTGTAAAATGAGAAAAATCAAACCTTAAAATCTTATCATTAACAAGTGAACCTTTCTGAGTAACATGATCTCCCAAGACTTCTCTTAGAGCAGAATGAAGTAAATGTGTTGCAGAATGATTTTTTGATATTAATCTTCTTCTAAAAGAATTTAATGAAAGTTTAAATTCAGAATTTAAATTAGATGGTATTCTATCAGCTAGATGAATAATTAATTCATTTTCTTTAAAAGTATTTTCAATATTTATTTTTTCTTCTCCATAACTAAAATGACCAATATCACCAACTTGGCCTCCTGACTCTGCATAAAAAGGAGTAGCTGAAAAAACAATATGATATTTTTTAATGTTGTCAGAATTAACTTCTCTGAACTTAACTATCTTAGACGTTAGTGTATTTTTTTCATAACCATGAAATTCAGATTCTAAATTACTGTTTACAATCTGCCATTCATCCAAAGATTTTTCTGAGCTTTTTCTTGATCTTTTTCTTTGTTCTTCAAGATAATTGTCAAATGACTTTTTATCTATTTGTAAATTATTTTCTCTTGCTATGAGTTCAGTTAAATCATAAGGAAAACCATATGTGTCATATAATTCAAAGACAATTTCTCCAGGTATTAATTTCTTTTTATCATCTAATTCCTCTTTGATTTTATTAATCTTCTTTAAACCATTTTCTAATGTTTTTAAAAATGTTTTTTCTTCTTCTAATATTAGGTTTAAAATAAAGCTTTCTTGGGTCTTTAAATTTGTAAATACATTATTATATTCTTCTATCACAGATTTGGCAAGTTTGTGAAGAAAAGGAGAATTAATTTCTAATGTTGAAAAGCCATACCTCACAGCTCGCCTCAAAATTCTTCTAATAACATATCCAGACTTATTGTTAGATGGAATTGCACCATCAGAAATAGTAAAAACAATTGCCCTTATATGATCAGATATCACTCTAAATGCAATATCATGCTTATCATTTTCACCATATTGTAAATTAGATAACTCACTTATTGACTTAATTATTGATCTGAATAAATCTGTATCATATGTGGAATTAAGACCCTCTATTGCCATAGATAATCTCTCAAGTCCCATTCCTGTGTCAACATGTTTATTAGGAAGTGATTCTAATGTACCATTACTTCTTCTATTAAACTCAATAAAAACTAAATTCCATATCTCTATAACTTCTGGGTGGTCTTTGTTAATAAGCTCAGAAGTAGGAATTTTTTTAATTTCTTCTTTACTTCTAAGATCAATATGAATTTCTGAACAAGGTCCACAAGGTCCAGTATCTCCCATCTCCCAAAAGTTATCTTTCTTAGATCCGTCAATAATTTTTTCATCATCAATTATCTCCTTCCATATATCTACAGCTTCAGTATCCTTCTTCAATTTTTCTATTTTGTCTCCACCAAATACAGTGATATACAATCTTTTAGCATCAAGTTTGTAATGATTTACTAATAGATCCCAAGCCCAGTGGATAGCATCTTTTTTAAAATAATCTCCAAAAGACCAATTTCCTAACATCTCAAACATGGTGTGATGGTATTTATCAATACCTACTTCTTCTAAATCATTATGTTTTCCGCTTACTCTTAAACACTTTTGTGTATTTGCAACTCTTTTTGTTTTGGGAGTCTCGTCACCTAAGAATATATTCTTAAATTGATTCATTCCCGCGTTAGTAAACATCAATGTAGGATCGTCTTTTACGGTGATTGGAGCTGATTCTATTATTTTGTGTCCCTTACCTTCAAAATAATCAAAAAATATATTTCTAATTTTTTTAGAGTTCATTTAAGCTTAAGTCAATGAATATTTTTATTTTTGCATAGCAAAAAACAAAATTAGGCTATTTTAATGTAATTATGAGCAAACATAAATATTATTATAATCCTGAAACGTGCAGGTACGAAAGAATTAAAAAAACTAAAAAAGATATCTTTTTAAGGTTTTCTATATTCACTTTAACAGTATTGTTTTCAAGTTTTATATTATTAAATATTTATGATACATACTTTGAATCTCCAAAAATAGTGATGCTTAAAAAAGAGAATGAAGAACTTCAGACTCATTATGAAATACTAAACAAGGAAGTAAATATTGCTTATAAAATGTTAGATAACTTAGAGGAAAGAGATGATAATGTTTATAGAATTATTTTTGAAGCTGAGCCAATACCATCTACTATCAGACAAGCAGGAATTGGAGGAATAAATAGATATAAAGAGTTGATTGAGGGTAATTTAGAAAGAGAAGATCTTATTATTGATAACTATGCAAGAATTGATGAATTAAAAAGAAAGTTATATATACAGACAAGATCTTATGATGAACTTCTCGATATGGCTAATAATAAAGAAGAATTAGTTGCTGCAATACCTGCAATTCAGCCTGTATCTAATAAAGATCTTAAGAGAATATCATCAGGTTATGGAACAAGAATTGATCCTTTTCTTAAAGTTAGAAGAATGCATTATGGTCAAGACTTCTCCATAAAAAAAGGAACTCCAATATATGCAACAGCTGATGGCAGGGTAAGTATCGTAAAATCTTCATTTGGAGGATTAGGTAAATACATCTACTTAGACCATGGAAATGGGTATAAGACAGTTTATGGTCATTTAGATAAATTTAATGTCAGAAGAGGACAAAAAGTAAAAAGAGGGGAACTAATCGCTTATAGCGGTAATTCTGGAAGATCAACAGCCCCCCATTTACACTATGAAGTACATAAAAATGGTAAAAAATTAAATCCAATAAACTTCTTTTTTAATGATTTGACTCCAAACGAATATGAAGAGGTAATTAAATTAGCATCTGTTGAAAATCAAGCTCTAGGCTCTACTTTTTAGATTTATGCCTTATAAAGAAAGAGAAATTAAAAAAAAATACTATTCTATAGGTGAAGTGTCTGGTCAGTTAAGCTTAAATGCTTCTCTAATTAGGTATTGGGAATCAGAATTTGAAGTATTAAGTCCAAAAAAAAATAAAAAAGGATTAAGAAAATACACTAAAAAAGATATTGAGATTTTAAAAAAAATCCAATCTCTTTTAAAAGACGATGGCTACACCATTGAAGGAGCAAAAAAACATTTAAAATCAAAAGTATTAAATGATGAAATCAAAATAATATCTGAACTTGAAAATATAAAGAAAAAACTAATTGACCTTAAAAGAAAGATTTAATCAATTCCTAAGATATTTTTAATGGATTCATCATCAGATCCAGAGTCAGCAAAATCATCAAAAGTCTTCTCTGTAACTTGTATTATATGATCTGAAATAAATTTTGAACCCTCTAATGCCCCCTGTTCATTACTTTTAATACAACACTCCCATTCTAATACAGCCCATCCATCAAAACCATACTGTGTTAATTTAGAGAATATAGATTTAAAGTCAATTTGTCCATCACCTAAAGATCTAAATCTACCTGGCCTATCCTTCCAATCAGCATAACCTCCGTAGACACCAGCCCTTCCAGTCGGATTAAATTCAGCATCTTTTACATGAAACATTTTTATGTATTCATGATATATATCTATATGATTTAGATAATCCATCTGCTGTAAAAGGTAGTGACTTGGATCATAAAGCATTTTTACTCTATTATGATTTTTTGTAGACTCAAGAAATCTCTCAAAAGTTATTCCGTCGTGTAAGTCTTCACCCGGATGGATTTCATAACAAAGATCAACTCCATTTTTATCAAATTCATTTAGTATTGGGAGCCACCTTTGCGAAAGTTCTTTAAAACCTAAACTTACAAGACCATTTGGCCTCTGTGGCCAAGGATATACATATGGCCAGATTAATGCACCTGAAAAAGTTACATGTGCGCTCAGACCTAGATTCTTACTTGCTCTAGCAGCTAGATTTAACTGATCAATAGCCCATTTAGTTCTTTCTTTTGGGTTATTTCTTAAATTTTCTGGAGCAAAGCCATCAAACATTTTATCATACGCTGGATTTACAGCAACAAGTTGACCCTGAAGATGCGTACTTAATTCAGCAATTTCAATTCCATATGATTTAATTTTATCCTTATAATCCTTAGCATAAACTCTATCTGTAGCTACTTTTTGAAGATCAATACATCTACTGTCCCATGTTGGTATCTGAATTCCTTTATATCCAAGTTTAGATGCCCATTTACACACAGAATCAATATTATTAAATGGAGGCTTATCATCCATAAATTGAGCTAAAAATATTGCAGGTCCCTTTATTGTTTTCATATTTTTTAAATTTTTATCCAAGTAGAAGATTTTGATGATTCAATTACTGCGTCAATAAATTTCATTCCTCTATAACCTGCTTCTACAGTGGGATAATCAAATAGTGGATTATCTGACCTAGAGTTATGATAATTATTTACTGAATATGAAAAATTGCGATAAATGTTTGCAAAAGCTTCAATAAAACCTTCTGGATGACCTGAAGGTGTTCTACAATTTGATCTTGAAAACTCAGAAAGATATGAATTGTCAACTCCTGATCTATATATTTGATTTGGCTTGCCATTTAACTTTAAAAGTAATGTATTAGGAGTTGAGTGTTTCCACTCAATACCTCCACTATCACCCCAAACTCTAATTTTTAAATCGTTTTCTTCACCAGTGGCTATCTGACTAGTCATTAAATTCCCTTCAATATTATCTTCTAAAGAAATTAGTACATTACCATCATCCTCAAGTAGTCTACCTTCAACAAAAACATTAACCTTAGACAATAATTTAATTATTTTTTTTCCGGTAATATACTCTACCATGTTCGCTGCATGAGTCCCAATATCACCCATACTTCCTCCCTTTCCAGATTTTTTTGGATCAGTTCTCCATGAAGCTTGTTTATTATCTGTTTTTTCTAAGCTAGATGTTAACCATCCTTGAGGATATTCTACAGCAACTTTTCTAAGTTTACCTATTTTACCTGATGATATTAAACTCTTTGCTTCTTTTACCATAGGGTAACCAGTATATGTATGGGTCACAGCAAAAGGTAATTTAGTTTCATTTACTTTATCTACTAATATTTTTGCTTGAGCAGAATCAAAAGATAAAGGTTTATCTATTATAACAGGAAAACCGTTATCTAATGCTTTTAAAGCAGGATCAAAATGAAGATGATTTGGAGTAACTATTGAAACTATATCCATCCTTTCATTAATATCTAATTTAGATTCATCCCTAATCATTTGCTCATAAGATTTATAAACTCTTTCTGGGTTTAGATATAAATTTTTCCCAGTTTCTAGAGAATTATTATAATCTGAACTAAATGATCCACAAACAAGTTCAATACAATTATCAAGAAATGCAGCATTTCTATGAATTGCTCCAATAAATGAGCCTAATCCTCCACCTATCATACCCATTTTTAACTTTTTCATCAATTTATTTTTTTAGAAATTAATAATATTTTTTTAATGATGGTAATGAATTAAAGAATAATTGATGCTTCAACTCTTTTAGAATTCATATTGTAAAACTCTTTGAAAATATCAAAATGATTATCATCCGATTCTTTTTTTATATAAGAGCCATCTTCTTGCAAAATATAGGAATTACAGTTATCTCTTAAATTATAATTCAATATTGTTATAGCTTGTTTTTTAATTTGATCTTCATTAATCTTAAAAAGAGATTCTACTCTTCTTTTAAAGCTTCTTATCATTACATCTGCACTTCCAGAATAAATAACTGGATCTCCCGAATTATGAAAATAATATAACCTACTGTGTTCTAAATAATCACCTACTATTGATATCACTTCAATGTTTTGACTTAAGTCTTTTCTTGCAGGTCTAAGGCAACATATTCCCCTTACAATCAAACAAATTTTAACTCCTGAATTACTTGCATCATAAAGTTTATTTATAACTTCCTTATCTTGAAGAGAATTTATTTTTATACAAATTTTCGCTTCTTTACCTGCTTTTGAATTTTTGATTTCACCTTCGATCAATTCAATTATTTTATTTCTCATATAGATCGGGGCTGTTATTAAATTCTCATAATCATCAGGGACTGAATGACCAGTAATAACATTAAAAAACTCTAAAGCATCTTTAGTATATTTTTGATTAGAAGTCATTAAACTAATATCTGTATATAATCTAGAAGTTGTCTCATTATAATTTCCTGTACCCATATGGGCATAATTTTTCACCTTCTTTCCCTCCCTTCGTACAATTAAAAGAAGTTTAGTATGAGTTTTTAAAGAACCTATTCCATAGATAACATAACACCCTGCCCTTTCCAATTTATAGCCATTTTTTAAATTGTTCTCTTCATCAAATCTAGCCTTTACTTCAAATAAGACAGACACATGCTTTCCATTCTCTGCAGCCTTTAGAAGAGCATCAATAACTCTTGAGTTTTTAGCAGTCCTATATAATGTTATTTTAATTGACAAAACATTAGGATCATCTGCAGCTTCATTTAAAAATTTAATGACCGGATCAAAGGAATTATACGGATGATGCAAAAAAACATCTTTTTCAGATAAAAGCTCAAAAATACTTTTATCTAAATTAGCTTCAATATCAATAGGATCTACAGGAGATGGGTATAAAGGAAGAAGATCTGAAAATTCATTAAATTCAATAATTTGATTTAGAGAAGTAAGGTCCATTATTGCATCTGAAGATGACCTCATTATGTTAAAATCATCGATATTAAATCTTTCTTTTAATGACTCCAATAGATACTTATCAAATGTGTTACTAATTTCAATCCTAACTACCCTGCTAAATTTTCTATCTTTTAATTTTTGTTTTAACTCCTCTAAAAAATTAGTTTCAATATCTTCTGACTCTTCTAATGTAAAGTCTCCATTTCTAATTATTCTAAATAGACTTACACTCTTAATAACAACACTCCTGAAAAACTTATGTATATATTTTTCAATTATTTTTTCAATTGGGATAAAACAGATATTATCTCCAACCTTATACTCAAAATAGCGTGGTAAGTTTACAGGTATTTGAATAAATGAAATTTTCTTTTTATTACTAGAATCATTTGACTTAGTTACTACTCCAAAAATTAAAACCTTATTCATCAATATTGGAAAAGAATGTAGGTTATCAAAGACCATTGGAGTTAACATCGGAAATATAGTCTTCTTAAAATATTTCTTTATTTTTTTTCTTCCCTCCTCATCTAAAATTTCAACATCGCCTATTATGATTTTTTCTTTTTTTAGGTCAGAAACTAATTTTTCGGAAAAGTGGTTATTAAAGTCTTTATAAAATTTTTTTGATTCATTTAAAAGGTACTCTCTAAATGGATCCTCTCTCATCCCAGAGTAATCAATTCTCTTCTTCTTATTGTCTATATAATTATATAAACTACCAACTCTAACCTCAAAAAATTCATCAAAATTTGAAGCTACAATTGACAAAAACTTTAACCTATCAAGAATGCTCCTTTTACTATTTTTAACTAAGTCTAAAACTCTGTGGTTGAAATTTAACCAACTTAAATCTCTACTAATTAAATTGCTATTATCTATTTGTTTTATATCCATTAAAGGTTTTCAAGAACAGACATTACTTCTTTTACATGTTTCCTTGACTCCTCAAGAAGATCTCTCTCGTCAGAATTCAACTTTAACTCAATAACTTTTTCTATTCCATTAGATCCAAGGACTACTGGAACACCCAAATAACAATCATCAATATTATATTCTCCTTCGAGTTTAATACATACTGGAAAAATTCTTTTTTGATCTCTTATAATAGACTCAACCATTTGAGCTGCTGCTGCCCCCGGAGCATACCAAGCAGATGTTCCCATCAACTTAACTAACTCTCCACCTCCAAACTTAGTTCTTTCAATAATTTCATTAAGTTTTTTTTCCTCAATCAGTTCAGAAATTGGTATACCAGATACAGTAGTATACCTAGGTAGAGGCACCATCGTGTCTCCGTGACCACCTAGGAGTAGCGCCTGAATGTCTTTTGGAGATACATTCAACTCCTCAGAGATGAAAGCTCTAAACCTAGCAGTATCTAAAATTCCAGCCATGCCCATAATCCTATTTCTATCAAAATTTGAAGTAAGATGTGCCTGATAAGTCATAACGTCTAATGGGTTTGATACAATAATTATTATCGAATCTGGTGAGTGCTTTACAATATTTTCTGTAACTGACTCAACAATCTTTGCATTAGTTCCAATTAAATCATCTCTAGACATTCCAGGTTTTCTAGGGAGACCAGAAGTTATCACTACAACATCAGAGTTTTTCGTTTTTAAATAGTCATTAGTTGATCCAATTGTTCTAGTATCATATAAATTAATTGGAGCTTTCTGAAAAATATCTAATGACTTACCTTCAGATAAACCTTCTTTTATGTCAACTAAAACAACTTCATTACATACTTCTTTATAAGCTAAAACATCTGCGCATGTTGCTCCTACGTTTCCTGCTCCTACTACTGTTACTTTCATAATATTAAATTTTATGTAAAATTAGATAATGAGTAATAAACTTTTGATTTTAATTTAAATTATTTCAAAATCTAAAATTGTTTTTGTACTACTTATAACCTTATATTCATCACTAATCTGATGACCGACTACCCAAATTATTTTCTTATTTGAATCTTCTATAATAAACTGATTGTTTTTTTCATACCATGAAACTTTAGCATCAGACAAGAAACTTGAAATTTTTTTATGCTTTTTCATGCCAAGGGGTATAAATTTTTCTCCTTTTTTATATTTCCTAAAAGTCAAAGGAAATAAAACTTTATCATAGTCTAATTGAGCATTAGATGTATTATTATTTAAAATAAAATTTTGTTTATCGTATTTAGATAAAGACAATTTAATTCCCTCTTTGGAAATCTCACCTATGGATTTAATCTGGATATTAACTTTATTTTTAATATCTGAATTAACAATAAAAAATGAATACCTATCATTACACAAAGTATATTTTTTTGAGTAAAACTTTTGATTATTATTCTTCTTAATAATTTTAATGAACTGTGATATCTGATCATAGTTAAATCCATATTCTCTTAAAAAATCATAAATTAATAATTCATAATAACTGTCATTTAAAAATGATTTGTTTACCTCTACAAAATTAGAAGAATGATTTACATATTTTTTAGTAAACTCATTTAGATGATATACCATAAACTCTTCAACTTTATTAATTCTTTTTGATGACTCTAATATAGATTTTCCTAAGGAGTTATTTATCTCAGACAATAATGGGATAACTTTATTTCTAATTTTATTCCTTGAGTATTTATCATCTTCATTTGACGAATCATCTCTCCAACTTAATTTCTTATTTTTAGCATAGCTTATCAAGTCTTTTTTATCTAAGTCCAATAAAGGTCTAATAAGATTTTTTGATTTTTTTTGAATACCTGATATCCCCTTATAACCTGTTGTTTTTATGAAATTAAATAATATAGTCTCTATATTATCATCTCTGTGATGAGCGGTTACGATAAAATCGTATTTATTTTTTTTAGAAAGCTCATCAAACCACTCATATCTTAACTCTCTTGATGCCATCTGAATTGAAATATTATTTTCTTTTGAATAACTCTTTGTTTCAAAACTTTTTTTATAAAATTTTATTTTATTCTTATCACAAACAGTCTTCACTAATAAAATATCATCATCAGATTCTTCAGATCTCAATAAAAAATTACAAGAACAAACTGAAAACTTAAAATTAAAAACTTGAAATAAATTTAGTAGTACCATGGAATCTACTCCACCACTAACTGCTAAGAGATATTTTTTATTTTTATCTAACTTTTCTTTTTCAAAGAAATCATTAAAATATAGTTCTATATCTTTCGTTTTCATTTAACAAAAATAACTATTTGAAAATTGCATAACATAAAATAATTATCTATCTATTTTTACACAATGAAAACTCTTTTTTTTAATTTAATTTTTCTGAGCATAATTTCTTTTGATTTAATTGGTCAAAAAAAAGAAAAAATAAATTATAGTGCTGATGAACTAAAGTTTAAAAGAGTTAATAAGGAACCCGTAAGAAAATTAAAATATAATGTTGTATTTACTCAAGGTGAGACTGAGATCAAGTGTGATTCAGCTAATTTTTATAATAGAAGAAACATACTCGAAGCATTTGGGAAAATTATAATTACTAACTCTGATTCCTCTATAATAGTAGCAGAGAAACTAACATATGATGGAGAAAGTAAGACAGCTAAGCTAAGAGATAATGTTATTTACAAAAAAGGTGATGAACAAATAAAGACAAATAATTTAGATTACTTCATTGAGATGAAAATGGGAATTTTCTTTGATGATGGAGAGTTAAATGATGAGATAAATACTCTTTCAAGTAGAAATGGCATATTCTATGGAGACCAAGACCTATCAATATTTTATGATAATGTTAAGTTAATTGGTGAAAATTATATCCTTTTATCTGACTCCATGACATATAATTCAATATCAAAAGAAGCAATTACATTTGGATTTACTAAAATTCAGTCCGAAGATAGCATAATAATCGAGTCTGATGGTGGTTTGTTTAGACAAGAGACTAACTATTCTAAATTAAATTCTAGCAAAATTGAAACAGATCAATATATATTAGAAGGAGATATTATAAACTTTGATGATGAGAACTCAATCTATTACGCAAGTAAAAATGTTAAATTAAAAATAAAAGAATCTGATTATTATGTTTATGGTGATGAGGGAATATATTCAAAGGAAAATAATACTACTAAAATCTTTGGAAATACTCTACTAAAAAAAATAATCGAAAATGATACATTCTATTTATCTTCCGACACAATCCTAGCCGTTGATAAAGAGAGTGAAATACAAAATCTGTTTGCCTATAAGAATGTTAAGTTTTATAAAAATAATTTTATCGGGAAATCTGATTCTATTTTATTTAATATTAATGATTCATTAATAAAAATGTATAATGATCCTATCATATGGAATCAAAATAATCAAATAACTTCTGATACTATATCTTTTAAACTTATATCTAATAAAGTTGAACAGATGAATTTACTTAAAAATTCATTTATAATTTCTAAAGATTCTTTAGGAAACTTTAATCAGATAAAGGGGAGGAATATGCTTGCAACATTTTCTGATGAAAATTATCTAAAAACTATAAATGTTAATGGGAATGGAGAAACAATTTATTTTGGACTTAATGAAGAATCAAATTCAATTTTAGGATTAAACTATATTGTGTGTAGTGATTTAAAATTAAATTTTGAAAATAATGAAATAAATAACATAATTTTTTACAAAAATCCGATAGCAAAAATGATTCCCCCACATGAGATAAAAGAAAAAGATTTATATATTAAATCTTTTGAGTGGCGGGAAGAAGATAAACCAAAAATTAGTGATGTAGTTTATTATTTTAGAAAAAAGATATATTTGCGAAATGATTCAAAAATTAAAAACTAGTATAATAGCTTCTTTATTCTTTTTAATCTTCTCATGCAGTGAGTATAGAAAGGTTTTGAAGACAGAAGGATATGAAAAAAAATTAAAAGCTGCTATTGAATATTATGAAAATGATGAGTTTTTCAAGGCCAGCACATTATTTAGTGATATAAAGCCTCTTGTGAAGGGAAGTGAAGAATCTGAAACTGTAGATTTCTATTTCGCATATACATTATATAAACTTAAACAATATGATAAAAGTGCAAAATACTTTAAAGGATTTATTGAACTTTTTTCGAGAAGCGAGAAAGTTGTAGAAGCAGAATATTTATATGCAATTTCATTATACAAAACATCTCCAAATTCTAACCTAGATCAGTCAAGTACAGTAGAAGCAATTTCTGCAGTTCAAAATTTTATAAATAAATACCCTTACTCTGAATACTCTATAGATGCAAATAATATAATTGACGAATTACAAGTAAAACTAGAGACCAAAAACTTTGAAAACGCAAAACAATACTACAAAACAAGAAACTATAAGTCAGCAATAATTGCTTTTAATAACTTTGAAAATGATTTTCCTGACTCTTCTTTTAATGAAGAAGGAGGATATCTTAAAATTCTATCTCAATATCTTATTTCAATCAACAGCTTTGAAAATCTTCAGAAAGAAAGATTTAAAGAAACTATTGATTTTTATATAGACTTTATAGATAAATACCCTAAAAGTCCCTTTCAATTACAAGCTGAAAAAATGTATGTTGAAAGTTTAAATTTATTGACTAAGTTTGCAGAACAAAAAAAATAACAGCTATGAAAGTAAAATCTAAAATAACGCACTTAAATGTTGATGAAATAGCATCAAAGACCGGAAATATTTACAAATCTGTTAGAGTAATAGGTAAAAGAGCTAGACAACTTTCTGCTACTCAGAAAGAAGAATTAAGTGAAAAATTAGCTGAATTTGCTTCTGATATAGATAACCTAGAAGAAGTATTTGAAAATAGAGAACAGATTGAGATTTCTAGATATTTTGAAAGATTACCTAAATCAACTACTGTAGCATCAGAAGAATTAGTAAATGACGAGTTATTCTACAGAAATCCAGAGGAAGAGGAAGAAAGTAGTAAATTAGATTAAATTTTAATTTTTTAATGTTAAGAATTCTTTCTTTTCTAATAATTCTATTCTCTCCATTACAAATTTATTCCCAAGAACTTAACACCAAAGTCCTAATTAACACTGAAAAACTTCAGTCTTCTGAATCTCTGATTTTTGAGGAGATGCAGAATTCAATTGAACAATTTTTAAATAATAAAATTTGGACAGAAGATAAGTTTGAAAGCGAAGAAAGAATAAACTGTAATTTTATTATTAATATTCTAAATGAACCTTCCTCAAATATATATGAAGCAACAGTTCAGATTGTTTCTTCAAGACCTATTTTTAATTCTTCATATGAAAGTATTCTTTTTAATCATGGTGATAGAGAATGGGTCTTTGAATATCTTCCATCACAAAATATTGAATTCACAGAAAATGGGTTTAATGATAATTTAACTTCTCTTATTTCTTTTTATGCTTTTATTATCATTGGAATAGATTATGATTCATTTGAAAAACTAGGTGGAGATGAAAGTTTTCAAAAGGCTTGGAAGATTTTAAATGAATCTCAGAATTCAGGTTACAAAGGATGGGATCAATTTGGGTCAAAGCAAAATAGATATTGGATTTGTGAAAATTTTATTAACCCAGAATTTAGGCCAGTAAGAGAAGCCATATATAATTATCATCTTAATGGGCTTGATTCTTTTTATTCAAACCCAGAGGAGTCTAGAGATACTATATTGAATAACCTAAAAGAAATAAATAAGGTTAATACTAAAAATTTTAACTCAAGTATTCTTAACCTTTTTATAAATGCAAAATCTGATGAAATAACAAACATATTTAAAGAAGCTCCATTAAGTGTTAAAAGAAACGCATATAATGTTTTGATGGAATTATCTCCATCAAATAGTGATTTATTTAACAAGATCTTAGAGTAGATGTCATTTAAACAAAAGTTGATTCCTTTTTTTCTCAGAAAATACTTTAATTATTATCTTGAAAATGGCTTTAAAAAAACAGTAAAGAAATATGGCTGGAAATTATTTGCCATAATTTTTTTATATTATTTAATTAGAGATTCGATACTTTATATAATAATTCCTTATTTTGCCTTAAAAGGAATATTTAATTTTTAGATTATGTTACTTAAAGGAAAAAAAGGAATTATATCTGGTGCTTTAGATGAAAACTCTATTGCTTGGAAAGTTGCTGAAAAGTGTTTTGAAAATGGTGCAAAAATTACTTTAACTAATGCCCCTATTGCACTTAGAATGGGAAAAATTAATGAGCTAGCTGAAAAGTGCTCATCTAAGGTAATCCCTGCAGACCTTACCTCAGTAGAAGATATAGAAAATCTTTACGATGAATCTTCTAATCTATTAGGTGATAAAGTTGACTTTATTTTACATTCAGTGGGCATGTCTCCTAACGTAAGAAAAAATAAAGAGTATGGTGACCTTAATTATGATTGGTTAAATAAGACTTTAGATGTTTCAGCTATCTCATTCCATAAAATGATGCAAGTTGCTGAAAAAAGAAATTTCTTAAATAAATGGTCTTCTGTTGTCGGACTATCCTACATAGCTGCTCAAAGAACATTTCCATTTTATTCGGATATGGCAGAAGCAAAATCATTACTTGAATCAATAACCAGGAGTTATGGATATAGATTAGGTAAAATTTCAAAGACAAGAGTAAACACAATATCTCAGTCACCAACTGTAACTACAGCTGGAGCCGGAATTGAAGGGTTTAATGCTTTCTTCAACTACGCAGAAAAAATGTCCCCACTTGGTAATGCTACTGCGGAAGAATGTGCAAACTATTGTATATTTTTATTTTCTGATCTAAGTAAAAAAATAACAATGCAAAATTTATTTCATGATGGCGGATTTTCGAACACAGGAATATCTGAAGATATAATAGATCAATTCAGCTAAAGATGTTTCTTTATCCAAATGCTAAAATAAATATAGGATTAAATATAATTAATAAACTCAAATCAGGATATCATGAAATAGAGTCCTGTTTTTGTCCTGTATCCCTATATGATATAATTGAAGTTAATACTTCTGATAAGGATCATCTAACAACTTCAGGAATTGATATAAATTCAGATATTTCTGATAATATCTTAATTAAATGTTTGAAGAAATTTAATTCTATTAATAAATTCAGAATTCATCTACATAAAAAAATTCCTGTAGGAGCTGGTCTTGGAGGAGGATCATCTGATGCAGCTTTTTTTTTGAATTTTTTAAATAATAATACTCAAGGAAAGCTGACAAATAAACAATTGTTTCAAGTTGCAAATGAAATTGGAAGTGATTGTCCTTTTTTTTTAGAAAATAAAAAAAAATATGTAACAGGAACTGGAAATATACTAAATGAAATTAAAATTGATATCAAAAATAAATTCATTCTAATAGTTGATCCAGAAGAACCTATAAATACTACAGAAGCTTATAATAATGTAATACCAAATAAACCAAAGTATGATTTAAGAGATGTTCTATTTAATGAAAATATAGAAAATTGGTCAAAATATGTTAAAAATGATTTTGAGAATTTTGCTTTTAAAAAAATAAAAACATTAAATAAAATTAAGGAACTCTTGATTAGATTAGGAGCAGATTTTGTTAGTTTATCTGGAAGCGGTTCTTGTATTTACGGGATATTTAATACTGATTATATTAATGAAATTGACTTTCCTAAGAATTCATTTAAAGTAAAATTTATTGAATAAAGTGGTCCCATCCCTGAGATTCTATATCAACTTCCTTATTATTTTTTAAAATAAATAAATTCTTTTTTTTCTTAGTAAAATGTCCTATTGCTGTAATATCAATATTTGAGATATTCATTTTTTCAAATACATCAACAGGTAGAGAGAATAATAACTCATATTCTTCACCTCCTTTTAAAGCTGCAGAGAGAGGTGATAGTTTAAATTTATTCATCATAGAAGTTACTTCTAATGATATTGGAAGTTTTTCTTCATAAATTTTAAAACCTAATTTAGATGACTTAGAGAGATGAATTAATTCAGATGAGAGACCATCAGAAATATCAATCATAGCATTAGGCCTTATATTATTATTATAAAAAAAATCAATAATATCATTTCTTGCTTTAGGTCTCAATTGCTTTTCAACTAAACTTTTATAATTATCTAATGACGGTTGAATCTTGGGATTTTTTATAAAATTTTCCTTTTCTTTTTGTAATACTAATAAGCCGGCATATGCCCTACCTAGATCACCAGATACACAAATAATATCATCTGGTTTAGCATTTTCTCTTGTAACAATATTTTTTTTAGAATTATAACCTAATGCTGTACCTGAAATTATTAATCCTGATGTAGATGAGGTCGTATCTCCACCTATCAAATCAACTTTATAATCATCACATGCATACATTACTCCATCATAAAACTCATCCAAAGCTTCCACAGAAAATTTGCTACTAAGTGCAATATTTAAAAGAATTTGATTAGGATAAGAATTCATAGAATATATATCTGATAGATTTATAATAACTGACTTATAACCTAAATGTTTAAGTGGGGTATATGATAAATCAAAGTGAATACCTTCAACAAGCATATCTGATGAGATCACTACATTTTCTTTTTCAGCCTTAGTTATAGCAGCGTCATCTCCAATTCCAATTAAAGATGAATTACATTTATTTTTAAATTTAGAATTAATCCTATTTATTATTCCAAATTCACCTATTTTACTTAAATCAGTCCTATTCATAAAAATTTATTGTAATAAATATATTTTAATATTTAATTTTGTAAATAATTAAACAATATGATTAAAATTACTGACAAGGCTGCAAAAAAACTTAAAGAATTAAGAGAATCAGAAAATCATTCTCTAGAACATAATGTAAGAGTTAAAGTTAAGGGAGGAGGATGTTCCGGTTTACTTTATGATCTTAATTTCGATAAAGAAATTTCTGATAAAGATGAATCTTTTGAAGACAATGGGATGAAAATTATTGTTGATAAAAAAAGTTTATTTTACGTTCTTGGAACAGAACTTGATTTTAGTGATGGATTAAATGGTAAAGGTTTTCAGTTTAAAAATCCAAATGCTACTAGAACTTGTGGTTGTGGAGAAAGCTTTTCTGTTTAGTAGGCTCTTCCTTTAATTCCATCACAATAATTCATAAAGGCTCTATTTGCTACTTTGTTACCTCCATGTGTAGGATAATTACCAGTAAAATACCAATCACCTAAGTTTTTAGGACAGGCTTTATTTAAATCATCAATTTTTTGATAAATTATTTCTAAATCTGATTTAAAGTTTTTAGGCTTAACAATTTCGGTAATAGATTCAGATAATTCCTCATATGAGAACATATCATATAATTCTTTTACATGATTATGAGCTTTATCAGAAGTCATACTTTTAATACATTTCTGATATATTTCTTTAATTTTTTTATCAGCTTTATTAATTTTTAATAGTCTTATAAGGCCTCTAAATGCAACAAATTGATGCATTTTACTCATATCAATTCCATAACAATCAGGGTATCTAATCTGAGGAGAGGAAGAAACAAAAATTACTTTTTTTGCTTGTAGAGATGATAATAATGTCAATATACTTTTCTCTAAAGTAGTTCCCCTGACTATAGAATCATCGATTATTACCATTGTATCTTTCTTTGGAGTTACAATACCACTTGTAGTATCGTAAATATTGGAGACTAACTCATTTCGACTATTATCATCAGTAATAAAGGTTCTCATCTTCACATCCTTACTAACTAATTTTTCCATTCTAATTTTCAAAGAGATAAGATCATCTTTAGATCCTTTATATAATTTATTTTTAATAAAAACATCATTTTTTAATAAATTAATATGATTTTTTAAACCATCTATCATACCATAGAAACAAGTCTCAGAGGTATTAGGAATATATGAAAATATTGTATTCTTTAAATCATTGTCAATAGAACTTAAAATTTTTGGTATTAATAACTTACCTAATTTCTTTCTCTCCTCATATATTTCAGGGTCATTACCTCTTGAAAAATAAATTCTCTCGAAAGAACAAGCCTTATCTTCTTTTTGTTCAACAAATTTCTCAATTGTATAGCTAGCATCTTTATTAATTATTAATGCGTGACCCCTCTCCACCTCATTAATTTCATTAAATTCACAACCAAATGCGGTTTTTATAGGTGGTCTTTCACTTGTAGCAACAATAACCTCATCATTAACATGGTAATATAATGGTCTAATTCCATTTGGATCTCTAGCTATAAAAGATGAACCATGGCCAATCATACCTGCCAATGCATATCCTCCATCAAAATCTTTAAATGAGTTTTGTAATATATTTTTTACATTTATTTCTTCTTCTATTTTTTTAGAAATTTCTTTCTTAGATAATTTTTCGGAATACTTATTATAAATTCTATTATTTTCTTCATCTAAAAAATGTCCTACTTTTTCTAAAATTGTTACAGTATCAGATTTTTCTTTTGGGCTCTGGCCAAGGTCTACTAAGACATTAAAAAGTTCATCAAGATTGGTCATATTAAAGTTTCCCGCAAAAATTAAATTTTTTGATCTCCAATTATTTTGTCTTAATGTAGGAGCACAATTTTCAATTGAATTACCTCCAAAAGTACCGTACCTAAGGTGACCTAAACACTGTTCGCCTGTAAAAGCAATGTTTTCTTTGACCCATTCTTCCTTTAACTTATAATTAGGATTATCCTTTGCTTTGATAAATTTTTTATTGATTTTATTGAAAATATCTTGGATAGAATCCTTTTTAACAGAACGGTATCTACTTATATATCTTTTACCAGGTTTTGTGTCTAGTTTTAAACAAGCCAAACCTGCTCCATCCTGACCTCTATTTCTTTGTTTATGCATCATCAAAAACATTTTATTTATAGCATAAGAAGGAGTGCCATACTTATCTATGAAATACTGAAGTGGTTTACGAAGACGAATGAATGCAATGCCACATTCATGTTTAATTTTATATTTCATCCGTAAATCTCTAATTTTATTTTTTTAGAATCAAATCCTAAATCTTTAAGGTTACCTCTAGCCTCTTTGATCATATCTCTCCATCCACACAAATAAAATATAGGATCTTCTAATTTATTATTTTTAATTAAGTCTAAGTACTGATTATGAACATAACCGGTCATCCCTTCCCACTTTTCTCTGGATAATACTGGAATATATTTATAACCTTTTATTAAGTTCTCAAAATTTTTCATCTCTTCAGGATAGAGGATATCTTTTCTTTCTCTAGTCCCAAATATCAAATAAATGTTTTTATGATTTACTTTTTGATTAACTAAACTCTGAAGTATACTTCTAAAGGGAGCAATTCCAGTCCCAGTACATACAAATAAAATATCTCCACTAATAGTTTCTGGTAAGGTGAATTTACCTAAAGGTCCTTTAATCAGTATATTATCTCCTTCTTTAGCATGCTCAAATAGATAATTAGTCATTTTTCCACCTTCAAGCTTAACAATAATAAGTTCAAAAATATTTCCATCTATACCGTAGGAAGAAATAGAATAACTTCTAACTAAATCATTAACCTTAATCTGAACGAATTGACCTGGAATATATTTAAAATCAGAGTGAACTTTTATCACAAATTTCCATGTGATTTCTGTTTCTTTTTCTATAGAAATAAGAGTTGAGTCTTGCCACATTTTTTTTAAATGAACAACAAATCTAATTCCTTAATTTTAGAAAAAAAACTTATTGTACTTTTCAAAGATTTTTGAATATTAATAGTTTAAAATCTTAAAAAATCGAATGTTTTAAAAAGTCAATACTTGAAAAAATTTTTTTAATTAATAAAAATCAATAATATTTGAATCCCTATTTAACAAATAGCAAATTTTATATAAACCACTAATTCTAATTTAATGCAAAATAAGCATTGGGAAAACTGTTTGTCTTTAATTAAAAGTAAAATAAATATTCAGAGTTATATTACTTGGTTCAAACCTATAAAGGCTACTCAATTTAAAAATAAAACTTTAACACTTCAGGTACCTAATAAATTTTTTTATGAATGGATTGAAGAACACTATATTGAATTATTAAATGAGGTTATAATTAAAGTTATTGGAAATGAAGGTAAAATTGAATACGAAATTTCTAAAGAACAGATACTCAATTCAGAAACAAATGAAATAAAAGAAATTGTAACTGATAAAAAAAATACGAAATCAAAATTTGACAATCTTAACAGAAAATTTAATTTCAAAACTTTTATATCAGGTAAATGTAATAGTGTTGCAAAAGCGGCTGGAAAAAGAATTTCAAAGAGCCCAGGGAATAATCCGTTTAACCCTCTTATGATATATGGAGGAGTAGGACTTGGAAAGACTCACCTATTACAATCTATCGGAAATAAAATCTCAAAGAATTGTAATTTATCTGTTTACTATATCACATCCGAAAAGTTTGCCAGTCAGTTTATAGATGCGCTTAAAGAAAATAAATTAAAAGATTTTACAACCTTCTACTCAAATATTGAATGTTTAATTATAGATGATGTACAGTTCTTTAAAGGTAAGGTAAAGACACAAGAGGTATTTTTTCATATTTTCAATCAACTAAATCTTAATAGAAAACAAATTATTTTAGCTGCTGATAAATCACCTGTAGAGCTAGAAGGTCTAACCAGCAGACTAATTAGTAGATTTAAATCTGGCTTAACAGTTGAGCTAGAAAAACCTGATTATGAGACAAGATTAGATATTCTTAATCATAAAATAAGAGAAGAGGGACTCACTATTGAAAAGGATATAGTAGAGTTTATTGCTTTTCAAGTTGATACTAATATTAGAGAGCTTGAAGGCGTTTTAATTTCTTTATTAGCTCACTCCACTATTAATAAAAAAAGTATTGATATAGATTTAGCTAAATCAGTAATAAATAAAATTGTTAAGAATACTAAAATAGAAATTGATATTAAATATATTCAAGATGTAGTATCAAAATATTTCAATATTAGTATTGAGGACATGAAAGATAAAGCTAGAAAAAAAGAAATAGTTATTGCAAGACAAGTTGCAATGTACTTCTCAAAAGATTTTACAAATAACTCTTTAAAATCGATTGGTTTTCATTTTGGTGGTAGAGATCACAGTACCGTTATTCATGCTGTTCAATCTGTTAATGATATGATTGACACAGACTCTATTTTCAGAAAAAACATCAAAGAAATCAACAGAAGAATTTCTGTAAGTAATTAATCAAAAAAGTATTATTTATTTTTTGCATATTTGAAATGCAAAATTATGTTTTCAAAATTTATAATTTCTTTTTTAAAAATATTGAAGTCTTTTGATAGGTCATATTCTATTCAAAATAAAAATCAAAAACAGGCAAATAAAATCCAAAAAAATCTATTAAATAAACTAATTAAAAAATCCATAAAAACTGATTTTGGTATAGATCATGATTTTAAAAATATTAAAACTTATAATGATTTTAAGACAAATGTCCCAGTTAGAGATTATGAAGAAATAAAAAAATATATTAATAAAATAAAAAAAGGCGAAGATGATATTTTATGGCCTGGAAAACCTTTGTATTTAGCAAAAACATCAGGAACAACTTCAGGAACTAAGTATATTCCTCTCACAAAAGAATCTCTAAAGAATCAAATAAACTCAGCGAGCTATCTACTTATCAAGTATCTAATTAATAAAAAAAAATTGAGTGCTTTAATGGGAAAAGTTATGTTTATTTCAGGGTCACCTATTCTTGAATCAAAAAATAATATTATGACTGGGAGATTATCTGGAATAGTGAACTATCATGAGCCATTTTATTTAAAGCCAATAATTTTACCATCTAAAAAAACTAATAGAATTAAGGACTGGGAAAAAAAAATTGATAAAATAGCAGATGAGACTATCGGAAGAGATCTAAGAATAATTGGAGGTATACCACCATGGATTCAAATGTATTTTGATGTTTTAGAAAATAAAACTGGAAAAAAAATAATAAATATTTTTCCTAATTTAGAGCTTATTTGCCATGGAGGAGTGAATTTTGATCCATACAAAAACAATTTATTTAATTCTATAGGAAAAAAGATTGATACATTAGAGACTTTTCCTGCATCAGAAGGTTTCTTTGCCTATCAAAATAAGATCGAAGAAGAAGATTTAATTCTTCAAATTAATTCTGGAATATTTTATGAGTTTATTGAATTGAGTGAATTAGAAAAAAATAATCCTAATAGGTTGATGGTAGGAGAAGTAAAATTAGATAAAAATTATGCTATGATTATTTCAACTAATGCTGGATTATGGTCATATGCTATAGGAGATACTATAAAATTCACAAACTTAAATCCATTAAAAATTAAGGTGACCGGTAGGACCAAACATTATCTCTCAACTTTTGGAGAACATGTAATTGTTGAGGAAGTTGACAAAGCATTAAATAATGCATGTAAAAAATTTAATAATATTCAAATTGTAGAATACACAGTCGGCCCTAAAATAATTAATATAAAAGGAAAATCTCACCACGAGTGGTTAATAGAATTTAAGAATACTCCTAAGAATATAGATTTATTTGAAAAAGAAATTGATAATAATCTTCGGAGTTTAAATCCTTATTATAATGATTTGATAAAAGATGGAGTTTTAACTACTCTTAAAATTAAAATTATGAAAAAGAAATCATTTATTAATTTTATGAAATCAATTGGAAAGCTTGGTGGCCAAAATAAAGTCCCTCGAATCTCAAATGATAGAAAATTCATAACAAAAATATTAAATACAATTTAGGTGAAAAAGATAGCAATCCTCGGGTCAACAGGCTCTATTGGCACTCAAACTTTAGAAGTAATATCTCACATAAAAGGACTATTTAAAGTAGACCTTTTATCTGCATATTCAAATTATAATTTATTGATAGAACAAGCAAAAAAATTTAAACCTAAAACGTTAATATTTGGAGATAGTTCCAAATCAAAAATTTTAGAAAAGAATTTAAAAAATGAAAAAATTGATATTTTATATGGAGAAGAAGCATTAAATAACTTCTATAAATATTGTGATCCTGATATTGTCCTCACAGCCCTTGTAGGAAAATCTGGATTAATACCTACTATAAATGCAATTAATCAAAATATAAATATAGCATTAGCCAATAAAGAAACTTTAGTTGTTGCTGGAGATATTATAACAAAATTATGTAAAGATAATAATGTAAATATATTACCAGTAGATTCTGAGCACTCTGCAATTTATCAGTGTTTACTTGGTGAAAAGAATAAAAATATTGAAAAAATTATACTCACAGCATCAGGAGGACCCTTTAGAGGAAAGAGTATTGAAGACTTGAAGTATATTAAAAAGGAAGATGCTCTTAACCATCCAAATTGGGATATGGGCAATAAAATAAGTATTGATTCTTCTACTCTAATGAATAAAGGTTTAGAAGTTATAGAGGCTAAATACTTATTTGATATCGATATAAATTCAATTGAAGTAGTTATTCACCCTCAATCAATAATTCATTCAATGGTTGAATTTAATGATGGGTCAATAAAAGCACAAATGGGTGAACCAGATATGAAATTACCTATTCAATTTGCACTTGGTTATCCAGAAAGATTAAGAAATAATTTCAAAAGATTTAATTTCTTAAAGAATAATACCTTAAACTTTGAGAAACCATGTCTCAAAACATTTAATAATCTTAAACTAGCATTTGAAGCTGGGGAAAAAGGAGGAAATAGTCCATGTATACTTAATGCATCTAATGAAGTAGTGGTTGAAGCTTTTCTTAATGAGAAAATTAATTATCTAGATATGACGAAATTTATTGAAGATTCTTTAAATAAAATATCATATATTGCGACACCAAATCTGGAACAATTAATTGAGACAGATTTACTTACGAGAAGTTTTATTAATAAAAAAATTAAATCTTTATAGAAATGGATGGTATTATAATGGCAGCTCAAATGATTCTAGCATTATCAATTATAGTTGGTATTCATGAATTTGGTCATCTACTTGCTGCTAAACTTTTTGGGATGAGAGTTGAAAAATACTTTATCGGTTTTCCACCAAAAATATTTAGTTTCAACTATAAAGGAACCGAGTATGGATTAGGTTCAATACCCTTAGGAGGATTTGTTAAAATCTCTGGTATAATTGATGAATCAATGGATACCACTCATCTAAAAAAAGAACCTGAAGAATGGGAATTTAGATCTAAGCCTGCATGGCAAAGGTTAATTGTAATGTTAGGAGGAATAATATTTAATGTGATTACTGGATTAATAATTTTCACTTCTATTACATATTATAATGGAGAAATTTATCTTTCTAAAGATGAGATAAATAAAAATGGAATTCTGGCATTAGAGTTGGGAAAAGAAGCTGGTTTTGAAACTGGAGATAAAATTTTATTGATAAATGGAAATGATTGGGAAAGAGATGCTGAGTTATTTAATCCAAATTTGTTTTTTGATGATAATACAATATTTAGAGTTGATAGAGAAGGTCAAGAAATAGATATTAAAATCCCAGATAATTTTATTAATAAAATGAATAACAGAGAAGCTTTATCATCTTTTTTAAAAGCAAGAACTCCATTTATAGTAGATAGCGTTTATAATAATGCCCTTAAAGCTGGTATAATAAAAGGTGACAGGATAATTAAAATTGAAGAAAATTATATTGTTGATTTATATGAACTTAAATCAATTCTAGAAAAAAATAAAAGTTCAATAATTCAAGTCACTATCAAAAGAGAAAATAAAAATATTGAAAAGGTTGTTGAAATTTCAAAAGATGCAACAATTGGAATATTAGCATTAAATGAGCCTCTAATTTTCAGTGAAAAAAAATATAACTTATCAGAATCCTTCGTTCTAGGAACCAAAAAAGCTTTTGGTATTGTATTTCTAAATATTAGAGCTTTTGGCAAAATGTTTTCTGGTGATATTGACCCTTCAAAAAATTTAAGTGGGCCAATAGGTATCGCTCAGATATTTGGGTCAGAATGGGACTGGGGAAATTTCTGGAGAATTGTTGGGTTGTTATCAATGGTTTTAGCGTTTATGAATTTACTTCCTATACCTGCTCTTGATGGAGGTCATGCTACTTTTATTTTATATGAGATGGTGTCAGGAAAGAAGCCAACAGAAAAGTTTTTAGAATATTCTACAAGATTTGGAGTTATTATACTACTTGGGTTAATGTCATATGTTATTCTAAATGATATTTATAAATTATTTATATGATAAGTTGAAATATATTTTTCAACAATTTCTTTTTTTAATTTCACTATTATTTTGTTTTAATTCCTATTCTCAAGAACAAAATTTAAGATTTTTAGAAATACACGATGATGCTCGAATTAACGCATTAGGTGGTAATAACATTTCGTCATTCAATGAGAATCCTTATTTTTTTTTAAATCCTTCATTTATTGGTGAAAAAAAAATATCAATCAATTACCTAAAATATATATTAGATATAAATTCCTCTAGTATATTATATTCTGATAGCATAAATTATATCGGAAAATTTGGAGTTGGTATTAAATATTTTTCACATGGAAAATTCAAAGGATTTGATCATAGGGGTAATTATACTGGTGACTTTTTCCCAAAAGAATATTTAATAAATTTTGGAAAATCTTATACATTTTCAAATATATCAATAGGTACAAATATTAAATTTTTTAATTCTAAATTATATGATGAGTCGTATTCTGGTTTTCTTATTGATGTTGGAATGAATTATATACCAGATAAAATAAATAATTTAACATTAGCTCTAGTATTATCTAATTATGGATTTTTATTAACTAATAATCATACAGATTTACCTTCAAATATTAAAGTTGGATTAACGTTTAAACCAGAATATATGCCTTTAAGTTTTTCATTTACATTTTATCAACCTCAAAAAAATAATTTTTTAAGTCAAAATATCTCATTGGGAATAGAGATTTTATTTTCTAAATATTTTAATATTTTGGTAGGATATAATCATAGAAATAATAAAAGCTTCAAACTTAATACTGAAAAGTTAAGAGGAATATCCTATGGACTAGAATTAACACTAAAAAGAATTAATTTAAATTATTCTAGATTAATTTTGAATTCTATAAGTAATTCAAATAATATCTCAATTAATTATAATTTGAAAAAAAATTAAATTTGAAATATGGAAAAAATTAAGAATATGACTCCACAACAAATTGTCAATGAACTTGACAAATATATAATTGGTCAAGGAGATGCAAAAAGAAACGTAGCTATTGCCTTAAGAAATAGATGGAGGAGATTAAATGTTCAAGATGAAATCAAAAATGAAATTATACCAAATAATATTTTAATGATTGGTGCAACCGGTGTTGGTAAAACAGAAATAGCAAGAAGACTTGCAAAATTATCTGATGCTCCTTTCACAAAAGTTGAGGCATCAAAATTTACTGAGGTTGGTTATGTTGGAAGAGATGTTGAGAGTATGGTTAGGGATTTACTTGAACAATCTGTAAATCTTGTAAAAACACTGAAAAAAGAAGAAGTAAAGTTAAGAGCTGAAGAAAGTGTAAATAAAATAATTTTAGATGTATTAATCCCTCCTGTAAATAAAGTCCAATCAAATATTAACTTAAGTCTAGAAAAGAATAGTAATAATGATGACAAAGAAATTAATGAAAAAACTAGAGATAAATTCAAAGAAAAAATAAAAAGTGGTGAATTAGATGATAGAAAAATTGAAATTATGGTTCAAAAACCATCTAATTCGGGTATCGGTATGGTTGGTGGTGGAATGATGGATGAGTCTTCTATGATTAACCTTCAAGATATGATTAGTAACATGATGCCAAAAAGAAATAAGAAAAGAAAAGTTACAATTGGAGAAGCAAAAAAAATTCTTTTAGAGTCTGAAGTCTCAAAACTTATTGACATGGATGAAGTAAAAGAAGAAGCAATAGAAAAAGCAGAAAATACAGGAATTATTTTTATAGATGAAATTGATAAAATTAGTGGTAACTCAAATAAAGGAGGTGGTCCAGACGTAAGTAGAGAAGGAGTCCAAAGAGACTTACTTCCAATTGTAGAAGGTACAGCTGTCACAACTAAATATGGTATAATTAAAACTGACCATATACTTTTTATAGCTGCAGGCGCATTTCATCTTTCTAAACCCTCTGATTTAATTCCTGAGCTACAGGGAAGATTTCCAATAAGAGTTGAATTAGACACTTTAACTCAAGAAGATTTTCTCAAAATTTTGTGTGAACCAAAGAATTCATTAACTAAACAGTATAAAGCATTAATTAAATCAGAAAATGTAGAAATTATTTTTAACGAAGACGCTCTTAAAGAAATCTCTCATAAAGCATTTGTAATAAATTCAGAAATTGAAAATATTGGAGCAAGAAGACTTCACACTGTAATGAGCAAGTTATTAAATGAAATTCTTTTTGATATACCAGAAAAAATAGGACCCAATGCTAAAATAGTTATCACCAAAAAAATGGTAGGAGAAAAACTTAATTCCATAACTGAAAATAAAGATCTTAGTGAATATATATTATAGTTTATAATCTTTTGGAAACTTAATCCATTCTAAGTCACCTTTAAAATCTAATTCTGATATTTTGTCCCATGATGTTATATCAAACTTGATTATAATAATCCCTGTTGTTGGTAAATTATATAAGTGGTGATTAGTTAAAAGATTAACTATATCTGTTAGTCCAGGATTATGTCCTAATACCATTAAAGAATTTATATCAGAATTAGTATTCTTAATTATAGAAATTATTTTTTTTGAGGAGGCATGATACAATTCATGAGTAAATAACTCACTTTTAAAATTGATTTTATTTTTAAAATACTCATATGTTAATTTTGTTCTTTTAGAAGAACTTGAGATTGCACAATCAATATTATCTAATCTTTCGGAAAGTTTTAGAGACATCATCTCTGCATCTTTATTTCCTCTAGAATTTAAAGGTCTTTCATAATCTGATAACTCTGGATAATCCCAACTAGATTTTGCATGTCTTAGAATAATAAGTGTCTTCATATTATTAAACACCATCAAATTTTAAATCTTTCATACATTTAAAATGACCTGCAGGACATTTAGAGTATCCTATTTTAGTACATGGTCTACATGATAAATTATTATTTTCAATAACCGAAAAAGAAGATCTAAAAGGGTAAAATCCTAAGTTAGAATGAGTTGATCCAAATATTGAAAAAATATTCTTTTTTAATGCAGAGGCTATATGCATAAGC
This sequence comes from uncultured Marinoscillum sp., assembly GCA_964527965.1. GTDB lineage: Bacteria > Bacteroidota > Bacteroidia > Cytophagales > MED-G16 > MED-G16. Next base: position 40,520 of record CAZGPH010000006.1, read on the forward strand.
CCAGTATCATGTGTAAAAACTTTATCTGATAAATTAATTATGTAAGCTGATTCTTCTATATTAAGCTTACCACATAAATTATAGATATGTGTCTTCTTATTTAGTTTGTCTCTTACTTTATCATCTGAATATTTAAAAAAACTTTCTATTTTTTTTGATACCGAAATCTCACTTTTTCCTCCAACTAAAACAATAGGTCCATTTATTTTATCACAAAGCTCAATAAGTTTTTTATAAGTTAATCGCTTTGTCTTATGCTTTGCTCCTACTACTACTGAAGCAAACCCTCTATCATATATACTTGGCAAGTTAATTTCTTTTTTTTTCTCACTAAAATAAAATTCTAACCCCTCTCCATCATCATAAATATTTATTTTCGATAGAGTATCTATATATGATTTTGCAATATGTTTAATCTTTAAATTAATTTTTAGATTAGTAAGTAACCACCTTTTAAAAAAATATTTTTTATAAGTAATTGAGGTCTTAAATAAGAAAAGTTTTAAAAAATTAGATCTTAAATTATTATGAAGATCAACAACTAAATCATAGTTTTCACTTCTGAGCTTAGTTAAAATTTTTATAAGACTATCTTTAAATTTTATAACCTTATCAATATTTACATTGTTATCATAAATGTAACTATATTCATCTTTGGTTATGAAGTGTATATTTGATTTAGGAAATTTCTTTTTTAAAAGTCTAGGCACAGGAGTGGTTAAGACAACATCCCCCATAGAAGAAAATCTAATTACTAAAATTTTCACTTTATTATCTGTATTTATTTTAATAACTCAAAATATAAAATCCCAAAGTAATTTAGAAAGTATTATCCATCAAAAAAAAAGAATTGAATTTGAAATAAAATATTTAGATAGAAGCTATTGGACAAGTTCAAATATTGATAATTTGATCTTGATACAAGATCAAGAAACAGGAAAAAAATTAAATTGGAAAATAAATACTTATAATAGAGAATTAGAAAAAGTTAAGGATACCACATTCCAACTAGACAGATCATTTTCACTTCTAAAAATTATTTCTGAAAAATCAAGCTTTAAATTATTTTTCAAAAAAAATTATTCAAATGAAAAAAACTATTTAATAATTAATTATTTACCTGTTTCAAACTCAATAGAAATTAAAGAAATTAAACTTCCTTTAAGCTTAAGTATCACAAATATTTTAACTCTTGAAGACAAATTGGTATTTAGTAGTAAAATGAAAAATGGAAAGACCCTACTTAGCATTTATAATTTAAATAAAAATCAATTAGTTAATATTTATGAATACCTATATGGAGACAAAAACATTTTGAAATTAAAAAAAATTAATTCTAATTATTTTTCAGCTTTAACTTCTGTGAGAACAAAAAATAATTTTAAAAATATAGAGAGAGAGGTTTATAACCTTGAAGGAGAGAAGATTTATTCATATCAGATTAAATCTAATAATCATTCAGTATTTGAAACTAAAATTATAGATTATAAAAATATATCTTATTCAATTTCACTTTTTGGAAATAAAAATTCTAATGAGGCTGTCGGAGTACAATTTGATAAATTTAGATATGACTCACTTATATCGAGTGAGAGGAAATATTTTTTAGAAATTAATTCAATTAGAAATTTTATTTCAGTTTGGAAGAAGAAAGTAGTTAGAAAATTAAATAGTAAAAATATTGCAAATTTAAAATTTGGATATGAACTATACATTGATACTATTTTTATAGAAAACAATAACCTTAACTTTTCATTAGAAAGTATTAAGGCAGAATACACTAATGATGGTTTTAGTAATTACTCATATGTCCCATTTTATAATACTTATTCAGGAACATACGATCGTAAGGTTAATCCTAATTTTGGAGGGTATTCTCACGATATAAACTTATTTATGAAATTTAATCTTGATGGAAAATTAATCTGGAGTTCTATCTCAAAAATGAATAATTTTAATACATTTTCTAATAAAGCATATAATAATTATATCTTAAATGAGAACAAACTAATTAGCTTTTATATTAATAAAGGAGAAATATCTTATACAGAATCTTTCTTTAATGGGATAAATAAAACATTTAATGTTGATTTAAATTTAATTGAAGCAGAAGACATCAAGATAAGTAATGAGACAAATCCTGAGGGGACATTCCATTGGTATTTAAATAATTATTATACAATAGGAGTACAAAAAATTAAAAATAATAAAGCTTTAGATAAAAAAAACAAAAGGGTCTTTTATATAACAAATTTTGAAATTCGTAATTAAGAATTAAACAAATTGTGAAAATGAATTTATATTTGTAAATAAATGACGAATAAATCTAGATTGTTTAATAAAAAAAGACTAGAAATAACAATCAATCGTCTTTGTCATCAGCTAATTGAAAATCACAAAACCTTTGATAACACCGTCCTTATTGGCCTTCAACCTAGAGGAATTTACTTTTTAAATAGAATTGAAAAAAATCTAAATAAATTATTAGGGAAAAAAATAGATTCTGGAATTCTAGACACAACATTTTACAGAGATGATTTTAGATCTAATAATATTCCCAAAGCAAAAGAAACTTTTATTCCTTTTTTAGTTGATGAAAAAGAAGTTGTAATAATTGATGATGTTCTTTTCACTGGGAGAACTGTACGATCAGCAATGGAGGGTATTATGAACTTTGGAAGACCAAAAAAAGTAGAACTTTTAGTTTTAATTGATAGAAAGTATAGTAGAGATATACCAGTTGAACCAACATATTGTGGAATTAAAATAAATACTATTACCTCTGATAGAATAGAAGTAAACTTAGCTGAACAGGGTTTTAAAGAAGATAATATATGGATATCAAATGAATAAATTAAAATCTAAAGACTTATTAGGGATTAAAAATTTATCGTTAGAAGAAATAAATTTAATTTTTGAAACGGCAGATAAATTTAAAGAAGTACTTTCTAGGCCTATTAAAAAAGTCCCTTCTCTAAGACATTTAACTATAGCTAATGTTTTTTTTGAAAATAGTACAAGAACAAAATTATCTTTTGAATTAGCTCAAAAAAGACTTTCAGCAGATATAGTTAATTTTTCTTCCTCAGTAAGTTCTGTGAAAAAAGGAGAATCTTTATTAGATACAATAAATAATATACTAGTTATGAAAGTAGATATGATTGTAATGAGACATCCAAATCCTGGTGCTCCTCATTTCATTTCTAAAAACATAGATGCTTCAGTTATAAATGCTGGAGATGGCACTCATGAACATCCTACACAAGCTCTATTAGATTCCTATACAATTAGAGAGAAAACTGGTAATGTGAAAGGCAAAAAAGTTGCAATTATTGGAGATATATCTCATTCAAGGGTTGCTCTATCTAACATTTATTCTCTTCAAAAATTAGGAGCAGATATAATGTTATGTGGACCTTCAACTCTAATACCAAAATATATAAATAATCTAAATGTTAAAATTGAAAATGATATTAAAAAAGCTTTGGAATGGTGTGATATTGCTAATGTCTTGAGAATACAACTAGAAAGACAAAAAAATAAATTTTTCCCTTCTATAAGAGAGTACAGTTTATATTATGGAATAAATAAAAAACTATTAGATAGCATAAATAAAAATATTACAATAATGCACCCAGGGCCTATTAATAGAGGAGTTGAAATTAGCAGTGATGTAGCAGACTCAAAAAATTCAATTATTTTAGATCAAGTTGAAAATGGAGTTGCTATAAGGATGGCAGTAATGTATTTACTTTCTCTTAATCGAGATCAATGATAATCTTTTTTCATTTATCATTATCAGTTATAATTGTTATTATTCTTAATAGTAAATTAAAATTAAATCCGATAATTAGTCTTTTTATTGGGTCATTAATCTTAGGAATACTACTTGAGATGACTGTATCACAAATATTTAATTATCAAGTGACCGGATTTTTTTCTTCTATAAAAAATATAGGTCTAATTATTTTTTTTAGCTGTTTGATAGGACAATTTCTTAAAGAAACAAAATCTATTGAAAAGTTTGGAAATTTACTACTAAATAATTTTCAGAAACAAACCCTTCTATCAATTAATATGCTTGGCTTATTTATAGGAACAGTTGTCTTCTGTGACTCCGCTTTTTTAATACTTAATGGAATATCAAGATCAATAGCATCATCCAGTTCAATCTCTCTTACAAGTTTAAATTTATCCTTATCTGGAGGACTCTACTCTTCTCATACTCTAATTCCTCCTACACCTGGTCCAATAGCTACTATTAACAATTTTAATGTATTAGATGATATAGGGACTATAATGATTTTAGGGATTATTGTATCCATACCATCATCACTTATAGCATTTCTTTTCTCAAGGAGATTCATTAAAATAAATAAAAATAAAATAAATAAAAATTTAAATACTGGTGATAACGCATCAATAATTGCCTATTTGAGTATTCTTATACCATTATTATTAATTAGTTTAAATACAATCTCTAATTTTTTTGATAATTTAAATGACACCTTACTTTTTAAATCAATTAAATTAATTGGAAACCCAAATTTCGCACTATCAGTGGGTGTGATTTTATCGTTTTTTATTCCTCGTAAAAGTAGTAAAGTAAATAAAATATTAACCTATGCTATAAAAGATTTCCTCCCTATTATTTTTTTGACATCAATGGGAGCTGCATTTGGAAATATTATAAAAAATTCAAATATAACTGAAGTACTCCCTCTTTTTATAAATATTGAAGATAGAAGTATAATACACATATGTGTAATCTCTTACATATTAAGTTTTATACTTAAGACTAGTCAAGGTTCTAGCACATCCTCTATGATTATAGTTAGCTCGATTATTTTCCCAATAATATCTGACTTTAATTTTAATATCTTTGAAACTTCAATGATCATTCTATCAATTGGAGCAGGTTCTATGATGATTTCCCATGTTAATGATTCTTACTTTTGGATTGTAACTAAAAGGACAAGTCTAAATCTAAAAAAAGGTTTAAAATACTTTTCTATTATGACGATTTTACAAAGTACCGGTACTTTGTTATTTATTTTTATTCTTTTAAAAATATTTTCATAGTTAGCAAGTTTTAAAAACTATTGACATCTAACTGCGTATAACTCTGCAACTAAACTAATTTTTAAATTATGAGGTTTTTTATACTTATATTCCTTCTATTAAGCCATATATCTATATCTCAAGATAGATCACAGTGGAGTAGAGGATCAAGTTCAAGTTTTCAAATGCCTAATATGTTAGTAAAAGGTAAGCTAATTGATACTGATTCAAATGATGGTTTATCTTATGCAACTATATCTATAGTAACTGAAGATTCCATTCTTATATCAGGTGGTATTAGTGATGAAAACGGGAAATTTAAAATTGAAATAAATCCTCAAAAGATGATGCAAAAAATAAGAAGCGAAAGACAAAGCACAAATGTAGGTAGAGGTATTTTTGCAGAAATAACTTATGTTGGATATAAAACTAAAAGAATTAAGGTTCCATTCGACAGAGAAAATAGAGAAATAGATTTAAAAAATATTAGTCTTGAATCAGATGCTACAGCACTTAGCGAAGTTACTATAAGAGCCGAAAAAAGTAGTTTAGAATTAAAATTAGATAAACGTGTTTTTAATGTTGGTAAGGATTTAAGTAACAAAGGAGGAACTGCAGAAGAAATTTTAGAAAATATACCTTCAATTGATTTGGATATAGAAGGAAATGTTAGTTTAAGAGGATCTCAAAGTGTTAGAATTTTAATTGATGGAAAACCAGCTAGTATGATGGGTTTAGATGGCCCCAATGCTTTTAAACAATTACAAAGTAACGAAATAGATAAGGTTGAAATTATCACAAATCCATCTTCTAGATATAGTGCAGAGGGTTCTTCTGGAATATTAAATATTATATTAAAAAAAGAAAGATTAAAAGGTCTTAATGGATCAATTAATATTAATACAGGCTATCCTACTCAAAATGGGTTATCAACAAATTTCAATTACAGAAGAAGTAAATTCTCAGTATTTGGTTCCTTAAATGTAAGTCAAAGAGAAACAAAAGGAGGTGGTTTCACTAATTCTGACTTTTTCCTAACTGATACAACTTATTCCTCAAACATAGTAAGAGATAACCTAAGTAATAGTAAATCTTTTGGTGGTAGAGTTGGTTTCTCATATTTCCCCAATAAAAATAATATCTTTAATTTCTCTTTGGGTACAAGAATAAGTGATAGAGATGGAGATAATAAAAACTTTTACAAAGATTACTCATCTAATGGTGATCTAATTGGAGATAGTGAAAGATATGAATTGTCAGATAGAGACAGTGAAAATTTTAACTACAATATTTCATATACAAAAAATTTTAAAACTAGAGGACATAGCTTAAAACTTAATTATTCCTGGAGTGACAATTTATCAGATAATATAGGCAACTATAATGAGCCTCTCATTAATCTGAATCAAAGAACCAATCAAAATAGTGAAAGGTATGATCAAAATATTAGAGTAGATTACATACATCCCTTTAATGAAAATAAAGGCAAGTTTGAAATAGGTTATAAGAGAGATTATGATAAGATGAAAAGTTCATATGTAGCTGAACAACTTTTTGATGAGAGATGGAGAAATATTCCCCCTTCAAATACTTATGATTATTACCAAGATGTGAACGCATTTTATATCCAATTAGGAAATAAATCTGGAAAGATATCTTATCAGGCTGGATTAAGATATGAGGATACTGACTTTTTCGCTAACCTTATTGATACTGAGGAGACGACTAGTCTTAAGTATTCAAACTTTTTTCCATCAGCTTTCTTAACTTATGAATTTACTGATAAAAGCTCAGTTCAAGTTAGTTATAGTAAAAGATTGAGAAGACCTAGATTTTGGGATTTAAATCCATTCTATGGTCTAGGTGATAGTAGATTTAATTTTGTTGGTAATCCGTTCTTAGACCCTGAGCTAACAGACTCATACGAGATTGGATTTTTAAATGAATTTAAAAAAGGTAATTTCTATATTGGAACATATTATAGACATACTGAAGATGTTATTGAGAGAATATTTGATGTAAATGATAATGGATATTCTGTTTTTAAACCAGTAAATCTTGGATTTACTAATGCATATGGTATTGAAATAAATGGATCAATTGACTATAATAAATGGTTGAAAACAACTGGGTCCTTTAATTTCTTTCAATCTGAGACAGAAGGAAGTTATTCGAATCAAAACTTTTATGCCAAATCATACAGTTGGAGAACTAGGTTGAGCAACAATATCAAAATGTTTGATAATAAACTAGAAGGTCAGTTAACATTTGACTATAGAGGTCCTTCTGAATCTGCGCAGGGAAAAAACCTTTCCTCATATGGGTTGGATTTCAGTTTATCCAAAGATGTATTTAAAAATAAAAAAGGAACTATTTCACTTACAGTTAGAGATTTAACAAAATCTAGAGTAAGAAGATATGAAAGAGGAGGGAAACCTGAAGATAATTACTTTACAGAAGGTGAATACTCTTGGAGAAGAACTCAAGAGTTTAGATTATCTCTTCAATACAGAATAAATCAGAATAAGAGAAGAGGTGGACAAAGAGGTGGGTTTGATCAGTCAGACTTCCAAGGGGGAAGTGGTATTTTTGGTAATTAAATACAAATAAAATAACTTTATACGATAACAGTATAAAGTTGTATTTATCCAAGCTTCATAAATTTATTTTAAAAACATCTTTTAAGAACCTATCTAAAGAGAGTTTAGGTCTAGAGTCTGATGCCATTCATAAGTTTTTACCCAAAAAAAAAGAGAAAGAAAAAAAAATTGATATAATTAATACATCAATAGATCAACTTCTAGAGATAAAAGAGAATTCTATATCTAATTATAAAAAAGTTCCCGTCATAAGACTAGGAAAAATCGAATTGGATTCTAATACACATGCTCATATATATTTTTATGAACCTATTATACATTTTTTTGGAGTTAAACCAAAAGATAAATTTATAGATGAAAAGATGAGTATACCTTTTAATATTAGCGAGAGAAGGAAAAGGTTTGAAGTAAAAAAAAGAAAATATATACGAAAGAGTGGAAATCATAAAAGAGGAGTCATTAGAGGGGAATGTAAATTTTTAAAAAAATCTAAAGCATCATTAAGCAGGTCTATTTCTAGTTTATTATCAAAAAAGTTAATTAGAAAAATATCTATAGTAGACTTTAATAATAAAGAGATTGGAATAGGATATAATCTTACAAAGAATGGAAAAGATATAATAAATGCATTATAATATTAAAATAATACTTATTGTTTTTATACTATTTTCCTGTGATAATAAAGGAAATAAAAATTATAATTCTCCAAGAATTGTATCTCAGTTAAAAATAACCTCACCATCTTATAATGAAGTTTTTAAAAAAGGTGACTCAATCAAAATTGAAGTCTCTTCAAATTCTAAGAAAAATAAACTTATAGAATCGATATTTTATTTAGGAAATGATTCCATAAAGTTTTTAAATACATTAAATATATCTTCCGATGAGTTAGTAAGATATGGAAGATATAACTTTTCTATAGTATCAAAATTTGAAGAAGGATCAACTGAAAAAATAAATAAATCATTTCTATTATATCCTCAAAATAAGCCCGATGAAAAAAATTATACAATAATTAAAATATTACCACATGACCCAAATACTTATACTCAAGGTCTTCTTTTAGATCAAAAAGATTTTTTAGAGAGCTCTGGCCAATATGGAAAATCCTTTATCAGAAGAATTAATTCTAGAACTGGTAAAGTTATTAATGAAATAAAAATTGATAAAAATTTATTTGCAGAAGGCATAACAACATATGACAATAAACTGTACATGCTATCATGGAAAAGTAATAAAGGATTAATTTTTAATAAAAATAATTTTGAAATAATTGGTGAAATAGAGTATAATACTGAGGGATGGGGCTTAACAACCTATGAAGATAATCTAGTAATGAGTGACGGATCTGAAAAGTTATATTTTAGAGACCCTATTACTTTTAAAACGCAAAAAATAATAGAAGTATATGATAATAATGGTAAAGTTGAAAATATAAATGAATTAGAATCAATTAACGGTAAAATTTACTGTAACATCTACGGGAAAGATATTATATTAATAATTAATCCAGATACAGGTTTAGTAGAGAGCAGAATTAATCTAAATAATTTATTTAAAAGAGAAAACTATAATGATAAAGTTGACGTCTTAAATGGAATAGCTTATAATATAGATAATAATTCTATTATTGTAACTGGAAAATGGTGGCCAAGCATGTATGAATTAAAAATAAATTAAAATGGAATTAAAGGAAATAACAGAAAAAATAAAAAATATGTCAGAAAAGAATTCTGGTAAAATAGAATCTAAATTTAAATTCGTCTTAGATGATGGATGTATTTATATTGATGATACAGTAAGTCCACCTAATATAAGCAATGATAATATTGAGGCAGATTGTACAATAACAATAAATAATGAAAATTTCAAAAAGTTATTAGATAAAGAAATTGATTCAATGCAGGCTTTTATGACTGGAAAAATGAAGATAGATGGGGAGATGACAGTAGCTATGAAGTTATCATCTATATTTGGTTAAATAAAAAAAAGTGCGCATGAGAAGAGTCGAACTTCCACGACTAAATCTAGTCACTAGGCCCTCAACCTAGCGCGTCTACCAATTCCGCCACATGCGCAAAATAAAAATTATTGTTTTCTTTTTGTCCAGATTTCATATTTAGGATCCCCTTTCGAGCTAAATCCTTTATGATGCCAATCCCCTTCTTTTATTTCATAATCAAACTCTAAAGACTTACCAACTGTATTAGAATCTCTAGAGAAAAATTCAATATTTTCAATATATTTTCCGTCTACAGCGGTAAATGTACCACCACCTGTACCATAAAAGCCTTTCTTTGAAGTATCATAGGCAATCCACTGAAACCTTCCTCCTGCAAGCATTTTCAAGGTCTTTCTTGGCCTAGTCACATCTCTCATTCTCATCTCTCCTCTCCTCTCAATACCACTCATCAACCACGCCCCACTAAGATTATCTTTATTAGGGTATTTATTAAATTTTATCCCATCAATTATCATCTTACCTGAATCATTTTTGATATTAACTTTTACATTAGAATAATAAACAGTGTCTCCTACTGAAGTTGAATCAGATGAATTAAATTCTAATATTTCATAATATCCATTATCCCAAGAATATCTCCCTCCTTTTGTACTTATAAAAGTTTTATTATTTGAATCATACTTTGATACTACAAAAAACTTATCAGAATAAATTTTAACTTCTATAACTCCATTAATATCTCTGTACCAAGATGAGTTTTCAATACCATTAGAAAGACTAGAGGTATTTAATATTAAAACAAATAAAATATTAAACATTGTCATTTAACATTACTGGCATTACTAACATGGTTATTTCTTCATTTTCACCAACATTATCTGGAATAATTAAACCAGCTTTATTTGGTTCTGAGAGTTTTAATATAACCTTATCAGAATCTACATTTGAAAGTAATTCAATCAGAAATTTGGCATTAAATCCTATTTCAATATCTTCCCCATCATGTTCACATGAAATTCTTTCGTTAGCTTCATTTGAAAAATCCAGGTCTTCTGCAGACATTAAAATTTCTGAACCAGTAATTTTAAGTCTAACCTGATTTGTAGTTTTATTTGCATAAATAGAAATCCTCTTGAGAGAGCCCAATATTTCTGATTTACTAAGAGTAACTAAATTTGTATTATCACTAGGTATAACATTATCATAATCAGGGTATCTCTCATCAATAAGTCTACAAACCATTTGTACACTTTCAAATGAAAAATATGCATTAGATGCATTAAATTCTAGTTTAACTTCTGAAGATTTATCTGAAGGTAAAATAGACCTAAGAAGATTTAACGATTTTCTGGGTAAAATCATATCATGATCAACCTCATCTCCCTTAATATCACTTCTAATATATTTGACTAATCTATGACCATCAGTAGATACATATGTACAATTATTTTCAGATAATCTAAAAAACACACCCGTCATAGCTGGTCTTAATTCATCAGTACTAGTTGAGAAAATAGTATTAGAGATAGCAGAATTTAGTACTTCAGTATTTATAATTGTGCTATACCCATCAGATACTTCTGGTACCTTAGGGAAATCAGCTGAATTTTCACCTGCAAGTTTATATCTACCGTTATCTGAATTTATTTCTATATTATAGTTTTCATCATCAATTGAAAATGTTACTGGTTGCTCAGGTAGATTTTTTAAAGTCTCAATCAAAATTTTAGCAGGTATTGCAACACTTCCATCTTCTTTTGACTCAACTTGAAGTTCTACCATTACAGATGTTTGCAAATCAGAAGCAGTTATAAGTAGATTACCGCTTTCAATTTCAAATAAAACATTTTCTAAAATTGGGACAACAGGATTTGAGGTTATAACACCACCAATAGCATTAAGATTTTTAAGTAGATAGGAAGATGAGACAATAAAATTCATACTAATAAAATTTTTGTGAGAGTAAATTTATAAATAAATATCAATCTTCCTCATTAAAATCAAGAGTTTTAGCTCTGCCATCAGAGTCAGTATCATCATCAAGATTTATGTTTTTTCTTTTATATGCTGGTATAGCTAATTTCTGCTCAACAGAATCATCACCATAAATTTGGTTATTATGATTGTTAATTCTTTTTTTTCTTTTTGTGACATACTCATTTTTTTTATTTGAAGAATCATAACTCTCAAGCGTATCAGTGTTATCTAATTCTTCAATTATTACCTCTTCTGTTTTATCATTTGTTTTAATCTTTTCATTAAGATTATCAAAATTATCTTCATATTCCTCATAATCATCTTCAATATTATGAATAACTTCCTCTTGAATTTCCTGTTCTCTCTTTTCAAACTCAATAGTACTATCTTCAAATAAATTAGTTTGTGATTTTTTTTCAGAAGAAATAAAATCTATATCATCTTTTTTATTTTCTTTTATATTAAATCCCGTTGCAATAATTGTGACTCTTACCTTATCATCTAATTCACCATCTATTGCCGTACCAAATATTATTTCAACATTTTCAGATGATGATTCATTTACTAATTTAGTTATCGTATTTAACTCAATAGTTGAAAGTTCATTATCTCCTCCTCCTGATACGATATTTAATAATATTCTCTGTGCGCCTTCAATATCTCTATCATTCAATAAAGGAGAATTTATTGCATTTTCTATAGCTTCTTTAGCTCTACTTTCCCCTGAAGCTTCTGCAGAACCAAGTACAGAAGTTCCTGCGTCTTTCATAACTGTTTTAACATCCTCAAAATCAACATTGATCTGTCCAGGAACTGTTACAATCTCTGCTATGCATTTTGCACTTGTTGCTATAATATCATCAGCCTTCTCAAATGCCTTTGATTGGCTAAGATCACCATAAATCTCGATCAATCTCTGGTTTAAAATTGTAATTACACTATCACAACCTTTCTTTAATTCTTCAACACCAATTAATGCCTTTTCCATTTTTGCTTTACCTTCAAATTCAAAAGGTAATGTAACAATACCAACGGTTAAAATATCTAATTCATTTGCAATTTGAGCAATAATAGGAGCTGCACCAGTACCAGTTCCTCCACCCATACCTGCAGTTATAAATAACATTCTAGTACCATCATTTCTAAGAAGTTCTCTTATCTCATGACTACTTTCAAGAGCAGCCTCCCTACCCTTACTTGGATTTGCTCCAGCTCCTAAACCCTTAGTTAGTTCCATTCCAATTTGAAGTTGATTATTGACACTAGAAGAATATAAAGCCTGAATATCAGTATTACATATAATAAATTCAACATTTCTAATTCCAATTGAATTCATATAATTAACAGCATTACTACCACCTCCACCTACACCAATAACCTTAATTATTGATTTGTGATGGGAAGGTAAGTCAAATTCAAACGGCATAATTAATTATAAATTTTCATCTTTAAATTCTGTAAGATCATCATCTTTAAGGAAACCCTTAATTCTTTCTGTGACTAGTTTACCAAAGTTATTTACTTTAGGCAATGACGATCCATCAAATGATCTTGAATCATTCCTGTTTTTAATTCCAGGAGAATTTACATAATCCCAAAGCAACAAGCCAACAGCTGTTGAGTATTTAGGATACTCAAGGTTTACTATATCTGATTTTGTTAAATAAGATGAAGGGTATCCCTTCCTGACATCTAAACCAGTAATATATTTAACCTGTTGTTTTAAATTTAGAAGTTGAGAGCCTCCACCAGTTATAACAATTCCGGCAGATAACTTTTCACTCATACCACTATTTAAAATTTCTTGATGGACTTTTTCAAAAATTTCTTCCATCCTCGCCTCAATTATTTTATATAAATTATCTAATAATATTTTTTTATCTTCTCTCTGGCCTTCACCCTTAATCTTGACATACTCCTTTACTGGTCTTTTAACATACAAAGCTTTACCAAACTTAATTTTTAAAGCTTCTGCATGATGCCTAGGTAGACCTAAACCCTCTTTAATATCTTGAGTAACAATATCACCTCCCAGTGGGATAACAGCAGTATGTCTAATAATATTATCGTGAAAAATTGAGATATCTGTTGTGCCTCCTCCAATATCAACAAGGCAGATACCATCTTCTTTATCATTTTCATCTAATAGAGCTAAACTTGATGCAATAGGTTCAAGAATTAAATTACGGCATTTAACTTGTGATCTTTTAATAGATTCTTCCATTATTTTAATATCAACTTTATTAGCACTTATTATATGGAAATCAGCCTCTAACTTTTTACCATACTCTCCAATTGGGTCTACTGAATCATGGTCTTCATCAATAGTAAATTTCTGATGCATACTATGAATTATTTTATGATTAGTAGGTATCACAGCCATCTTAGATCTTTGTTCAAGTCTTTTGATATGAGAATGATTAATCTCAATAGGTTCATTTTCATTATTTTGTAGGCCTATAGAATGATGAGTACTAAAACTTCGTATATGTTTTCCGGCAATACCAACATTAACAAACTCTATAGGAACTTTTGCCATTTTTCCAGCTTCTTTTACGACATCTTTTATTTTTGATGTTGCTTTTATGAGGTTTTGAATCATTCCCTCTGAGACACCTTCAGAATCTGTTTCAGAAAAGCCAATAATTTTTAATTTATTATTTTCAGTCTGTTCTGCAATAATTGCACAAATTTTTGAGGTACCTATATCTAATGCTGTAAAATATTTTTTTATAGGCTTATTCATTTTCATGCATTTTTATCACAGATAATTTGATTTCTAAATTTAACATTGACTGTTTTATAAGTGTTCCATCCTTTTGTTGGAGCAATATTATTATAGAATAACATTATTTTTTTAAATTTTTCTTCCAAATTATCAGGATATCCAAAAATAAATTTTTGTTTTGATAATTGTGGATGAATAACAATATTTTTATTTGATTTTATTTCTATCTCTGAAATTATTTTTGATAAAAAATCATCCCCATTAATAAAGTTTATCATGTTCATAAGATCCTTTGAAAATTTTAAATTTTTATTATTAATATCTAAGTCATTATTCATATGAATTAATATTACTCTCTCTGAAAAATTAGAAGATATAGGAAATAAATTACCCTGAGAATCAATATATTTTTTTGAGTTAATACCAGAAACAATTCTAGCAATAGGCTCAAATTGTTCAACCTCAACATTTATGTTACCAACTAAATCTTTATACACCTTAATATCTCTGACATGAGGGTTTGAACTAAGTTTTTTTTCTAAATCATCTAGATCAACTAAAGATGAGTCAGAAGAAATCTGATCTTGAAGAAACACCTCTACAATATTTTTATTAAGAAATGTACTATCAACTCTTACAATAAAATTATTTGAATTTATATCATTATTTCTAAACAATAATATTATTGAATACATTAAGAAACATATAAAAATAAATACAACTATTTTTGAAATTTTTTTTATCATATCTCATCATAAATTTTAGAAACAATATTTTTAGCAGCATCAGGTTTCGCTAATTTTTCTAGAGATTTTTTCATCTTTATTTTCATTTCTGAATTTTCTAGTAAAATAATTGCCTGATTTAACATATTATCTTTTGCATCTTTGTCTTCAACTAGTAAACATCCTCCATTCCTAAATATTTCATTAGCATTCTTTCTTTGGTGGTCATCAACTACATTAGGAGAAGGAATTAATATCAAAGGTTTAGAAATATAACTTAGCTCAGATATAGCTATTGCTCCAGCTCTAGATATAATAATATCAGCAACTTGATATGCTAAATCCATTCTTTTTATAAATGACTTAACTACTAAATTTTTTTCTTCAATATTTTTTGATAAAATATGATCATAGTAATAATCCCCTGTTTGCCATAATACCTGAAAGGAAGATTCTCTTATAATTGAAAGATTATTTAAAATACCTTCATTAATACTTTTTGCTCCAAGAGATCCACCTAAAACAAGTATTGTTTTTTTATCTCTATCTAAATTAAAATAATTAAATGGATCCTGGCTTATATTCTTGCTGTATTTTCTGATAGGATTACCTAAGTTTAAGACAGTATTCTTATCAAAAAATTTTTCTAGATTATTATAAGCAACAAATATAAGCTTCACTCTTTTTGATAATAGTCTATTTGTATATCCAGGAAAGGAATTTTGTTCTTGGATTGCAGTTTTAAAATTCAAAATTGATGAAATTAATAGAAATGGCCCAGAAGAATATCCTCCAAAACCTATTACGTAATCAGGTTTATATTTAATAAGTATATAAATTGACTTAACCGTTGAATAAAAAATTTTAAACGGTAAAAGAAAATTTTTAATTAGAAATGGAATACCTAAAAAAAGAATATTCAATAAAAATGAAGACCTTTTAATTCCTGAAATCCAAAGTCCAATAATTGGATAATTATATTTAGGTACAATTTCCATTTCCATTCTATCACTAGATCCAACAAATAATATCTCATTTTTTAAATTTCTTTTTTTTATTTCATCAGCTATAGATATCATAGGAAAAATATGTCCACCTGTCCCTCCTCCACATAAAATAACTTTAATCTTTTTATCAAGCATAACTCTTCTCAAAATTATTTTGTCTACTAACACTAAGAATTATTCCTAATGTAATACCTGTAAATAATTGAGATGTTCCTCCCATACTAATTAAAGGTAATGTTACTCCTGTTACAGGAAGAAGGCCGACTACAACACACATATTTGTTATAGCCTGAATAACTAATGCAAAACTTAAACCAGCACTTAATAACCCTCCAAATGGCCTCTCAGAATCAATAAAAATTTTCATGCCTCTATACAATAGAATTAAGTAAAGTATAAGGATAGAAATACCCATTAGAAAACCATATTCTTCCACAATAATTGCATATATAAAATCAGAAGATGACTGTGGAAGAAAGTTTTTCTGATTACTATTACCAGGTCCTTTTCCAAATAGCCCACCAGTAGATACTGCTATATAAGCTTGTTCTAGTTGATAAGGAATATTTTTTTTATTAATAAAATCTTCAACTCTACTTAAGGCAGTATAACCTCTCTGACCTGTTAAAAGTGCAATGCCTCCACTAAATAAAATAAATAAAATAAGTAATGAAAGATGTGAAATTTTAACTCTTGATATAAACATTAATAAAATAGAAGTAGCACCTAGAATTAATGCTGTAGATAAATTTGTTAGAGCAATACATAAACATATTAAACCAATCCACAAAAAAGGCATAAATAAAGTCTTAATATTATCTAAATCATATTGTTTTTTTGCAAGAAAACTTGAAAGGTAAATTATGAGAGAAAGCTTTGCCAAATCAGATGGTTGAAAAGCCATATTTATAATTGGGATACTTATCCATCTTGAGGCTTCATTAATATTTACTCCAAACTTATATGTAAAGATTAAGAGAGGTACTGAGATATAAAGACCAATTAAAGATATTCTTGAAAAATACTTGTAATCTACTCTATGCGAAAACCACATTGCAATAAAACTAAATGATATTAATACAAAATGCTTTACAAGGTAGAATTCAGTATTTCCTCCTTTATTTTGTAGAGCTAATAAACTTGTAGCACTATAAACTGAAAGTAAACCTATAACTGACAATACAATAGCAATTATCCAAATGATTTTATCGCCTTGAATATTATCTTTTATCCAATTTACCATATTATCTAAGTTTTAAGGTTGCCAAAGTGACTATAGCTAACAATATACTTATCATCCAAAATCTAGCAACAATTTTAGTTTCATGAATTCCTTTTTTCTGATAATGATGATGAAGAGGAGCCATCAAGAAAACTCTTTTTCCAACTCCATATTTTTTCTTAGTATATTTAAAATATAGTACTTGAATTATAACCGATATGTTCTCTATTAAAAAAATTCCACAGAGAACAGGAATTAATAACTCTTTCTTAATAATAATTGCTAAAACAGCAATTATAGCTCCAATTGATAAACTACCAGTATCTCCCATAAAAACTTGAGCAGGATAAGAATTATACCAAATAAAACCTATACATGCTCCTACAAAAGCAAAAGAAAAAATAACAAGTTCACCAACCATTGGAATGTATAAAATATTTAGATAATCAGAAAATATTATATTACCAGATAGATAGATAAATATTGATAATGTTATTCCAATTATAGCTGAAGTGCCTGCTGCAAGGCCATCTAAACCATCAGTAATATTTGCTCCATTTGATACAGAAGTAATAATAAAAATAATAATCAAACTATATATGGCCCAAGTATAATCATCTAAAACACTAGGTAATAACCAATCATATCTAAATTGGTTATCCTTAACAAATGGAATTGTAGTAATTAATTCTTTAGTATCTTCATGATCAACTCCTCTTAATAGACTTTCTTGTGTTATAGGTTCAGTGAAATTTCTCACAACTACTGATTCATTAGAAATTAATATAAATGAAACAAAAATTCCAATTAAAATTTGTCCAATTATTTTAAACCTTCCCTTCAACCCATCTTTATTATTATTTTTAATTTTCAAGTAATCATCTATAAAGCCTATTAAACTGATGAAAACTGTCACTATTAACATCATAATTATATAGATATTAGAAAGGTCTGCAAATAATAATGTTGGAAATATTATTGATAAAACTATGATTAAACCACCCATAGTCGGAGTCCCTTTTTTTTCTTTCTGACCATTTAAATCAAGATCTCTTATTTTTTCGGATAACTGAAAATTTGTTAGAATACTAATTATTTTTTTACCAAAAAGAATACTTATTACTAAAGAAAATAAAGCAGCCATTCCTGCTCTAAATGATAAATATTGAAAGACACCAGTCCCTGCTATATCGTAATTATTATTTAAATATTCAAATAGACTGTATAACATATTATAAAATTATTTTTTTTAAAATTTCCTTATCATCATGTGGAATAGATTTATCTCCTATAATTTGATATTTTTCATGACCTTTTCCAGCGACTAAAATTATTGAATCTTTTTTATAGTTCAAGCATGCCTCTTGTATTGCTTTTTTTCTATCAGAAATAATAATAAAGTTTTTTCTTACAGCTCCTTTTACTAAATCTGAAATAATATTTTCTTCATTTTCATTTCTTGGATTATCTGAAGTAAAGATAACATGGTCACTATATTGTGTAGCAATTTTTCCCATTTCAGATCTTTTAGACTTATCTCTATCTCCTCCAGCACCTACAATAGTAATCACTTTAGCTTCACTCTTAAATCTAGATATATTAATTAAAACATTTTCTAGAGCATCAGGTGTATGTGCATAATCAATTATACCAATTACATTATTTTTTCCATGAATAAAATCCATTCTACCATTTGGTGTATTAAGTTTAGAAAGGTTTTTGAAAATAATATCAGATTCAATTTTTAAAACTTTTCCAACTGCAAATACACTCAAGAGATTGTATGCATTAAAATCACCGATGATTTTAAAATGAACATTTACATTATCAATCTTTATTTTAATACCATTAGTTCCACTTTCAACAATTTTTCCTTTTGAATCAGATATTTTTTTTAGTCCATATGAGAGAACTTTTGATTTTGTATTCTGAACTAGATATTCTGATCTTTTATCATCTGAATTTATAATCGAGTATGAGGTTTTAGGTAAATCATCAAATAATTTTTTTTTCGTATTAATATAATTTATAAATGTTTTATGGTAGTCTAAATGATCATGTGACAAATTAGAAAAAATTCCTATAAAAATATCTTTGCCCATTATCCTTTTCTGATCAATTGAATGAGAGCTAGCTTCCATAACACAATATTCACATGAACTTTTAATCATATTATCTAATAACTCATGTAATTGAACAGGACTTGGGGTTGTGAGTTTAGACTTAACTTTCTTGTCTAATATACTATTCTCTATAGTTGATAACATCCCTACTTTTATACCTAAAGAACTTAAAAAGTTATAAAGAAAAAAAACTATTGATGTTTTTCCATTTGTTCCAGTAACAGCAATGATTTTAATTTTTTTTGCAGGATCATTATAATATTTTGAGGATATATCATAGACAGATTCTCTAATATTTTCTACTACTATATAGCATACAGCTGGAGTTATTTTATTTGGTAAATAAGAGCAAATTATAACTTTACATCCTTTTTGAATAGCATTATCAATATATCTATGTCCATCTAAAGAGATACCCTTTATAGCAAAAAACAAATAATTATGTTTTACTAGTTTAGAATTATCAGTTATCCCCTCAACAGTTGTATTAATATCACCAACTATTTTTATAATTTTGACATCACTAATAATCTCTTTTAATTTTTTCACCCTAAACTTATACTAATTGATTTATATTTCTTAATTAATTTCCCTGGAGAAATATTCTGTTTTCTAACTCTTCCCTTACCTGAAAAAGTAACATTTAAACCTCTTGATTCTAAAAGATATATTGCATCTTTTAAGGTCATCCCAACAACATTAGGAACTAAATGAATTTTTGAGTTTATAGACTCCCAATATATAGAGTTATCGATAAGTTTTGTTCTAACCCACTCACTGTCAGATTGTGAATGATTAGATAAAGCCAAATTATTTGATAGGAATACAAGATCATCCTTATATCCTGCTCTAATTTGTGGAAAGGTAAATTTAAAATCTTCTTTCTTGATTTCTTGAAAATATTTCTCATCCGAAATAAATATCTTATCAGCAATTTCTTTAAAGACAGGAGCTGCTACATCACTACCATAAATTCTATATTTTTTAGGGTTATCAATAACTACAATACAACTATATTTTGGGGTTTCACTTGGAAAGAATCCTGCAAATGAAGTATAATACCTATTAGCATACCTGCCGTTTACTACTTTTTTTGCAGTACCCGTTTTTCCTGCAATTTTATAATTACTATGTTTGATATTATCAGCGGTTCCATTTTCTACTACTCCTTCCAATAATTTCTTTACAGTATTAATTGATTTAATTCCTGCAATATTTTTAGTTTTTGAATTATCAAATTTTTCAATTAATCTATTAGCACTCTTGACATTCTTTACTATTCTAGGTTGAACATATATTCCATTATTAGCAACTGCATTATAAAAAGTGAGAGTATGAAGTGGAGTTAACATTAATTCATAACCATGAGCTATCCAAGGGAGAGAAACCTTACTCCATGTTGAATCTTTACTATTTTTTATTTGAGGTTTTGAAGAACCGAAGATTTGAAAATCAAAATTATTATTAAAACCAAATCTCCCTAAGTAGTCTAAAAAAATTTGAGGAGATCTATTAAAAGTCTCATCAATCATCTTAGCAACTCCTATATTTGAACTTTTTTCAAAAACTTCTTTTATTGTAATTTTACCATAGCCTCCTGGCTTATGATCTTTCATTAATTCAGAATAAAACCTATATTCTCCCTCACCTGTATCTACAGAATCATATATTGAACTCTCTGTTTCCTCTAAGTATGCTAGCATACTAGCTAATTTAAAAGTTGAGCCAGGTTCATGCATTCCCTGAATGGCATAATTATAATTTTCGGTATAATAGCCTGATTTATTTTTACTAAAATTTGATATTGCTTTAATATCACCTGTCTCAACTTCCATTAAAATTACTGATCCATAATCAGCATCATTAATTTTTAATCCTTTTAATAGAGCTGATTCAGCTATATCCTGTAGGTTTACATTTATAGTTGTGACAATATCAAAACCATTCTTAGGTTGTATCTCATTACCATCATAAATTGGCCTCCAATAATTTCCAGCAATTTTTTGAGTGAGTATTTCTCCATCCTTTCCATTAAGAAATGAATTAAAACTATACTCAATTCCTACAGTTCCTTTATTATTTTCATCCACAGAACCTATTGTCCTATAGCCTAATTTTGAGTATGGTCTGTACCTCTCATCCATTTTTTCAAAAATAACTCCACCATTCAATCTTCCCTCTCTAAAAATAGGCCATGTATTTAATATCTTTTTTTCTTGATATCCAATTTTCTTTCTATTTAATAAAAGGTATCTTCTCTTATTCTTTCTGGCACTTAAAATATTATTTTTATACTCATTCTTACTTTTATCTTTAAAAAAATATGATAATAATAATGCTAATGAATCTAGATCATTTTCTAATAAAATATTATTAGGTATTGAAGGATCAAAAGCAACTTTATAAAAAGGTAGAGAAGTAGCTAATATACTTCCATCATCAGATAAAATATTTCCCCTACTTGCTTTTATTTTATCATATTTGAAATTAATATTTTCAGATTTTGATTTCCAATAATCACCCTCTGAAAATTGTAAATCAAAAATACTATAGACTATGCCTAAACTTATAATTATTACCATCACGAAAGCTATCTTCACTCTCAATAAAATTTCTTTTTTAATATTCATTCTTTGTATGATATTTTTTCAGGTGGTAGTTTAGAGTTTTTCAGGCCAATTTCTTTTACTCTTTTTAGAATTTCAGACTCCTTTCTAGAAAACATATAATTATTATTAAGAGTTACATAATCAGTTCTCAATTCTTCTACTTCTTTCTCTAACTTATTTATTTCTCTTATTTGTTTTTCAACTGAATGTTGATTACTGATGTAAATAATTAAAAATAATAATAAATAAAATATCTTGTAAAAGTCAATATTTAAAGAACTAGGCAATTCTAATTTTAATGATTTTAAAATATCATCTATTTTATCCTTAACATTCATATTTTTTCTCCAATTCTTAACTTTGCACTTCTTGATCTAGGATTTTCTTTTAATTCCTCTAATGAAGGAGTAAATGGTTTTTTATTTATCCTCTTAAAAAGCTCCACTTTTTTACCATATAAATCTTTTTCATAATCAGGTAAAAAATTTGATTTATTAATAAAATTTTTAACTAATCTATCTTCAATAGAATGATAGGATATTATAACTAGCCTACCTTTTGTATTTAATTGATTTACTGTTTTTTTAAGCATTTCCTTTAATGAATTTATCTCATCATTTACTTCTATTCTTATAGCTTGGTAAAATTTTGACAAAAACTTAAATGATACTCTCTTACCAAAAATTTGATTTAAAATTTCAATCAAATCAGAATTTTTTTTTATTCTTTTTTTATTCCTATAATTAATTATTTTATCGACTATAGATCCAGAATTTTTTATATCTCCATAATTAAATAAAATCTTTTTAAGATTACTTTTTTCATAATCATTGATAACATCTTCTGCAGAAAGTTTAATTTCCTTACTCATTCTCATATCAAGCAAATAATCTCCTTTATATGAAAAACCTCTTTCTGAGTTATCTATTTGATGTGATGAAATACCAAGATCAGCAAGAATCCCATCAACTCTATCTATCCCTTTACTTTTAAGGTGATTATCAAAAAATTTAAAATTGCTTTGAATTAATTCAAAATTACCCTGAGAAATTGGATTATTCTTAATTGCGTCTTTATCTGTATCAAAAGAAAATAATTTTCCTTTTTTACTTAATTTTTTTAAAATTAACTTGGAGTGACCTCCTCCTCCAAAAGTAAGATCAACGTAGATTCCCTCTGGTTTTATACTTAATCCTTTTATTGATTCATTAAGTAATACAGGAACATGATATTTCATAATTAATTATACATCAAGATATTTTTGAGCCAACTTAGAGAACTCTTCAGAGCTACTAATCAAATTCTTTTTATAGATAACAGGGTTCCAAAGTTCAATAATATTACCTACTCCAATAAGAATCACATCTTTCTCTAATTCACAATGAGAAATCATTGATTTTGGTATCAAAAATCTAGCATTTGAATCAAGATCAACCTGAGATATGCTACTAAATAAATTTCTTTTTAATTTTCTTTGTTCAGAACTAAACTCATTAAGTGAATTAATTCTTGCATAAATATTTTGAAACTCACTTAAAGGATATATAATAAGATTAGGCTCAAATCCTTTCCTAACAACTATGCTATTCTTAGAAGCTGAAGGTAAGACTGATTTTAACCTAGAGGGTAAAACCAATCTCCCCTTAGCATCTAATTTACACTCATGTTCGCCTGTGAAAAAAGCCATATCAGAGTATTAATATAAACCACTTGCAACAAATGTAATAAACATTTATACATTTTACACCACTTTATCCCACTTTATCCCACTTTTCAAAAATATTAATTATATATTCCTACTTATAGTATAATTTAAAAGCTTTTTCAAACTGTTTTTATAATCTGATTCTGGAAATTTTTCTAAAATAGAATATGCTTTTTCTGTTAAGTTATTCATTAGATTTTGGCTATAATCAATACCTCCTTCTTCTTTAACAAAATCAATAATCTTATCAATTGATTTATAATTTTTTAGATTTTTAATTATCTCATTCTTTTTTGAGCTATTTACCTTAGATAAAGAGAATATTAGTGGTAAAGTTATCTTAGCTTGTTTAAAATCATTTAGTGATGGCTTTCCTGTGTCATAAGATAAATAACCAAACATATCATCTCTAATCTGAAATGCTTGACCTAATAATAACCCAAATTCTTTCATAAATAATATATTTTTTTCATTTGAATTTGATGAAATTGCTCCCATTTCGCAACATGAAGAAAATAAACTTGCTGTTTTTTCTTGAATAATTTTAAAATAAGTTTTCTCGTCAATATCTAAAGTTTTTGACTTCTTTAGCTGTGTTATTTCTCCTTCACTCATTTTTTTTACTGCATTTGATAAAACTCCTAAAAATTTAAAATCATTATTTTCAACAGAAAGTTCTAACCCTCTAGATAATAAATAATCTCCTACTAAAACAGAATATTTACTTTTCCAAAGTGCATTAATAGAGAAAAAACCTCTTCTGTAATTTGAATCATCAACTACATCATCATGTATTAATGTAGCAGTATGTAATATTTCTATCAAAATAGCAGCTCTGTAAGTTGAATCTGATATTTTG
This sequence comes from uncultured Marinoscillum sp., assembly GCA_964527965.1. GTDB lineage: Bacteria > Bacteroidota > Bacteroidia > Cytophagales > MED-G16 > MED-G16. The sequence continues at coordinate 65,099 of CAZGPH010000006.1, forward strand.
CCATTCAATCCAGAAGTTAAAAAAACAAGAATTGGACGGATTTGTTTACCCTTTCTTTTTAAGATATAATTTACTATAGTATCTATAATAGAATTATCACTTGATATAGAAGATTTTAATTTTAATTTAAAATCATTCATCTCATTTTTGATGGGAAATTCAATATCAGTAAGATTCATAAAAAAACAGTAACTTGAATTAACTTTATATACTACGTCATTTATTTGAAAAAAGATGAACGATATAAAAAAAAACAATAAAAAGAAATACAAAAAGATTGTAAAACAATCTAAGTTTTGGCCTATAGTTCAACTATTCAAAGATAGAAAAGGATTTATGAATGAGGTTTCTAAAAAATCTCAATTTAAAATACTTGAAAAAATAAAATCTGAAGATTTATATGATGAACTTATAAATACTATTTATAAAGAAAAACTTAGAATATCAAATAAATCGTGGAAAGCTGATCCAGCAGATGATAAAAAGTTTTGGTATTCATTAAAAGACAAGATTATTGAATTTGAAAATGATAAGAATAACCCAAAAATTAAAAATGAAATTTTACCTATTGTAATTGACAGATATACTAAAGAAATTACTGGGAATTTTAAAAGAAGTCATCATGGTTTTGCAAGAAGATTAATTACTTCATTTCTTGCTAGATTATTAAATACTGCTAGATTAAGAAATCCCTTTGGTAGCCTTAATCTAGATAGTACCATTCAAATAGTTGGAAAACATAAAAAGCTGAGAAAGCTATCAAAAACAGGGACAATTGTAATGGTTCCAACACATTTTTCTCATTTAGATTCTGCATTGATTGGCTGGATTATTTCTCATTTAGGATTACCGGCATTTATGTATGGAGCTGGTTTAGTTCTATATAATTTGAAAATTTTTGCTTATTTCTTTAATAGTTTGGGAGCTTATAAGGTAGATAGAAGAAAAAAACATTTTTTATATTTAGAAACTCTAAAAACATATACTGAAAGAGCGATAGTTAATGGATGTCATAATTTGTTTTATCCTGGAGGTACAAGATCAAGATCAGGATCAATAGAAAAAAACCTAAAACTTGGATTACTAGGAAGTACTCTTGAAGCTCAAAAAGAATTAAATAAGAAAAATAAAAAAATTTATATCGTTCCAGTAACATTTAACTATCAATTTGTTTTAGAGGGGCCTGCTTTAATAAATCAATATCTATCTAAAAACAAATTCCATAAAGACTTAGGTTACTCTAACACTTTTAAAATTTTTACCTTTCTAATTAAATATTTTACTCGCTCAAATAGAATGGCAGTATCATTTGGTAGTCCTCTAGATGTTTATGGAAATAGAGTAGATAAGCAAGGGAATCCAATTAATAAGAATAGTTTATCTCTTAAAAAAAATAATAAAACAGAAATCCTTAATAATTTATCAGAAAAGATAATTGATGAACTTATGGCTGGTACTGTTGTTTTTTCAAGCTTAGTATTATCCTTTACTTCCTTTGAAATTATAAGAAATAAATTTAAAAAGATGGATCTCCAAAGTATTATGGAACTTCCTGAGGATGAACTAACTCTAAATATTAAATATTATAAAACAAAGTATAATCTAGTTTTAGAATGTATAAAAAAACTATCATTTAAGAAAAAAATTAAAATTTCTGATGAACTATTACTTTCTGTAGATGAGCAAATAGAAATAGGATATAAAAACTTAGGACTTTACCATGCAATTAGACCATTAGAATTAAAAAATGATAAAATAATAATTAAGAATATTAAAATGCTTTTCTATTATAGAAATAGACTTGATGGATTTGGGATAGAGAAGGTTTTAAAATTATAATCTTATTAAAAAAATATTAAATAATCTTCTCAATAGATTTTAATCTTTTACTTAAAGATGGATGAGAATAATTAATAAATTCAAATAATGGATGAGGTGTAAGATTTGTGAGATTATCTCTAGATAATTTCTTTAATGCGCTAACCATTGGAGATTTTCTATAGGTAGTCACAGCAAAATTATCAGCTTCATATTCATTTTTTCTACTCTTAATAAATGCTAAAATATTTATAGCTCTACTTATAGGAGTATATAAAATAAAAAATGCTAATATTTCTAAATGTCTAAAAGATACATTACCACCTAAGGCATAGCTCACTTCACTAGTAAATAAAATTTTAGACATTAAAAAAAGCATTAACCCAGTGGTAATTATTGAAACAAACAAATTTGAAATAACATGTTTTAATTTATAATGACCTACCTCATGAGCGAGAACTGCTACTAGTTCAGGGACAGAATGATTTTTAATTAATGTATCATATAAAACTATTTTTTTATTCTTTCCAAAACCAGTAAAAAAAGCATTTGCTTTACTTGATCTTTTTGAACCATTAATTACAAAAATATTTGATAATGAAAAACCAACATTACTAGCATACTCATTAAGACTTTTCCTCAGATCTCCATCTTCTAGAGGAGTTAATTTATTGAATAAAGGAACTATTAATGATGTATAAAACATATTAAGAAAAATCATAAAAGCTGATAATAAAATCCAGGCATATATCCAGAAATTTTGTGGATAAAGTAATATTAGAACCAGAACAGGAACTAATAATATTAAGCCTATTACAATAGTTAAAAAATAGCCTTTTATTTTATCAAAAATAAAAGTACGAATTTTCATATTATTAAAGCCATATTTTTCTTCAATAACAAAAACTCTATAAAGCTGAAATGGAATAGATATAAAATCATTAATAAAATAAATTGCAAAGAAAAATAGGATTGAAGGACTAATTTCGTTTTCAAAAGTATAGTTTCTAACTATTGAGTCCAACGTTCCAAAATAACCATTATATAAAACAATATTTAAAATGATAAAACTAAAAGTGGATGTAATTAGGTTAAACTTGAAATTTTCTTTTTTATATTCTTGAGATTTATCATATTCTTTTTTATTATAAATATCATTAACGTTATCAGGAAGTTTATTATTAAAACTATTATAATTTAGTAAACCACTTAATAGATCAACTAAATAATTTAAAATAATAATTAAGAAGATTATTTGAAGAATTGCATCAGAACTCATATTCAAAATTACTTAAAAATTAGGTATAGGACATTGTAAAAAACGAGCATTTTTTGGAGGTATCTTCTTGCCTAAAAAATTAAAATTATAAATTATAGAAATCTCATGAGATCCACCTGAATCTGACAAATCTGAAAAATTATAATCATAACTATAAGACATAATTAAGTCTTTAAGATTAATACCTAGAGAGCTAATAAGTGAATTGAAATTATTATTAGAATCAATAGGAATACCTCTATACCAGATTCCAAAATTTATCGGTTCTAAATTAAAATAGGTGCCTAAGTCAAGCTGATTAAATTTAGATTGTTTTTTAAAATGTAAGGAAGGAGACATTTTAAATTTATCTATTTTAAAACCAATATGAAATGAGTATAACTTATCTAAATTAATTTTCTCATTTGTAAATGAAATATTTGGTTCATTTAAATTATAGATAGATCCGCCAATCCAAATTTTTTCTGAATATGCAAGCATACCCATTGCCAAACTCAAATAATTTCTATTGTTATAAACCATTAAATTTTCAGCACTTGTTCCAATTGTTCCATCAAAATTAAACTGATCAAGGAAAACAAGGTCATTATTTAGTCTTGAATCTACAATAGAAAATTGAGCCCCAGACCTTAATACCCAGTTATAGTTAAGGTTAATCTCATAAGAAAACGATGGAGATAAATGAGAAGTTGATAATTTATAAACTTCTTCAAACTCATTAGAAATATTTAACCCTAAAGAAAAATTTGATTTCATTAAGTTATAATCAATCCATGAGGAGAAGTAGTGTATTCCACCTGCAAAAGATGGCCATTGGTTTCTATAATTTATTCCTACTCTACCAAATTCCCCAATACCTGTCATTGCCGGATTAAGATTTAATGGAGAAGAATAAAATTGAGAATAATTTAAATTTTGAGAATTCAAATTAAAACTGACAATTAAATAAATGATAATATGATAAAAAATTTTCATTAAAATTAAAAAGCTTTATGATTTGATTACTTAGTGACAACGGCAAATTTAATTATCTATTTTAAAATTATAAGTTATTTAAAATATCCTCACCAATCTCAGTTAAATATTTATCTGCTTTTTTAAAAGATTTACTAATAGAATTTGTTTTATCTAAAATATTATAAACTTTTTTTAAACCTAAACTTTTATAAATATCTCTATCAGAATCTCCACAAACTGCAATAATTGGTTTATTATGTTTTTTAGATAAATTACAAACACCACTAACTACCTTTCCTTGTTGTGTTTGTGAATCTAATTTTCCTTCTCCCGTTATCACTAAATCAGAATCTTTAATCAACGATTCTAATTGAGTAATTTCTATAAATTCCTCAATTCCAGAAACTAATTTTGCTTTTAGAAAAGCAACTGCTCCTCCACCTACTCCTCCTGCAGCTCCAGCTCCAGGAATTTTAGCTACACTTTCAAAGCCATGTTCAATTAATTTTGATTCTAAATTTATTAATCCTTTATCCAGCTTTTCAATTTCAATTTGACTAGCTCCTTTTTGAGCACCGTAAATATAAGCTGCTCCATTTTTACCACATAAAGGATTATTTACATCCGTAACAACTTTGACTTTTAGTTCTTGAAAATTAAACTCAACTTTACTCTTGTCTATTCTATTAATTAATATAAGATTTTTACCTATTGGTAATAATAAATTATTCGAAGCATCGTAGAATTTAAAACCTAAAGCAGAAGCTATTCCAATTCCGCCATCATTTGTGGCACTTCCTCCCACATATAAATTAATATTAGTAGCTCCTTTTTTAATTGCATGATTCATTAATTCACCTGTTCCAATAGAGGAGGTGAACATACAATTACGATCTTTTTCATCCAATAAAAATAACCCTGATGCTAATGACATTTCAATATATGCAGTATTTTGAGAAAGGTAATAAGTTGATTTTATTGTATTAAATAAAGGATCATTTACTTTAAGTTCATAAGGTTTTAAACTGAAATAATGGTTTAATATTTTTAAAGAACCATCACCCCCATCAGCCATAGGACAAGAAAGAACATCTATAGATGAGTTATTTTTTTTCAGTCCTCTTGTAAGTGCATCACAAACTTCAATAGCACTTAAAGAACCTTTAAATTTATCAGGAGCAATTAATATCTTCATACAAACAATTTATTCAATACTACGTATTGAAAAACAAAAAATTAAATTTATTATAAATTGAAATTATAATTATATAAAATTTTTTTTCATCTTTGGCAACTTAAAAAAATGAATTTTAAATAATATGAGTAAGAACCTAGTAATTGTAGAGTCACCAGCAAAAGCAAAAACAATTGAAAAATATTTAGGTAAAGATTATAAAGTCTCTTCTTGCTATGGACATATCAGAGACTTAGCAAAAGATGATAAATCAATAGATAAAGAAAACGGGTTTGTACCTTCTTATATCCCCTCCCCTGATAAAAAAAAAGTAATTAAAGAATTAAAATCTCTCAAAAAAAATTCTGAAAAAGTTTTTTTAGCAACAGATAATGACAGAGAAGGAGAAGCAATTGCCTGGCATTTAAAAGAAATTCTCAATTTAAAGGAAGAAGAATATGAAAGAATTATCTTCAGAGAAATTACAAAAAAAGCAGTATTAAATTCAATCGAAAATCCATTAAAGATTGATATGGGATTAGTAAATGCTCAGCAAGCAAGAAGAGTATTAGATAGATTAGTTGGATTTGAAATTTCACCTATCCTTTGGAAAAAAATTAAAAGAGGCTTATCAGCAGGTAGAGTTCAGTCCGTAGCCGTAAAATTTGTTGTTGATAGAGAAAATGAAATAAGCGTTTTTAATCCAGAGTCTTCATTTAAAACAACTGCAAATTTTTCTTTAAATAATGAAGAGTTTCCTGCCGAACTAAATATAAGATTTAAAAATAAGGAGGAGTCAGAAAATTTTTTAAATGACTGTAAAGAAACAAATTTCAAAGTAAAAAATATTGAAAAAAAGCCTTCTAAAAGGTCTCCATCAGCACCTTTTACAACTTCTACTTTACAACAAGAAGCTAGTAGAAAAATTGGATTTTCTCCATCTCTTACGATGTCAACTGCTCAAAGACTATATGAAGCAGGACACATAACCTATATGAGAACAGATTCAGTTAACTTATCAGATGAAGCACTAGAAAATTCTAAAAGTGTGATAGAATCAAATTATGGAAATGATTATTTTAAAAGAAGAGTTTACAAAACTAAAAGTAATTCTGCACAAGAAGCTCATGAAGCAATAAGACCAACAAATTTTAGTCTTGATAATGCTGGAAAAACAGACACAGAAAAAAAATTATATAATTTAATCTGGAGAAGAACATTAGCATCACAAATGAGTGAGTCCTTATTTGAGAGAACTATAGTAAATATTAATAATGGGAGTAAATATGAATTTAAAGCTTCTGGAGAAATTATGGTTTTTGATGGATTTCTAAAACTTTATAATGAGAATTTAGAAAATACCAAACTGTTACCAAAACTTGAAAAAGGTTCGACTTTAAAAACTGAAGAAATATTATGTAAACAGGTTTTCACTAAGCACCCACCAAGATATTCTGAAGCAAGTCTTATAAAAAAAATGGAGGATTCAGGAATTGGAAGACCTTCAACTTTTGCAGAAACAGTCAGAAAAATCAAAGAGAGAGAATACGTAGTTAAAGAAGAAAGAGATGGAAAAATCATAAAAAGTAATGAAATAAGGCTTATTTCAAATAATATTTCTCATGAAATAAAAGATGAAAAAACTGGCTTTGAAAAAAACAAAATATATCCTACTAATATGGGAATGTTTGTGACTGAATATTTAAATGAAAATTTCAATTCAAGTTTTATGGATTATTCTTTTACTGCTAAAACCGAATCACAGTTAGATCAGATTGCTTACAAAGGAAGAAATTGGAATAATATGATTGAAGAATTTTATACTATATTCTCTCAATTATATAAAAATGTACCGGAGGAGAGATATCAGTTAGAAAAGGAACTTGGTGAATATGAAGGTAAAAAAATGATTGCAAGAGTTGCTAAGTTTGGACCAGTAATTCAAATAGGAGATAAAGAAGACTCCGATGAAGGTTTTCCAAAATATTTCAATATGTCTCCAGAACAATTAATTAGGCATATTTCCATTAATGAAGCTATTGATATCATAAATAAAAAACAGGAAAATAACTCTCTTCCAATTTTTGAATATGAGAAAGGAAATATAGAACTTAAAAATGGAAGATATGGTTTTTACTTAAGATTCAATGATAAAAACTATAAAATTGATAAAGAAAAGTATAAAGAACCTAAAAATATAACCTTGGAAGAAGCTATAGAAATAGTGAATACTCCAATAGAAAAATCTAAAGATATACTTAAAGAGTTTGATAATGGATTACAAATTAGGTTAGGAAAATATGGCAAGCCTCCTTATTTCCTTGCAGTTAGAGGTACTGAAATTGGGAATATCTTTAAAGAAAAAAGAAAGAAACCATTTGTTGGAATTCCAAAAGATGTTTTAGAAAAATATAAGAATAATATTCAAAGTATATCTGAAAAAGAAGTAGAAGAAATCGTTGAAAATTTCCTTAAAAAATAATTCTACTCAAATTCAATAAGATTATTTGATTTATTTACATCAGCTAACTCTCCCGAAGGATTAATTTCAATTTTTTTAATCTTTTTACCTGACATATCTAAATCAAATTGATAGCTTTCGTTAACCCACTCCCAGTCATCTAATATAATAAGCTTATTATCTGAATTATCTTTCTCACCTCTCATAATTGAAAGTGGTATATAATAATTTTCAGAAGGTAAATCCTCATATAAAACTTCTATTTCAATGGGCATTGGCATCTTACCAATTCTATTTATAGAAACAGAAATCTTATTTTTATCCTTTTCATTTAGCTCTAAAGAATAATCTATTTGATGCGTTGTCTTTATCCAATAATCAATATACCAATCGAGTTCTATTCCACCTTCTTTTTCCATTATTCTTAAAAAATCATATTCATCAGGATGTTTAAACTTCCACTCATTATAATATCTTCTTAGTCCCTTAAAGAGCTTATCCTCACCAATTATATATCCTAATTGCATTAAAAATATTGCACCCTTAGTATAGGAGCCAACACCATATGCTTGATTAGTTGAAAAATGATCTGAATGAGTTGAAAGAGGTTCTTCTAACCCTGTTTTAATAAAACTATAATATCTGTTATATGATCTTTCAAGTGGATTTATAGAATTCAAATTATATATTTCATTAAATTCATTATTAAATGTAATATTCTGAGCAAAGGATGTAAATCCTTCATCCATCCAGGCCAAATAACTTTCATTGGTTCCAAGAAGCATTTGATACCATGAATGTATAAGTTCATGAATTGTAACAGATAACAAACTAGGGTATGATCTTTCACCAGTTATTAATGTAGCCATAGGATATTCCATTCCTCCATCACCACCCTGAATTACTGAGTATTTAGTGTAAGGATATTTTCCAAATTTTTTGTTAATATATCTAAAAGCATCTGCAGTATCATCTTGCAATCTCTTCCAATTACTTACCATTTCATCATTGGTTTTTTGATAATAAAAATGGAGCTCTAAATCTTCAGAATCTACTTTTAAAACATCATGAACATAATCAGGATCAGCTGCCCATACAAAATCATGAACATCCTTAGCTTTAAAATTCCATATATTTTTATCTTTCTCTTTCTTTTTACTTTCAAGAATACCAGTTGCAGCAACTATATAATCTTTATTTATAGATATTGAAACATCAAAATCTCCCCATGGAGCATAAAATTCTCTAGCTATATATGGATTGGCATGCCATCCATTTTCATCATACTCAGCAATTTTAGGAAACCATTGAGCCATTGAATAATCAATTCCTTCCTTATTATTTCTACCGCTTCTTCTAATTTGAACAGGGACTTGACTAAAATATTCTAAATAAAAATTTGTTGATTTATTTGGCATCAGTGGGTAAGCTAATTCTACTTCTAAAACTGTACCTTGGATATGATTTTTTAAACTTTTCCCATCTTGCTCTATTTTTTTAATTTCATGAAAACCAATTTCATTTTTATTAAGTTTAGAAATTCTATCCATTACTCTTCTATCTGGATCAGGCAAAGATCTGCTCCTAACATCCATCATACTACCAGGCTGAAAAGCATTAAAATAAAGATGAAAATAGACCTTATTTATTGTGTCATTAGAATTGTTAAAATATTTTAGATTTTGTTCTCCTAGAAACTGATGACTTTTATGGTCAAAATCTATATGGATTTTATATTCAACTCTTTGTTGCCAATAAGAATATGAATTGAATGAAACTAATAATAAAAAGAAAAAGAAAAAAAATCTAAACATCAACATTTGCATATTTAGCATTCTTTTCAATAAATTCTCTTCTAGGAGCAACCTCATCTCCCATAAGTTTAGAAAATAATACATCAGCTTCTGCAGCAGATTCAATTGTGACTTTATTAAGTAGCCTTTCTGCAGGATCCATTGTAGTTGTCCACAATTGTTCTGGATTCATCTCCCCTAAACCTTTATATCTTTGGATATTAACAGATGATTCTTTTCCATCTTTTGCTAGCTCCTTAACAAGTTTATCTTTTTCATCTTCCGACCATACATATTCTGCTCTTTTACCTTTTGATATCTGATACAATGGAGGAAGAGCTATATATAAATAACCCTTATCTATTAAAGGTCTCATATACCTAAAGAAAAAAGTTAGAACTAGAGTTCTTATATGACTACCATCTATATCTGCATCAGTCATTATTATAACCTTATGATATCTAAGTTTTTCAAGATTTAACTCTTTTTCATCTTCTTCAGTTCCAAACTTAACACCTAGGGCGGTGATGATATTTTTAATTTCATCATTATCATAAATCTTATGTTCTTGAGCTTTCTCAACATTTAAGATTTTACCTTTAAGTGGAAGAATTGCTTGAAAAGTTCTGTCTCTACCCTGCTTAGCAGATCCTCCAGCAGAGTCCCCTTCAACAACATATAATTCACATAATGCAGGATCTTTTTCAGAACAATCAGCAAGTTTACCAGGGAGACCTGTGCCCGTTAAAACATTTTTTCTTTGTACCATTTCCCTAGCTTTCCTTGCAGCATGCCTAGCTTGCGCTGCTAAAATAACTTTAGAAATTATTTGTTTAGCTTCTTTAGGGTTTTCTTCAAGAAAATCACCTAGCATTTCCCCAACACATACATCAACTGCTCCCATTGCCTCAGAATTACCAAGTTTTGTCTTAGTCTGACCTTCAAATTGTGGCTCAGCAACTTTAATAGAAATTACTGCAGTTAGTCCTTCTCTAAAATCATCTCCTGAGATATCAACTTTAACTTTATCTAGTTGACCAGACTTATCAGCATAAGATTTTAGAGTTCTAGTTAAAGCTCTCCTAAAACCAGCTACATGAGTACCACCTTCAATAGTATTTATGTTATTAACATATGAAACAACATTCTCAGAATAAGATAAGTTATATGACAATGCTACTTGAACAGGAACATTCTCTTTTTTCCCTTCCATATAGATAGGGTTTGGAATTAATTTTTCTCTTGAACCTTCTAAATAATTTACAAATTCAGTTAAGCCACCTTCAGAATAAAATCTCTCTGATATAGGCTCATTGTTTTCATCTAACTCTCTTTCATCTTTTAAATCAATTTTAATTCCTGCATTTAGAAATGATAATTCTCTTAATCTAGTAGCAACTGTATCATATTTATACTCAGTAGCAGTAAATATACTCTTATCTGGTACAAAGGTGACCACAGTACCTCTCTCAGATGTTTTACCTATCTCCTTAACATCTTCTAAAGGAGCTCCCCTTTCATACTGTTGTTCAAAAATTTTTCCATCTCTATACACTGTAGCTGTTAACTTTTCAGATAGAGCATTTACACAAGAAACCCCAACACCGTGAAGACCTCCTGATACTTTATATGTATCCTTGTCAAATTTACCACCAGCATGTAAAACTGTCATTACAACTTCAAGAGCTGATTTTTTTTCTTTAGGATGTATGCCAGTAGGTATTCCCCTACCATTATCTTTAACTGTAATAGAATTATCTTTGTTAATGATGACAGAAATTAAATCACAATGACCAGCAAGTGCTTCATCAATTGAATTATCTACTACTTCCCAAATAAGATGATGAAGGCCTTTATTACCAACATCTCCAATATACATAGCGGGTCTTTTTCTTACTGCCTCTAAGCCTTCTAGGACTTGAATATTACCAGCAGAATATTGTTTTTTGTTTTCGGATTTTTCGGACATAATTTAGATTGATTTTTCTTATTTAAAAATAATCAAAAATTAGCATTTTTAATAGTATTAAAGCATATTAATTAGACAGTTTTTGCGTTATAAATTATTGATTTATGAGGGTCTTTAAGTTTTAAATATTACTTTTATAAAAAAAAAAATATGAGCAATCCCAATAATTTTAAATCAGTAGATTTTTACTTACTTGATGAGCTTCTCACAGAAGAGCAAAAGCTTATAAGAGAATCTATTAGAGATTTTGTTAATGTTGAAATATCACCAAATATTGAGGAATGGTTTGAAAAAAATCATTTTCCTCTGGAAATTGTAAAAAAAATGGGAAGTACTGGTATTTTTGGTCCAACTGTTTCACAAGAATATGGAGGAGGCGGACTTGATAACATTTCCTATGGTCTCATAATGCAAGAGTTAGAAAGAGGTGACTCAGGAATGAGGTCAACAGCATCTGTTCAAAGTTCATTAGTAATGTTTCCCATAGAATCTTATGGTTCTGAAGAGCAAAAAAAGAAATATTTACCTAAACTCGCAAGTGGTGAGATGTTAGGTTGTTTTGGTTTAACAGAGCCTGATTTTGGTTCAAACCCTGGAGGAATGATATCAAAACTAGAAGATAAAGGTGATCATTATATTCTAAATGGATCTAAAATGTGGATTTCTAATTCACCTGTGGCAGATATTGCAGTTGTATGGGCTAAAGACGAAAATAAAAGAATAAAAGGGGTAATTGTTGAAAAAGGGATGGAAGGCTTTTCAGCTCCTAAAACAGAAGGTAAGTTGTCTTTAAGGTCATCTCTAACTGGGGAATTAGTCTTTGATAATGTTAAAGTTCCAAAAGAGAACCTTCTTCCTAATAAAGATGGATTAGGTGGTCCTTTAGGCTGTCTCGATAAAGCAAGATATGGAATCTCTTGGGGCGCGATCGGAGTTGCAATGGATTGTTTTGATGCTGCAAAAAAATATTCTCTTGAGAGAAAACAATTTGATAAGCCTATAGCTTCATTTCAATTAATTCAAAAAAAACTTGCAGAGATGCTTACCGAAATAACTAAAGCTCAATTACTTTGCTGGAGACTTGGGAAATTAATGGATGAAGGAAAGGCATCTTCTTCTCAGATCTCTTTAGCAAAAAGAAATAATGTTGACATGGCATTAAAAATTGCAAGAGAAGCGAGACAAATCCATGGGGGCATGGGAATAACAAATGATTACCCGATGATGAGACATATGATGAATCTTGAATCTGTAATAACTTATGAGGGAACTCATGATATTCATTTACTTATTTTGGGCCATGAAATAACTGGAATTCAAGCATTTTCTTAAAAAATGAAAATCTCTGAAAAAACTATTTTTACTTCAAGAGGAAACAAGATATTTATTAGAGAGTGTAAACCTAAAAATCTTCAAGAAAAAAATATTCTCTTAATTCATGGCTTAGGTGAACATTCTGGAAGGTATAAAGAATTTGCAGAATTTTTTATAAAGAATGGAATAGGTGTCTACGCATTAGATCTTCAAGGTCATGGAAAAAGTGATGGAAAAAGAGGGCATATCAAATCATTTGAAGAATATTTAGAGTCAGTAGAAAGCTCTCTAATTTTTATTAGAAAAAAATTTTTAGAGACACCAATAATTTTATTTGGTCATAGTCTAGGTGGTTTAATAGGGTTAAACTTTTTAATTGAAAGAGAAAGTAAAGAAATAGAATCGGCCGTAATATCATCTCCATGGATAGAGACAGCAATTAAAATACCTGAATACTTGATACTATTACAAAAAGTTTTAAAAAGGATTTTCCCAAGTTTGAGATTGAATAATAGGCTTATCTCCAACCACTTAAGTAAAAACAAAGATGTAGTCTCCAAATATGACAAAGATGAATTAGTTCATAATAAAATTTCACTTAACCTATACTCTGAAGTAATGAAATCTATAGATAACGTAAAAGAAAAAGCTTCAAGAATAAAAGCTAAAACTTTTTTATATCATGGTATGAGTGATAAAATAATTTCATCAAAAGGAACAATTGAAATAAGTAAATTATTAAAATCACATAAATTAAAACTTTATGATAATGTATACCATGAGCCTCACAATGATCTTGAGAAAGAAGAAATTTATCAAGATATATTAGAGTTTATTAAGAAAATATAATTTCCTATATTTATAAAAAACTTAAACTATGAAAAAATATCAACTATTATTATTTGTAATAATTTCTACAGCTTGTTCTAATAAAATTCAGGAAAATAAAAGTGAATGGATATCGCTAACTGATGGCAAAACGTTTGATAATTGGCATACATATCTATCAGACTCTGTTGTTGGTTGGAAAATTGAAGAAGAAGCATTCGTTTATTATCCAGGAGAGAGCAATAGTAATAATGGCCTTGTTTCTAATAAAAGTTATACTAGTTTTATTTTATCTCTAGAGTGGAAAGTTGAAAAAGGAGGAAATAGCGGCATATTTTGGGGTGTAAATGAAACTAAAGATTATTCCGTCCCTTACCTCACTGCTGCAGAAATTCAAGTTTTAGATGATGATATTTATGGAAAAGAAGATACATCTAATTTTAATCATATGAATGGTGCTCTCTATGATATGGTTGCACCAACTCAATTATTTGCAAATCCAACTGGAGAATGGAATCATTATTTGATTGAAATTAATTATAATGAAAATCTGGCTAATATTGATTTAAATGGAAACAGAACAATTAGTTTTCCACTAGAGGGACCAGAATGGGATGCTTTAATATATAATTCTAAATTTAGAGACTGGAAAGGTTTTGCGAAGACCAAAACAGGACCAATTGCATTTCAAGACCACGGAACAAAAGTTTATTACCGTAATATTAAAATTAAAGAGCTATGATCAGAAAAATCATTTTTATAATACCATTACTCCTAATATTCTCATTTGTTTCAAAAAATAATAAGTTTGAAGATTATGTTGAGACAGAAATTCCCTATCTCAAGAAGCTATATATTGATATTCACAAGAATCCAGAAATCTCCTTAATGGAAAAAGAGACATCAATAAAGCTTGCAAACGAATTGAGAAAAGTTGGCTTTGAAGTTGAAGAAAATTTTGGAGGATATGGAATTGTTGGTATTTTAAAAAATGGAGAAGGTCCAACCATATTATATAGAACTGATATGGATGCACTGCCTATGGAGGAAAAAACTGGACTTCCTTATGCTAGTAAGGTTATTACTAAAAATTTTGATGGCAATGATGTTGGCACTATGCATTCATGTGGTCATGATATGCACATGACAGTTTGGACTGGCACTGCAAGGGCAATGGTTGATAGAAAAAATGAATGGAGTGGTACTATGATGATGATAGGTCAACCTGCAGAAGAAATTGGTGCAGGAGCAGCAATGATGCTTAAAGCTGGACTTTATGAGAAATTTCCCATTCCAGATTATGGAATTGCACTACACGCTTCACCAACAATTCCATCAGGAAAAGTTGGCTTTGGAAAAGGTTATATAATGGCAAATACTGAATCAGTTGATATTAAAATATTTGGTCAAGGTTCTCATGGAGCTGCACCTCATATGTCAATAGATCCAATTGTAACTGCATCTATGATTGTTATGGAATTACAAACCATAGTAAGTAGAAATTTAAATCCTCTTGATGATGCGGTCATAACTGTAGGTTCAATTAGGGGTGGAACTAAACATAATATAATTCCAGATGAAGTTAATCTTCAGCTTACAATAAGAACGTATAAGGAAGAGGTAAGAAATTTAATTCACAAAAGGATTAAAGAAATTTGTAATGGGGTTGCAGCATCAATGGGGCTGGATGAATCTAGGTGGCCAAAAATTATAATGCCAGAACAATATACTCCAGCTAATTATAATGATGAGTTACTTATTGATATAATGACTAATGTTTCTAACTCCATTATTGGTGAAGAAAATGTTGTAACTGCTGAGCCACAAATGGTTGGAGAAGACTTTGCTAGATATGGAAGTACTAAAGAAAATATTCCAACTGCGATGTATTGGTTAGGAACTGTTCCTAAAGAAAGAATGGATAAGTATAATTCTGGAGAATATGCTCTGCCGGCTCTTCACTCTCCTTTCTATTATCCTGATGTAGAAAATTCTATAAGAACAGGAGTTAAGGTAAGCACTGAATCATTAATTGAACTCTTTAATATGTAAACGTTTTTTCTCTATCGGAGAAAGAAAAAATATGTGACTTAGTTTGATTTTCAAAGTTTATCAAAATAACATTTTTCTGAACCCTATACACATCAAATAAGATATTATTTGTTACGCTTATATTATCTATTCTTAATTCAGATTTAAAAGAAAATGATATTTCAACTAAATCATTTATAAGTTGATAATTAATAATTGAAATATTAATTTTCGATTTATCAATACTTAATTTGAATTTATTTTGAATATATGTATCTATTTCTTTTGATTCTTTTTTTAATTTTTGATTAGTATCAATTGATATGGATTTGCCATGAAATAATCTAAGCCCATCTTCAAGATCATCTCTAAAAATTCTAATTTTTACTTCAGCATTATTATTATTTAAAATAATTTCAGAAGTACTTATGTATATTGGATGAATTATAAATAAAAAAAATATTAAGATATTGTACATAATAATTTAATATAATAAGAATGTATCATAATTAATTTTTTATAAGAAAAATATTTTCACTAATATTGAATTTACTAGACTCAAAATGAATATTAATAATAAATCTGAAAAAGAAAACACCTATGATGCTATTGTAGT
>CAZGPH010000007.1:0-44451 GCA_964527965.1 uncultured Marinoscillum sp.
TGCTTGACTGGCAGTCAAGAGGTCGAGGGTTCGACTCCCTCTGGCTCCACATTTTAAATATGAAAAAAATAATTCTACTTTTATTATTACCACTTTTAACGAATGGTCAGGACAATTCTGAAATAATATATTATGGGAAAGATTTTTTTAGACTTGAAGGAACTCTAATTCCTGATTCACTTAAAGAAAATAGATACGACAGGTTACCATTTTCTTATAAAAATATTGTAAGAAAACCTGTATGGGATTTATCAAAATCTTCAGCTGGTTTGTCAATTCGGTTTATTTCAAATTCTACATCTATAAGTATTAAATGGAAGGTTTTCAATGATTTTACAATGAATCATATGGCTGAAACTGGGATTAAAGGTGTCGACTTGTACTATAAAAATGAAAATGGTTGGCAATATATAAATACTGGTCGTCCTGAAGGAATTGATAATGAATATCTTCTTGTAGATAATATGACTGAAAAATTAAGAGAGTTTAAAATATTTCTTCCTCTCTATGAAGGTATTGAAAATATTGAAGTTGGAATTCATTCAAATAGCTTTATAAGACAGGTTGAAAAGAACATAAAAAAACCAATAATTTTTTATGGAACTAGTATTACCCAAGGCGGTTGTGCATCACGACCAGGAATGGCTCATACCAATATTATATCCAGAAAGTTAGATGTTGATGTTATAAATTTTGGATTTAGTGGAAATGGGAGGATGGAAGAACCTATTGCTAAACTAATTTCTGAGTTAGATCCAGCATTTTATGTAATAGAGTGTATGCCTAATATGATTAGCCCAGAAAATGTTTCTAAGAATACAATTCCACTAGTAAATACCATAAGAAAAAAGAATCCTACTGCTCCAATTATTTTTATAGATTTATTTAAACCTACTTTTTTAGTTTTGGATAAAAAAGTAGATAATAACACAGAAGCTATGAATTTAGCATTAAAATATGAATACCAAAAGATGATAGATATTGGTTATAAAAATATCTTTTATGTTGAGAGTGAAAATGCTCTTGGAATTGACCAAGAGGGAACGGTAGATGGAGTTCATTTTACGGATTTGGGCTTTATGAGATATGCAGATTTTTTATTAGAAAAGTTTAAGGGTTTTGAATTAATTAAACACTAAGCCTGTATTATAGATATATCTCTTTTTTTATTATTAATATAAATTTTAATAAAACATTATTCTAGGTCCTTTAAGTTTTTATAGTTGTATATTGTGATTCATACTTCTTTAATTAAAATACGATAATATCAAGCATCCAAAATTTTCCAAAGCAAAAGGTGATGAGTTTTCAAAATCCTTAAGAAAAAAAGTAAATGCATACTTTAAGACAAATAATATTAGTAAGAACGCTAATAATGGTATGGTAATTAAGACTGTTATAATGCTTACAATATTTTTATTTCCCTTTGTAATCTTAAACTTAGGAATTATTAATAGCTCATGGCTTCTTTTTTTATTATATATAATAAGTGGTATTGGAATGGCTGGTGTTGGGATGTCTGTTGGGCATGATGCTATTCATGGATCTTATTCAAAAAATAAAAAAATTAATAAGCTTGTTTCTCATTCCTTCAATCTAATTGGGGCTAGTGCTAAAGTTTGGGAAATTCAACATAATGTGCTCCATCATACTTATCCTAATATTGAGCAAGCCGATGATGATATTAATACTCCTTTTTTTCTTCGATTTTCTCCTCATGCTAAAAAATATTGGATACATAAATTTCAGCATATTTATATTTGGTTTTTTTATGCAATTTCTACCTTGGCATGGATAACGGGAAAAGATTTTATTAGAATTAACAGGTATCATAATATGGGTTTTCTAGTTAAAAAAAATGAATTTAGAAATGCGGTTTTAAATATTATAGCATGGAAGATTTTATATTATTCTTTCGCACTTATTTTGCCTTTAATTGTAATAGAATTACCATGGTGGCATATAGTGTTAGCTTTCTTGTCAATGCATTTATTTACTGGGCTTTTTATTAGTCTAGTTTTTCAAGTTGCTCATATTACTCCAAGTTCTGAGTTTCCTTTACCTGATGAAAATGGTCTGATAGCTGGAGATTGGTCAACTCATCAGTTTGCTACTACAGCAAATTTTTCTCCTAAATCTAAATTTTTCTCTTGGTTTATAGGAGGTTTGAATTTCCAGATAGAGCATCATCTATTACCATTGGTATGTCATGTTCATTACAAGGAATTATCTAAAATTGTTATAGAGACTGCTAAAGAATATGGTATGCCATATAACACCAATAGTTCCTTCTTTAAGGCTATAAAAGTTCACGCTCAAATGATATATAAATTGGGTAATATGGAACAGAAATTAGCCTAGGTAAACACAAAAGAATCTAGAAATATTAAAACTAATGTATGATATTTTTCTTTTCTCTTGAATCTTGATAGATTGAAGTATGAGAATTTTTTTAATTATTTTATTATTAGTATCAATAAAATCTTTAGGTCAAAGTTTTGATTTAATTAACCCTGAAAAAAATATTGGTTTAAAAAATTGGAATATTGTCAATGATGATGTCATGGGTGGAATTTCAAAATCTTACCTGTCATTAAGTGATGAAAATAATTTAGTTTTTATAGGATACTTGTCTCTAGAAAATAACGGTGGATTTGCATCATCAAGATTAAGTTTTAATAAAGAAACCTTAACTGGTGTTAAATCTTTTAAGATAAGATTCAGAGGTGATGGTAATATTTACAAATTAAGACTTAATCAAAACAACAGACGCGCCTCTTACTCTTTTGATTTTAAATCTTTCAAAGATAAATGGATTGAAATGGATATTAATATAGAAGATTTTAAACCATTTTGGAGAGGTTATTCTTACAATAATTATCCTGCTTTAGATATCAAACAAATAAATTCATTGGGCATACAAATTTCTGATAAACAAGAAGGAGAATTTAAATTAGAAATAAAATATATTAAAGCAATCTATTAATAAGGTGAAAAAACTAATTATTCTATTACTGTTTATTTCATTTGATTACAAACTCTAGGCCCCTCTCATATCTAAAATTTGCCTTTTTACTTGAATATTGATAGATTGTATCTATGAGGAAAAACAAAATAACAAGACGTTCATTTATCAAAAAATCAGGAGTTGTCACCTCTTTATTTTCTTTATCCTCTCAATCAATTTTTTCCAGTTCAACTGATGATAATAGGATAATTGTAGTAGGCGCTGGTTTAGCAGGTCTGTCATGTGCATATGAATTAGAAAAGTCCGGATACAATATTGTTTTAGTAGAAGCAAGGTCTCGCCCCGGAGGAAGAGTGAGTACTTACAGAAACCAATTCTCAGATAATCTTTATTCCGAAATGGGTGCTGAGTATGTGGATAGTACAGATATGTATGTCCAAGATTATTGTAGGGAGTTCAATTTAAAGATACTTCCTGCCAGACAATATGATGGTGTTTATGTGAGGGGTAATGAATTATCTATGAATAAAATTAGATCAGGTGATGTTACTTTACCTTATACTGGTACTGAAAACGGGATGTTATTTGGTCAAGAGGTTCAGTACATTCAGAATTGGATAGAATTAGTTAATAAAAAAGGTATTAACTCTCCTGAAGTTCAGGCATTGGATAAAATATCAGTTGAAGATATTTTGAAAGAGGGTGGTGCACCTCAAGATATTATTGAACTTTATAAATACGCCAATGCAACAGAGTCAACAACAACTCCGTCAAAAATTTCAGCATTAGCAATGATTCTATCTAATATAAAAACATCAGGTTTTAGTGAGAATACAGTGGAAGGGAGGATCTTAGGTGGAAATGATCAGCTGCCAAAAACACTTGCAAAAAGAATAGAAAAAAAAATCAAGTATAATACACCGTTGCATCGACTTGATTACGACTCTTATGGTGTCACAGCAACTGTGAAAGACAACGGAAAATTGACAAAGATTTCAGCAAAAAAATGCGTAATTGCTCTACCAGCATCTGTATTAAAAAACATAGATGTGAATCCAGGATTTTCAAAAGAAAAAATAAAGTGTATTAATGAACAGGCATATGGACATGCAATGAAAATAGCGATGCAGTACAGAGAAAGATTTTGGGATAATACTAACTCTATAGGCCAGCGTGTCTTTACTGATACTCCTCTAAGAAGGATCTATCATTTTTCTATTGACCAACCTGGTCCAAGAGGAATATTGTTGAGTTTTACTTCTGGAGAAGACGCCATAAAACTTGGGAAGTTAAGTGATGATAAGAGAAATGAAATAGCAAAAAATACGTGTTCAAAAATATGGGATGAGTCACCTCAGTACTGGGAGAGGGGAGTTGCTAAATATTGGAATGAAGACCCATGGACTAAAGCTAGTTACTCCTTTTCTGGAGTTGGTCAGAAAGATTTTAGGGAGGTGTTAGCAAGACCTGAGGGTCCAGTCTATTTTGCTGGTGAACACACTGCTATTCAAAGGGCCTCTATGAACGGTGCGATAGAGTCAGGCTTAAGAGTTACTGATGAAATAAAGGAGTCAATACGTTCCTTATAATTTTTATTTACGAGAATTTAGTTTAGCTAACAGCCTGAGTATTTCAAGATATAACCATATCAAAGTAACCATTAAACCAAATGCTCCATACCATTCCATATACTTTGGTGCACCCTTCTCTGCTCCCTCTTCTATAAAATCAAAATCTATTACTAGATTCATTGCGGCAACAATTATAACAAGTACACTAAAGCCAATGCTCGTCATAGACGCATTAGTTATATCCATTACAGGAAGACCTGTACCGAAGAAACCCATAATCAAGTCTACTAGATAAAGCATCATTATACCGAAGGTAGCAGCTCCAACTCCAAGTTTAAAATTTTCAGTAGGTTTAATTAATCCCAGTCTGTATATTGATAAGAGACCGAATAAAATACAAAGAGTATAGGAAATTGCAGTGATGACTATTCCATCATATAATGCGTTATACATATATGAAAATAATCCCATTGCAATACCTTGAAAAATAGCGTATAAAGGAGCTAAATAGCTAATCCATTTTTTATTAAATATTATGAGAGTAGCAAACACTATTGATAAAATGGCGGCGGGCATAGCTAAATACATGGAAGTATATAAATTAGTCCATGCGAAATACCCTGATCCCATTACAATAGTTAACAATAGAAAAGTTTTATTTACTGTTCCTTCTATAGTCATTTTATCAGTGTAGTCTGACTGAATATTAAAAGCTTTAGATGTTAAAACTGGATTTCCAGATCTATAAGATAAGTGTTTGCTCATATTATTAAATTTTATACAATAAATATAATAATACTATCTTATACTACCTTAAATTTGAGTATGGAATCTCTTGCAGAATGGGGATATATAGGATTATTTATTGCGTCGTTTCTTGCCGCGACATTGATACCCCTTAGCTCAGAAATTGTCTTAAGTATTTTGATTGCTAATAATTATGATCTCACACTATCTTTAGTAGTTGCTTCTGCTGGAAATTGGATAGGTGGTCTAAGCAGTTATGCAATTGGTAGATTGGGTAACTGGAATCTTATTGAAAAATATTTTAGGGTAAGAAAAGAGAAGATTTATGAACTCAAGACTAGGGTGGATAAGTGGGGCGGTTTTCTTGCTTTATTGTGCTGGACCCCAATCCTCGGTGACCCTATAGCACTAGCTCTTGGCTTTTTTAGAACTAATTTCTATATCGTTAGTTTGTACATGCTCATTGGAAAAGTTTTTCGTTACGTGGTCTGGGCAGTTTTAACCTATTGGGGAATTTCTCTATTTTAAAAAAATTGTTTTAACTTCAATTCATGAAAAAAATAAAGGTTTTTATTCCTGCAACTGTATCAAATGTTGCGTGTGGTTTTGATATTTTAGGTTTTCCAATTAAATCTTTTGGTGATGAGATGGTTGTCAGAAAAACAGATAAAAAAGGCCTCAAGATTACTAAAGTTGAGGGTTATGATATACCTCTGGATATAAGTAAAAATGTGGCAACAGTATCAGCCATGAAACTTCTGGATGATTTTAAAATTGATTATGGCTTTGAATTTGAAATAATTAAAAATATAATTCCCGGAAGTGGAATAGGTAGTAGTGGTGCAAGTGCTGCTGGTAGTGTCTATGCAATAAATAAACTTCTAGGTGATCCATTTAGCAATAAAGAATTAATAAAATATGCGATGGGAGGAGAAGTAATTTCTAGTGTTTCTGAGCATGCTGACAATGTTGCTCCTGCTCTTCTGGGAGGACTTGTTATGGTCAAGTCTATTAACCCACAGCAGATAATTAATCTCCCTCTTTTGCCAGACCTCTTTTGTTTTATAATAAATCCTAAAATACAGGTTAAAACATCTTACTCAAGAGAGATTTTACCAGCTAAAATTGATATGAGTTTAGTAACGTCACAGGTCTCTAATTTTGGTGGTTTAATTCACTCTCTTCATACCAGAGATTATGATCTTTTAAAGTCTTCTCTAAAGGATAGTATTGTTGAACAGCATCGAAAAAAATTAATACCAAAATTTGATGAGGTAAAAGATAAATGTGAAGAATTAGGTGCCTTGGGATGTTCTATATCTGGTTCAGGACCATCAATTTTTGCGATAACTAGGGGAGAAGAACTAGCAAAAAAAATAGAAGAGGAAGTAACAAAAATATATCAGGAAACTAAAATTGAATTTTCAACATACATATCTAAAATTAGTTCAGAGGGAGTTTCTGAAATTGATTCAGAATAAAAAATGAAATATTTTAGTCTCTTTAATGATTCACATCAAGTTACTTTTAAGGAAGCACTATTTAGGGGTCTTGCTCCTGATGGGGGTCTTTACTTTCCAACTAGAGTTAAACCTTTAAAAAAATCATTTATTGATAATCTCAAAAATTTAGGTAAATCAGAAATAGCATATAATGTGATTTCTCAATTTGTTGGTGACGATATAGGTAAGAAGGAACTTACAAAAATTATAGACCATTCTATAAACTTTGACTTTCCACTTAAGCAGTTAAATGAAAACATTTCTGTTTTGGAATTATTTCATGGACCAACCATGGCATTTAAAGATGTTGGCGCAAGGTTTACCTCAAGATGTATAAGTTATTTAAATAAACTTGAGAAGAGAGTAACGGTACTAGTTGCTACTTCAGGGGATACAGGTGCAGCAGTAGCAAGTGGATTCCATGGAGTAGATGGAATTGATGTATTTATTCTCTATCCAAAAAATAAAATATCAAAAATCCAAGAGAAACAGATATCAACTTACTCTGGCAATATTTACCCGGTACAGGTAGAGGGTTCTTTTGATGACTGTCAGAGAATGGTAAAAGAAGCTTTAGTAGACAAGGATCTAGTTAATAAATTTAATTTTACTTCGGCTAATTCTATAAACATATCAAGGTGGATACCTCAAATGTTATACTATTTTTTTGCTTATAGGCAGATTGAAAAAGAACACGCAAAAGTATCCTTCTCTATTCCATCAGGTAATTATGGTAATTTATTTTCCTGTTTATTATCAAGAAAATTAGGACTTCCTATTAAAAATATAATATCTGCAAATAATATAAATAATCCAGTAGAAAAATATATTTTGACGGGTAAATACAAACCTCAACCCTCAAAGAGAACATTATCAAACGCAATGGATGTGGGAAGTCCTAGTAATTTCGTAAGAGTAAAGGAGTTGTTTGATGCTAATCTAGATAAAATCAGAAGAGTATTGTATGGTTATAGTTTTTCAGATACTGAGACAGCTGAAGCTATTAAAGAGTTAATAGATACATATAAATACATATGTGATCCTCACGGGGCTATAGGGTATCTGGGTGCAAAAAAACATCTTATTAATAACCCAGAATCTCAAATAATTTTTCTAGAGACAGCACATCATTCAAAATTTCACGAGGAGACAAAAAGCTTTATTAATCAAGAATTTGAAATTCCTATTCAACTAAAAAATATAATAAAAAAACAATGTAATTCTGTATCTATAAATAACTTCAAAGAGTTTAGAGAATACATTAAGTTAACTCTCAGATAAGATACTGAAAGATATGAATTAGTATTTTATTATTAATTTTGTGCCCTAAACAAATTATTAAGAATATGAGAAAATTAATTTTTGTTATATCTATTTTATTTATTTATGGATGTAACAATATTTCAAATCCTCAGTATGAGGCTAATAAGGCACTTGCTGAGAAGTGGGTGAAGACCTTTGAAGATGGAAATATTGATCTTTGGAAAGAAGTAGTATCTGAAGATTTATTAGACGTTGCTCCCCTTTATGGTATGGGGCAAGTAGACTATGCTACATCATTACAAGTTGCTGAGTTTTATATAAATAATTATACTAATGTAAAATTTAATGACGCTGTATGGTTACCTGGTATAGACACAGCTACAATGAGCCCTGATGGAAGTGTTAGAGCTTATGGTGTTTGGACTGGAGATAGTAAGTCAACAGGAAGATCATTTAGAATAACTTCTTATCATAATTTTGATTTTAAAGATGGAAAAATTGTTTCTACTGGTGAGTACTTTGATGCAACTGGTATGGTAAACGCTGTTGGTCCTGTTGATAGAAAAGTTGTTGTAGCAACATTAGATGTTAAGAAAGGAAGTTATGATAAAGTAAAAGAAATGCTAGACTCAGAAAATGGCTTGACTGTAACTAGAAACTATGATGGATGTACTCATCTTGAGGCATTTTTTAATGAAGAAACAGGAAAATATTTTATAATAGAGTACTGGGAGTCATTTGAAAAATATCAAACTTACTTAGATTGGAGACTAAATGATGATCCAAGTAGAATAGCTCAAGAATTATCTAAATATCTGGTTGGTGGATCTAATGGTTTAGTTCCTCATACTAATAATATTGGATATAAATTCTATTAATAGATAGTCTGATTAAATTAAAAAGCCTTCATTTTATGGAGGCTTTTTTTATTGTATATAAAAGTTTCGATCGATTTTGATATCCTCGACTTTTGTTTTGTAAATCTTCCAGTCATTTTCTGGATATAATCTTGTCTTCTCTCCATTTAATGTAACATCTAAGGGCATATTAAAATTTACTATGGTATTAGTCCATCTATAATTTAAACCTTTATCATCTAGATTAAATTCAAATTTTGGTATTCTTACATCTCTTAAATACTGATTAAAAACATGTTTTAGATCAAAGCCTATAGACTCAGAAATATAATTTTCAACCTGAGATGAAGATACCGTCTGGTGATAAAATTTTTTATTTAACCCCCTCAAAGTTTCTCTCCACAACTCATCATTATTTGTAATCTGTCTAATTGTATGTAAAAGATTTGCCCCTTTTGAGTACATATCTTTCGAACCATTTTTATTTACATCATAAGGTCCTATTATTGGTATATCATTTTGGATTCCTTTTCTTGTACCTATTGTATAATCAGCTCCTGCCTGTTTACCAAAATGATAATCTAAAAATAGATTTTCAGAGTAGGCTGTAAAACCTTCATGAACCCACATATCTGCAATGTCTATATAAGTTATATTATTGGCAAACCACTCATGACCTGACTCATGTATTATAATAAAATCAAATTTAAGCCCCCACCCAGTGTCTGACACATCCCTTCCAAGATACCCTTTTAAATATTTATTTCCGTAAGTGATTGAGCTCTGATGTTCCATTCCCAAGTAAGGAACTTCTACAAGCTTATAACTATCTTCATAGAAAGGGTATGGTCCAAACCAGTACTCAAATGCATCAAACATTTTTGGTACATCTTTAAATTGTTCCTTTGCTTTATCAATATTATATCCTAAAACATAATAGTCTATATCTAGATCACCTTTTTCGCCTTTATATATCTCTGAGAATTTAACATAGTCTCCAATATTAACATTAACTCCATAATTATTAATTGGATTATTAACATACCAGTGATATGTTCTTGTATTTCTATCAGGATACGTAATTTCTCTAAGCCTACCATTAGAAACATTTACCAAATCATTAGGTACGTTAACACTAATTAGCATGCTGTCGACTTCATCATACATATGATCTTTATTAGGCCACCACACACTTGCCCCGAGTCCCTGACATGAAGTCGCTATGAAATCTTTACCATTTTCATCTTTATCCCAAGAAAAGCCTCCATCCCAAGGAGCCCTAATTGCCTGCTTAGGATGGCCCTCGTAATAAATTTTAATTTCATTTAAATCACCTAAATTTTGTTTTTTTGTCAGTGAAATAAAGTAAGCATTCCCCTCCCTCCTAAAAGAAATATTTTTATCATCTTCAGTTATTGACGTAATCTTTAAAGGTTCTTGGAGGTCTACCTGCATTAAATTGTTTTCATTTAATACAGTGTATACTATTTTATTTGAACCTTTAATATATTTTTTTTTTGGATTGATTTTTATATCCAGATGGTAATAATTTAAATCCCACCAAGCTCTCTCATTTGTTATACTTCCTCTTAGGCTATCTTGTCTTGAAAAAGTTGATTTATCTGCGAATATATCTTGACATAATGAATCAAAATGGCTCAATAAAATTAAAACTAGTAGAGTTACTTTTTTCATATTATATAGAAGAAAAGTAAATATATATTATTTTATCTTCTTGAAGAATTGGCAATTTCTTCAAAAGATATATTTTCGTATTCAAACTTTATGTCATCAATCAATTTATCAGAATAATTATCTTTCCAGTCTTTGTGGTATGATAATTTAAATCTTCCAGGAGATGATACTATGAACTCAACAGTATAAAGATCAGATTTACTGCCTGGTAAAGATATATTTCTAGCATAATGAAAATTATCTACTAAGTTGATGTGAGGAGTTAAATCAACAAATGTTTTAAGTCCAATTGACTGATTTGTTACTGTAGCAATAATATTTAAATATGGAACAAAACCACCACTTGGAGTTCCTTTTGGTGTATTTATAAAATCCCAATTAACTCTAGCCTCTATATGAACATTGGTTTTTTCTTCTTCTAAATTATTTTCCTTTGGAAATACCATGTCTTTGATAGCTCCCTCAAAAATTATTTTAATTCCAGGTTCAATTCTTTCCTCTCCGATAACTAATTCCTGAGAAAAAACGTTAAAACATAATAAATTGGTTATTAAAAATAAATATTTTTTCATTTCTTAAAATTTAATTGTTTGTACGATGCAAAAAATTGATCTCTTATTTGATACGATATTTTCAAAGAATAGTCAAAAGAAATTCGAAAAATATATATTATTATTAGCTGCTGGTGGTTTTATTGCTCACTTATTTTTGATTTTTTTAAATATTTATGGTTTTGTAAATATTGAGATTGCTGGAAATTTACTTAGCAATCCTATTTCAGCTCTTTACACACCTTTTTCTTTTATTTTAGTTTATGAGGCATTCCTATTAATATATTACCTACCAAATTCCTTTACAGTTTCAGTTGTTAAGGGTTATGAGATTATATCTCTTATTTTGATTAGAAAGATATTTAAAGATGTAACCCTTGTTGATTTAGAAAATCCCTTTTTATCTAATGAAAATAATATACAGCTAATATATGATCTTGTTGGCTTTGTAATTGTTTTCTTCCTTATCTATCTCTTTAAAACTACAGCTGGTAAACCTAAAAAACCTAAAATAGATAAGCATTTAGCTAATTTTATAAGTCAAAAAAAGGCTTTGTCAATTTTACTTGTACCGATATTGCTAGCATTAGCTTCTTTTAATTTTTATGATTGGTTTAATAACGTGGTAATTCTAGGAAAATACGATGTTAATATTGATTTTCTATTCTTTGTTGATTTCTTTACTATCTTAATTTTAGTTGATGTACTACTTCTATTAATTTCTTTTAGGTACACGGAGAGATATTCTCAGCTAATCAGAAATACTGGATTTATAATTTCAACTATTATGTTAAGACTTTCTTTTGCAGCTTCAGGACTAACTAGTATAATTTTTTTAGTAACAGGTATTCTGTTCGGGGTAGTCATTCTAGCAATTTTTAAAAGAATGGAAAAAGTTAATTATCTAGGGTAGAAATATTATTTTTCTTACTAATACTATAAACAAATCCTTAATTTTGTCATATGACGAAAAAATTATTTTTAATAATATTAATTTCCTTATTCAGTATTGATTCATACTCACAGAGAGTATATAAAAAACCTGAATTTGTTAAAAATTGGAGTAAACCTACACAGCATCCTGATCATATAGTTTTAAACTTTTCTGATGATCCATCTACAACAATTAGTGTTACTTGGAGGACAAGTAAAGATGTAAAGGTTGGATATGGTGAAATAGCTGTTGCAGATCCTAACCCTGCTTTTATAAGTAATGCAAATACTATTAAGGCTGTTACTACAAATCTTAATTTAGAAAATGTTGTTGGAGTTATTGATAGAAAAAACCCAAAGAAAACTACTTTCAATAATTTAAATCATAATTATCATTCTGTCACATTTAAAAATTTAGAGCCTAATACAATGTATGGATATAGGGTAGGAGATGGTGCTATTTGGAGTGAATGGATACAATTCACAACCTCAAAAAAAGAAGGTGAACCGTTTTCTTTTCTCTATGTTGGAGACGCACAAAATTATATTTTAGAACTTTGGTCAAGATTAATTAGAGAAGGTTACAAAAAAGCTCCAGATGCAAGTTTCATTATCCATGCAGGAGATCTTATAGATGATGCGCACGAAGAACATCAGTGGCACGAATGGTTTATGGCTGGGGGCTGGATTCATAGATCGCTTCCCTCCTTATCTATTCCTGGAAATCATGAGTATAATCCTCAAGTCCAAGATGATATTGAAAAACGAATCAAAAGGCTTTCAGTTCAATGGAATAACCAGTTTACCCTTCCTATGAACGGAGTTAAAGGAATTGAAGAGACTAACTACTATATTGATTATCAAGGAGTGAGATTTGTTGCTTTAAATAGTAATATTATGATAAAAGAACAAGCCGATTGGCTAGAGTCTGTTCTAAAAGATAATCCAAATAAATGGACAATAGCAACATATCATCATCCAATATTTTCTGCATCTAGAGGAAGAGATAATGAGGAATTAAGAAGTCTTTGGAAGCCACTATTTGATAAATATAAAGTGGATTTAGCTTTACAAGGACACGATCATACTTATACAAGAGGAAGAGTAGCACCTTATGAAAAGAATCTTCTTGATGGTGAAAACATGCAAGATATAACAGGCACTGTTTATGTGGTTTCAGTTAGTGGTGGAAAAATGTATAAGGTTAAACCAGGATGGGAAGATTATGGTGCATTGAGGGATAGAGTTGGTGAAAGTAAACAACTTTTTCAGGTAATATCTATTGATGGTAATAAACTTACTTATAAATCTTATACTGCAACTGGTGAATTATTTGATGCTTTTGATTTATTAAAAAACAAAAATGGTTCTAATTCTTTTATAGAAAGAAAAAACGAAGCGCTTTAATTTATTTCTGGTATTGATTTTGCTCCACCAACTGTAGTTGTTGCAATAGCTGCAGCTTTAGAAGCATTTTTCATACTTTTTTCAATAGAAACTCCCTTACTAATATTAGATATGTAATAACCAATATAAGTATCGCCTGCAGCCGTAGTATCCACAGTCTTAACAACTTCTGCTTTTATTTTTATGGTTTTGTTATTAAAAGAATATATTGAGCCTCTCTCTCCTAATGTTAGTATATGTCTGGTATTAGGGTATTTATTTGATAATGTATCTATTATTTTCATCTCATCAGTTTTATGTGAAAGTCCTTTTCCCTCAGTTTCATTATATATCAGAGTATTTACTTTTTCTAAGGAATAATTATTTATTTGAATTGAATAAGGTGCTGGATTAAAAAAGATGATTAGACCTTTATTGTGTGCCTTTTCAATAATTTCATTTACGTTATTTATCTCATTTTGTAAAAGAATATAATCTCCCTCATTAAAATTGGAAAGCACCTTATCTATTTGATTTCCCTCTACACAATTATTAGCTCCTCCATGAATTATAATTGAATTTTCTCCGTTATGATCTATCTGAATTATGGCATGTCCAGTTGCCTCATCTATCTTATTTATATATTCTGTATTAACTCCCCATTTTTTTAGATCAGATATTATACTATGATCTGATTTATTTACACATCCTGCATGATAAACTTCTGATCCAGATTTAGAAATTGCTACACTTTGATTTAACCCTTTTCCTCCTAAGTATAATCCATAATCTCTTGATGAGATTGTCTCTCCCGGCTTGACAAAATCTTCTACTTTATAAACTAAATCTTTATTTATGGAGCCAAAGTTTAGAATTTTCATATATCTATACTAGACTATTTTCTAGAGTATTCAAAAAATTATTTCTAGATATTTTTGAAGCTAATTTTACTTTACCTCCTTCTGAGAAAGAGATAATATCTTTACCTCTCTCCTCTCCACTTAATATCATTTTTATATTACAAGACTTATATTCTGTCTCTGAGTCATCAATCATTGCAGCCATGGCTAATGGGTCAGCTAAGTCAATTTTGTATTCATTATATTTAATCTTGTAATACTCTAAGCCTCTCTTCTGAATATCTATTGTAAATCTTGAAAGAGAGGTATTAATTTTTTCTAGATTATCAAAATTATTTTTATTTAGGTATCCATATAATTGTGTTGTGTCCCATGCTATTACTTTAACTTCAACTCCTGAATTGAGGACAATATCTGCAGCATCTGGATCTACCCAAAAATTAAATTCAGCATGTTCTGTTATATTCCCTTTTCCTTCTCCAATACCACCCATTACGTACAAACTTTTAATTTTATTTTTTATTGAATTATCCTTCATGAATGCCTTTGCAATATTTGTGAGTGGCCCTATCGCAATAATTTCTATTTCATTTGGTTCTGAATTTATCAGAGAAATAATTTTATCTACTCCATTTTCTTTTTGTTCTTTTCCCTTTGGCTCGTAGGGTCCTGTATCACCAAGTCCGTCTTTACCATGAAAAAATTTTGAGGTTTCTAACTTTCTTTTTAATGGGCCAGATGATCCTTTGAAGATAGGAGTGTTTTTTTTACATAGTTCAACGGTATAAAGAGCATTTATAGTTGCGAGGTCAAGATCTACATTTCCTGCAACTGTAGTTATAGCCTTGACATCAAAATCTCTACATTTAAGAGCCATTATTATTGCGACGGCATCATCTGTAGCTGTGTCTGTATCTATTATTATTTTTCTCAATGTAATTTTATCCTTCTAAGATTTCCTTAGTAAAAATATTCAAATTGATTATTGATTCATTTTTCTATAATTACCTTAATCTTATGGACTATTTTTTCAGATTTAATATTAAGAATATATACTCCATTATTTAAGTTAGAAACATTAATCTCAACAAATTTATTTTCCTTACTAATATATTTTGGTTCTATAATTTTACCATCTAAATTGATAAAATTAATATTTTCTATCGTTGAGTTTTCTTTCAATTCAATTCTTATATTATCTTTTGCTGGATTTGGAAATGCACTTTCTATTATATTTATATTTTCTACTGAAAGAGGTAATAATTCATCATCATCTATTATTGGTATAGAAATAACTAAAAATATGGAGTCTTCAGTTGACTCAATATTTATAACAGCAATTTCATTACCTTCCACTTCACTATCTTGTATAGAAGTAACAGAAAATTCTTGCTCCGTGCTTAGAGCAGGAAATGTTAAAGTGTCTATATCAAAAATATAATCCTTATTATTCTCAGCAAGATCAAATACAAAAGGACTGTCTTCTGCAGTTAACCCTAAGCTTATATCGAATTTTGAGGGGTTGCTAAGTGTTAATTTAACTGTAGTAGTTTCTGAATTTTCTGTAATAGAATCTGGACTTAATACAAATGAAGCTGTTGGCATGGGATCATCGTCGTATAGATTACTATATATTCCAGTATTAATAAATGCTACTCTGTTTAATGCTGATACTCCTATAAATCCAGTTCCAAGGGTCTCAGTTCCTTCGTAGATATCATCGTTTATTGGATGTATGTTTAGGACAATTGAATCTTTTCCTTTCTCCCAAATTATATCTTTATTAGGATCAAATATTGAGTCCTCATCATAAATTATTATCCAATCTCTTCCATAGTCAGCCATGTTTTCATTATCAAAGGTGTCAATCTCTATAATTATATCTTCTTCAATTGGCCCATCCTCTAAAAGAAATGATATTGAAATATTTGTAGAATTTTCATATATGAGATTAGTACCTGTAGTATTAGTTTTAGTGTAAGAAGTAAAATTCATAAAAGTCCAAGGGTAGTATCTTGGGTACCAACCATTATAACCTGCCTCCCATAATTCTCCTCCAAACTCATATGCGCCAATATCTGGTGAAGATCCAACTATCTCTTGAGTTAATGCACTTATCTCAATACCTCCATCTATGAGAGCAGACCCCTCAAGAGGCATAAGAGTTATACTATCAATTAATTTATAAATTGTGTTATCAATACTATATTCATCATTGTATCCAGTCTTTACAGAATCCCATCCATTCCAATTGTTGGAAGATGTTCCAGGAATGGGATAATCTGCTTCACCATTTCCATCCTTATCTTCATAATTACTATTACTTCTGTGACCAGATAGTTTATCAACTAGATTGTTTTGAGTAAATGTATTAAGGTTAGAATTTTCTTCGTCAAGAATTATCATTCCATTTTTATTACTTCCGATAACAGTATTATTTACAATATAGTGATGATCTCCCTTTATCATTATGCCGCTTGTATTGATAGCAACATTATTATACATTTTCCCCCTTTGACCAGCAGCGGAAGGGTCATCTCCAGGTGCATCATATCTTAATGCTAACTTTGGAGTATTATATATATAATTATGATGAACTTCAGAATCTGCAACATAATTTCTTGTGCCTTGAAAGACTGATCCGTCTGATTGTAGTGCTCCAGTTCTTGTTACTTTATTGTATGAAAACTCACTTCTTTCACCTGGTACAACTGTAGCAGAAGCTTGAGCATCATTTATTGTATTCTGTCTAAAAATATTTTTATCTCCATTTATATAGAAAGAGACCATAAGGCCTGGAAGTTCAGAAACAGAGTAATCTATGTATTGGAAAATATTGTTTTCTATCTTATTGTTATCACCAAAAACTCTTAAAGCATCACCATCAGTATAGGTAAATAAGTTTCTTCTGAATGTACTATTGTTTACTTTATTAGACCCTCCACTTATTCCTATAGATGTTGCTTCAGGTGTTCCTAAATCACCAATCATTCTCTTAGATGTTGAAGGAAAAGCAAAATTACAGTCTTGGATTATTATATTTTCGCTGGAAGATGCTTTAATGGTTGAAGAGAAGAAAAATAGATTTTCAATAGTAATATTTTTTGAGTTTTTTATATCAAAAGAATATGTTGATGTCTTACCTTTTATCTCAAAATTATTTGGGTTTGTCCCATCTGTCTTTAACCACAGTTCTCCTGTTTTGGGGTTGTGATACCATTCATTTAATGTATCTAAAAGATTTAAATCTCCTTCAACAAAGAAATAGTGATGTTTATCCTTGTACTGGCTATTTGGCACATTATCATAAGTAAAAAAATCTGACCCTTCAGAATATTGAATTTTACGATTCCAGGTTCTAAAAGAGCCAACATTTAATATTGCGTGAGCTGTATCAAGAGTATAATCTAAACCAGAGTAAAAAGATTTAGTATTATCAATAACTAACATACCATTTATGCTGTTTACCTCATCTCCTTCTGCCCAGGTGTCCCAGCTGTAGATAGACTTATCACTGAATTGTGCATTTGGCCATCTGGCCATTACCATTTCATTACCATCGACAAATAGTTGCCATATCGTAGTGTCTATAGTTGTCTTAAATATATTTCCTCCTTGATTTGTCCATTCATAATCACTCAAATTAGTGGTTCCATCAAATATTATATATCTATTCCCTAAATTTCCAGCTTCATATCCTTTGATTGTGATATTTTCTTTTCCGTCAATTATTACTTCCTCTCTGAATGTATTTATGAAATCAGTGGCTCTAAACATTATTGTTCCTGAATCTAAAACAGATAAAGCCTTATTTATTGTCTTGAATGGCTTGAATGACTCTCCAGTACCATTTATATCATCGCCCCAAGTAGCTACCCATTTAGTCGATTCTTCATCTTGAGCATAAAGGTTAAAACATAATAATGTAAGGAAAAGAAGGAGTCTATTCATAACCTAATGATATAATTAGGATTTTTTATTTTTTTCTGGCATCTATAAAGCTTTTGATAAAAAACACCATAGCATATACAGAAGAAGATAACATAATTATTATTCTTAGTACAGCTTCCGATCTACCGTCCGATAGAGCACTTCTTAATGGCATTATATTAGCAAAAGACAATAAAGTTATTAGTACTGCTATGTGAGCAATTACCTTATTACTATTTTTCACTCCTTTATTTAGAACCAATAAAACAGCACCAATTCCTACAGGGATTAAAGAAGTAGCAGAGCTAGATTCGAAGTAGCCCCATAGCCCAATTACAACTAATATTATTCCATTTACTAAACTTGCTATATGTGCATTCATTTTTTATTTCTTTTATCAACTATATCATTGAGCTCTTTAGCAGTTATTAAAATCCAAACGATAAATGAGAATGAGACAATCCCGGCCCAAATGAAAATAAATTCTTTAGTTAAGAGTTCAGACATAGTTTAGTTTATAACTATAATTCTTTTTTCTTTTGATTAAAAATCAAAATAAATAGAAGAATAGTTGGAGCCCATAATCCAAGAAAAACTGCTTTTAGAGGTTCGTCGTTGAAAAAAAACAACTCAGAAACAACAATAGTTACTAAAACCATAATTAAAAGCACCAATTCAAATGGCTTAAAAAGCTTTATAAACTTAAACATAGTTATAATTTAAATTAATTCATAGAGTTAGAACTCTAGTAATCTAATAATTACTTATACTCTAAAATGGAATATTTTGTTGCCCAAATTTATTTTTTAACCAAATATCTCTGTAAATACCTCTTTTATCATACATTTCTGACTGTCTTTCAGGGTTAAAAACCCAATTTTTCACATTATTTCCAACTCCTGATATATACATCCAATTACACCAGTTGCTTGTCACATCATAATCAATTAGATGTTTTTCAAAATATGATGCTCCCCACACCCAATTTATATCCAAATTATTGACAAGAAAACTAGCAACATTTTGCCTTCCTCTATTACTCATAAATCCAGTATTTTTTAATTCAATCATATTAGCATCTATAAATTCTTGACCTGTTTTACCGTTGGTCCATTTCTCAAATAGATCTTTGTCATTTTTAAAATTTTTATTAAAAATATTTCCGTTAATTCCATCTCTAATAAAAATATATTTTTTGCTTTTAAGGTAAACGAATCTGAAAAATTCTCTCCATAAAATCTCAAATATTAACCAGTAAGTTGATGAGTTCTTTACAACTTTCTTTTCATATTTTTTTATTTCATGATAAATAGTAACTGGTGACAAACATCCAAGTGCTAAGTAAGCTGATAACTTTGAAGAGTATTCGGTGCCAACCAATCCATTTCTAGTCTCTTTGTAAGTTCTAACTCCGTGCGAACCCCAAAGATAATCTTGAAGTCTTTTAATTCCATTTCTTTCACCCCCTTCGAATGGATAACAAGAATTTTTATTATAATTTATAACTGATTTCTTAATTTTTGTTTTGTATTTAAATGAATATTCTGTCTTAACCTTATTTCTAAAGTCTATTTTATTTAAATCTCTAATTTCTACTTCTTTTTCTACTTTTTTTCTGAAGTGAGTAAATATGAGAGGTAAATCATTAATATGATAAGGTAGTTTACCCAATTCAATTAAATTTTGATCATCGTATAATTTTAAATTAAAATATTTAGATATTAATTTTTCTTTTTCTTCTTCATACCATCCTACTTCTTTTGATGCATATAATTTATTGCAATTTGTTTTACTTTTTATTTCTTTAATAATTTTCTCAAACTCTCCTTCAAAAATGTAGAGAGTTATCCCTATTTTTTTTAGATCTTTTTCTAAATTAATAACACACTCATCTAAAAATTTTTTTCTGAAAGAACCAATTTCTCCTAGTTCTATGCCCTGTGGATTGTATATTGAATAGTCTACAAAATATACACATACGATTTCTTCACTATTTTTAATTGCTTTTTGGAGGGATGGATTATCTTGAATTCTTAAGTTCTTTCTGAACCAGTAAATTGTCTTATTCATTTTTTATAAACTTTTCAAAAATGTGTTAGCAGCAAGTGATAATTGTTGCTTCTTATTTTTTTCCATTTTGTCGTATGTATTTACCAACATTCTCATCCTAGGGTTTTTTAAAAAGAAATCCCTTTGTTTATCTAAAAATCTCCAAAATAAACCATCCCAGATATGGGTCCATTCTCCTTTTTTATAATTACTCATTTTTAAAATATAACTACTTCCACTGATATACGGTTTAGTTGACATTAACCCTCCGTCAGCAAATTGACTCATGCCATATACATTAGGAACCATAACCCAGTCATAAGAATCTATAAATAACTCCATAAACCATTTGTAGACCTCATCAGGGTCAAATTCACATAATAACATGAAGTTCCCCATAATCATCAGTCTTTCTATATGATGGCAATATGCTAAAGAATTAACCTTTTTTATTGTATCATCAACTGGTTCTATTCCTGTAGTACCGTCATAAAAAGATTTTGGGATTCTTCTTTTAAATCCCCAAAAGTTTCTTGTTCTCTCATAACTACCTCTTGAAATATAAATCCCTCTTATGAATTCTCTCCATCCAATAATTTGCCTTATAAATCCTTCACATGAGTTTATTGAAATATTGTTTTCTCTATAAAATTTAATAGTTTCATTAACAATATAATTAGGTGATATTAAACCGGAATTTATTAGGGGAGATAGCAAACTATGATTTAAGATAATTTCCTCTTTTACTATAGCGTCTTCATATGGTCCAAATTCATTAAATCTTGTTTCTAAAAACATTTTAAACCATTTTTTAGCCTCTTTATAGCTTGTTGGATATTTGATTTTATAATTTATTTCTCCCAGATTATTAGAATATGAATTTGAAATATATTTTATAGACTCTTTATAAGTTTTGTCATGTTCTTTGTAGTTTATTTTAGGTGGAAGTTTATCTTTTGGATATTTTTTTCTGTTTTCATCGTCATAACTCCATTTGCCTCCCTCTGGCTCAGTTTTATCAATTAGAATATTATATTTTTTTCTTTGATTCTTATAGAATGAAGAATGATAAAATTTTACTTTATCATTTTTAAAAAATGTTTTTAATTCATTTCTTTTGTTAATAAAAGATGGATTTTCATAAACCTGTAGATCTAAATTATTCTTTTCACAAGATGACTTAATTCTTTTGTCTAATAAAAAATCAACAGGATCAATCACATTTATTTTACTAATTGAAGATGAGAGAAATTGTATTAAGTCTCTAATATCAGATAGCTTGTTGTTACTGTTTATATATTCTACATCGTATGAGTTCTCATTTAGATAGTTCTCATAATTTTTCATAGATGCTCTCTGAAATACTAATTTTTGTTTATGAAAGTTATATTGATTAAAAAACATATATTCTTCTACTAAATAAATAGGTATATTTTTTTGAAGAGCGTCATTACTTTCATGAAGTTGATTTGGTAAAATAATTAATACTTCTTTCATCTATTTCCTCTACATCTTTTAGAGCAGTACTTTACATCTTCCCAACATTTCCTCCATTTTTTTCTGTATGAGAAGGGTCTATGACAAACCACACAAATTTTATCTTGAATGATTACTTTTCCCATCTTTCAGGAATTTCATCTCTCTTTGCGTAAGGGTATTTTGCAATTTTTTTAGTATTGTAATAAGAATCTAGTCCTGATATACATACAGTTTTTATCTTGTCAAAATTTAATGATCCATCATCAGAAACATTATTGTCTTCGTCTAATATAATTTTAATTATTTCTCCAACTATAAGGATTGTATTATTACTATTAATTTTTAATTCTTCAATGAATTTCATTCCTATTTTAACTTCACTTTCTTTTACAAAAGGAGCAAAGAAATTATTATTATATTCACTCTTTATATCACACTTATCGAATTCTGATTCAGAAGCATGAAACTTAGCAGATGTCATGTGAGCTCTATGTATCATATTACTATTAATATGATTAATAGTATAATACTTTGATTCTTTAATATTAAGGTATGTATGTCTAGGGACCGAATCTGGTCTTGTTACTAAACCAAGTAGAGGGGGTTTTGATCCAAGGTGAACTAGAGAACTAAATATTGCTAAATTAGTGTCGCCACTTAATGACTTAGTTCCTATTAAATTTGCAGGTTTATAGCCAGTTATACTATTAATTAAGTTGAGTCTAGAAATTTTGTCTAGATTATTAATATCATTTCTAGAAAGAATCATGATAATTTAGATTTTTAGAGATGACATTCCACCATCTACTCTCATAATTTGACCAGTTATTTTATTTGCTTTTGAGGAAATCAGAAAGTCTGCCATATTAGATATATCTTTTGCCTCACAAATTTTTTTAATGGGGTGTTTTTGTGCAATATTTTCTTCAATCTTCTCATTCCTCAAAATTCTTGCTGCCATATCAGTTCTTGTGATAGTTGGTGCAATACAATTAACCCTCACTGATGGAGCTAATTCTGCGGCTAATGATCTAGTTAGTCCTTCTACTCCTCCTTTTGCAACTGAAACTGATGAGTGAAATGGCATCCCTTGATTTACAGCAACTGTACTAAAGAATAGAAGTGATGGATCATTTCCTCTCTTAATTATATTTAGATATGATTTAATAGTCTTAATTGCTCCCATTACATTTATATTAAAATCATTGAGAAAATCTTCTTCTTTAAGTTGAAGTATTGGTTTAAGATTTATAGAGCCAGGACAGTAAACTATAGAATCTAATTCCTCAATAGGGGGTAATTCATCTATATTAATATCTATTACTTCTTGCGATAAATTCATATGATTAATTTCACATTGAGTCCTTGAAAAATTATAACATTTATTTCCCTTTTCAAGCTGTGATTTAACTATTTCATGACCAATTCCTTTGCTGCCTCCAATAACTAAAATATTTTTCATTTTTTAAACATTTTATTAAGTTGAGTTTTTCTAAACTCAAATATTTTATTTAACTGATATTTTACTAATCCACTTCCAAATACTCTGCCAATAAAACCGAGTGGTAGTTTAAACTTTACAATATCATAAGCGATTGTATTTTTTCCAGATTTTTCAAATCGATGCTCATGTTCCCATAAGGTGAAGGGACCACTTTCTTGCTTATCAATAAATGAGAAAGGTTCTTCTACATAAGTAATTTTTGTAGTCCATCCAACTCTAAAAAATGGAAATGGTGAAACTTTATACTTAATAATTTGTCCTTCGTACATTTTATTGAAATCAGTTAATATGTTGAAATTCATGTGCTCCGGAGTTATTTTTTTAAGATTTATTGGACTTGAAAAAAAATCCCAACTTTTTTTTAAGCTGATTGGTAATTCCTGAATTGTTCTTAATTCATATATACCGTTTTTTAAATACTTAATCATAATACACTAGTTAGGTTTAAACTTTCAAAGTTTTTTTTATAATAATTTTTTATAATTATTAATTCATCTTTAGTAATGAACTCTAGTCTTCTTAGGTTGGTTTTGTACTCTGAAGTTTTTGAATTAAGATATCCATAACCTTCAATCGTACCATTTTTTACGGATACAAACGGATAAGGTTTATCATTATTTTTTTCAATCAATAAAAACTTTTTATTTGGTAGCTTTAATGAGTTTATCATTCTTTTAAATCTTGAATTATATTCTTTGACGTTCTCTTCAAAACCACATTTTTTAATATTGTGACTAAGTGATATAGCATTACAACAATACTCTCCCAAATGAATATTATTTAATTTTTTACATAAATTATATTTCTCTGATATATAGTTAATAAAAGTTTTTGCCTTATTTGTTGACTGGAAACTAGTCAAGTTATCTTCTTTACTTTTTCCAATTTTTAAACCCATATGCCCTGATTTACTCCTGAAACAATTAATATTTATATTTTCTTTTTTCCTTCTTAATTTCCTATTAAAAATTGGTTTGTTTTTTTTTATCTCCTGTGATTCAATTAGTAAGGCAATCATCTCGCTTCTAGTCTCAAGGTATCTTATGTGATCAAATCCAGATTTTATTTTATTTGACTTTTGAGTATTGGATTTAAGGTGTTGGTTAACTCTTTTATATATATTCAAACTTTTACCTATATAAATTGGTATACTATTTGAATCAATGAAATAATAAATACCTGTTTTTTTTGGTAAATCTTTTAAATCATAGATTTTTTTTGATAATATTAAACTCATTAAAGTTTTAAAACGAAATTTAAATTTTTAAGTTAGATGGTAGCAAAACAAGCATTATTTTTAGTTTTTACATTATGTGCTTTAGTGTACATTACTTTTGGAACTGATGTTTTTGATACATCCTTTACTGATGAGCAGTATGCGGCACTTATGACAATGACAAAACTTTATCTAGGCTCTGCTATATATTGTTTTGTTGTTAGTGAACTCGCAAAAAATTATAGTCAAGTTGATAAGTTTTGGAGTTTGATTCCGATAGCTTATGTCTGGTATTTTGCTTATTCATCTGGCTTTGATGACCGTATGTTAATGATGGCATTTTTAGTTACATGTTGGGGTGCAAGATTAACTTATAACTTTGGTAGAAGGGGAGGTTTTAGTATATATTTTTGGAAGGGAGAAGAAGATTATAGATGGGTTGAAGTTAAAAAGGCTATCCCTTTTCTTTCTAATAGACTGACATGGGGACTTTTCAATTTATTTTTTATATGTCTCTACCAAATGGGGCTTATTTTTCTTTTCTCATTACCAATACTTGCGGCTTGGCAGGGTTCCGAGCCATTAGGCATGATTGATTTTCTAATTGGAGGATTTATGTTTATTCTCATTATTATCCAATTTATCTCTGATCAACAACAATACGACTTCCAAACAGAAAAATATAAAAGAATTGAAAACAACGAAAAGTTAGACGGTGACTACAAAAGAGGTTTTGTGACAACTGGGCTATGGTCATTTTCTCGACATCCCAATTTTACTTGTGAACAATTAATTTGGATTACATTTTATTTTTTAAGTGCTTCTGCAAACGGTGCCCTATTAAATTGGTCAGTTGTGGGTTGTATACTTCTTGTAGTCTTATTTTTTAATAGTGCTGTATTTAGTGAGGGTATTAGTTCTAGAAAATATCCAGATTATAAAAAATATCAAGATAATGTCCCAATGTTTTTAGGTTTTGTAAATAGAAACTGGAAGTAATTTTTTACTAAAAATCATACCACTCTATTTTTACTCCAGCTTCTTTAAACATTTGCTTGCTTCTCTCTCCAGAGTCTAACCATTTCTGAGAATGGGCTCCTCCTCCTTCTTTGACATATATTTTACTTATCCCAGCATTAATTATACCTCTTGCACAATCAGCACAAGGAATCCCACATGTCAGATACATAGTACATCCTTTGGTAGATACTCCTATTCTTGCGGCATTATAAATAGCATTTCTTTCGGCGTGTTCAAACCAAAAATATTTTTCAGGTTTTTCTTGTCTTTCAGCTCTTTCATCATCGATACCTCTAGGAAATGAATTATATCCAGTAGAAACAATCTCTTTATCTATCCCAACAATCACTGCTCCAATTTGAGTGTTTTTATCTTTAGATTTTTTTTTAACTTCTTCAGCTATATTATAAAAGTATTCAATCCAATTCATTTTAAATATATTTTTTTATCAGTGACTTTGTTGCCTGAACACCATCATGTGGGTCAAGATAATCTCCTTTCCCCCCAAACATTTTCATCATCGCTCCTTCATATTCTATTGTTATATAGCCCTCATAAGTAGAGCTTGAAATTATATCCATCATCCTAGAAAAATCTGTAGAAGTTTCCTCTCCCATAGAATTAAATTCATGCGACTTAGCGCTTATACCTTTTGCGAAAGGTAAAAGTTTTTTAACCCCTTTGTACTTATCATACTGATTTTCACATTCACCTGTCAAACCCTCAAAGTTCAGTTCACCTCTCTTCACACAGAAGTTATATGAACCAAAATCTGGAAGTGTTCCAACATAGTTGTTATTAATTTTTGTCATCAGGCTAACTAACCAGTCTGCATCTCCAGTTATTCCTCCATGATTTTCAACTACTATACTTACTCCTTGACTACTACTATGGTTAATTAACTTAGAAATACTTTCAGAAGAATTATCTAAAATTTTATCAGAATTTGATTCATCAGATCTTAGGTTTACTCTTATCGAATGACACCCAATTTCAGAGGCTACATCAATCCATTTTTTATGAAAATCTATAGATTTCTCTCTCTCATTTTTTTTAGAGGAAGCTAAGCTAGGTCCATTTTCCATAGTATTTATATCTATATTATCAACTAGAATAATTAGATTTTCTACATTTTGATCGAGAGATCTTTTCTTTAAATCTTTAATGAAATTAGTGTCATTTTCTTTTCCCATAAATGCAATTGACCAGTACTCAGCTCCATTAATTTTGTATTTCTCTCTTATCATCTCTGGAAACTTTAATATATCTAACTTGTTTTGAAATAATAGGGGAGCAAAAGAGTAAATTTGAAGTGCTAGATCAATTTTATTTTTTTTAAATATTGATGCTAAAATTTCACTTTGAAATGTTGGAAGGGAAGATATTGCTAAAGAACTAAATAAAAATTTTCTTCTTGAGTAATTTTTCATTTTTAATTTAAAATCATTTTTGATTAATTTACGTAAAATTATTAATTATGAAAAGAAAAGCACATGTTGTATGGAGAGGTGACGGAGATAACGGATCTGGAGAATTAACCACTGGTAGTGGGGCAGTAAAAAACCTGCCATATGATTTTAAGATGAGATTTAAAAATGATGAAGGAACACTTGGTACTAACCCTGAGGAATTAATTGCTGCAGCACATGCTGGTTGTTTCAATATGAAGTTAAGTTTTGTACTAAATGAGAATGGTTTCTCACCAGAAACTCTTGAGACAAATTCTGTTTTAACCTTCGTTGAAGGTGTCGTTGATTCCATAGATTTAACATTAAAAGCAAAAGTATCAGAGATAACAGAGGAAAAATTTTTAGAGTGTGCTGAAGAGGCAAAAGAAAATTGTCCTATATCAGGTTTATTAAACTGTAAAATTTCATTAAATTCGACTCTAATTTAGATGATGAAGAGACTTTACTCCTTTTTTTTCCTTTTACTATTTATAACTTTTTTAGTAGCAGATTCAGTATCAGACCATCATCATGATGAGTCAGATAGTAAAGGTATAGTTAATCATGAAAACGTTGAAGATTGTAAATTATGTTTGTTTAGCAATGTTAGTTCTAATTCAGATTCTAACTGTCAAATAAAGTCTTCTATTAATAAGGAAAGACTTGATGTTTACTCTATAAATTATGAACTAGTTAATTACACTAAATCATTCAATCATAGTTTATCACTTAGGGGGCCACCAAAAATCTCCTAGTAATTATATTCCTGACCTTAGTATAATTCCATATTTTTTTCGGTCACCTTTTTATTAAACTTTACTTAACATTTAAAATTTATAAATATGAAAAATATATTTAAACTTAATTACCTATTATATGCCGTCCTCACCCTTTTTATTTTCACAGCGTGTGAGGATGATGATGCTACACCTGCTGAAGAAAATGAGGAAGAAGTTATCACAGATGTAAAACTAATTTTTACACCTGCTTCAGGAAGTGTTGTTACTGCTACAGCTCAAGACCCTGATGGTGAAGGAGTTCAAGAACTTCAAGTATCTGGTGCTATAAATTTAGTATCTGGATCTTCATATACATTAACATATGAGATTATGAATAACTTAGAAACTCCAGGAGAAGATATAGGAGAAGAGATAAAAGAAGAAGATGCTGAACACCAATTATTCTTTAGTTTCACAGATGGTGCATTTACAAGCCCTACTGGAAATGGAAATATTGATAATGCTTCAGACCCTATAAACTATAATGACCAAGACGATAACGGAAATCCAGTTGGACTATCTACATCTTGGACAGCTGGAGATGCTCTAAGTTCAGGATCATTTACAGTTAGATT
This sequence comes from uncultured Marinoscillum sp., assembly GCA_964527965.1. GTDB lineage: Bacteria > Bacteroidota > Bacteroidia > Cytophagales > MED-G16 > MED-G16. Next base: position 28,334 of record CAZGPH010000007.1, read on the forward strand.
ACAACACCAGCCAGATGTAAAAACAAGTACATCTACAGCAACTACTGGTGATACAGATTTTGAATTAACTTTTGTATTAAATATTCAATAAATTATTATACTACTCCCATATCTATGGGAGTAGTTTTTTTAAATATTCAATAATATTAATCTTAGTATTTAATATATTATTTTATATTCTCTAATGTTTTAGGGAGTGTCAATCATTAATTTTTATGTGCTCAGTTAATAATAATAATATAAGGTCTTCTAGCAACATCATATGTATGTGTCATAAACACAATTCATATAATACTGTTATCAAGTCTTGTTGTATAATATATTTACTTCTATTCTTATCGCTTGATATACAATCTCAAATCCCTTGTGATAGATCAATTTCAGGTAAGATTGTTGATAATGAAACTAATAGTCCATTATCAGATGTTGTAGTAAGAGCAATTAGCGATCCACAAGTTTTTGGAAATAGAGTATTATATAATTCCTCTGATAAATTTTCTATATCAGATGAAAATGGAAAATTTTTATTAGAAGGTTTATGCGTTGAGGAAGATAGCCTCATTTTTTCAAGAATTGGATATCAGGATACATTGATTTCATTAGATGTTGATTATTGGGTTGTTTCATTATCCGAGAAATCTGTTGAATTAGAAAATGTAATTATATCGGATGAAAGAGAAAAAAAAACAGGTACTCAAACAATTTCTCAGCAATCAATTAATTTAAATGACAAGGGGGTTGATAGGACTTTGTCTCTAGCAAATATAGTTAGTGAAATTGACGGAGTTACTTTTATTTCTACCGGATCAAATGTTGAAAGACCTGTAATTCATGGGTTATACGGAAATCGTATTTTAGTACTAAATAATTATCTAAAACACGGCTTCCAGAATTGGGGGGATGATCATGCACCTGAAATTAATATTTCATCAGTAGAGAGAATATCAGTTATAAAGGGATCTTCTGGCGTTCGATTTGGTCCCGAAGCATTAGGGGGAGCGATAATTGTTGAACCTGATCCTATGAAATTACGACAACCTTACTACCTAAATATTAACTCTGGTTATCAGTCAAATGGAAGAGGAAATAATTTTAGTATTAAAACTGGAAATGGTTATAAAAACTTAGGATTTAATTTGGGAGTTAATTACATGAAAATAGGTGACAGGCATGCACCTTCATATTCTCTTACCAATTCCGGAAAAGAAGAGAAGGCTTTTAATTTTGGCCTTCATTATCACCTGAAAAATTTTGATATTAAACTTTATTATAATTACGTTGACTTAGATCTTGCTTTGCTTAGATCTTCTATTTTTCATAGCGGAAATGCAATATCTAAGGCTCTAAGTTCTGATGTCCCTTTATTTATAAGACCTTTTTCATATGATATTAATGAACCAAATCAGGTAGTAAATCATCATTTAGCAAAAGCTAGTATAAATTGGTGGTATAAAGAAAATGAAAAAGTTTCTTTGATAATAGGCAGGCAATTAAACCAAAGAAAAGAGTTTGATGTTAGAAGAAATGCGGAAAAACCCATAATTAATTTAGATTTGATTTCAACTGATCTAATGCTTGAATGGGATCATTCATTTTCAGAAAATGTAGAAGGTTTAATGGGCTTACACTTTTTTAATCAAGACAATGATAATAACCCAGGTACAGGAACAACTCCATTTATTCCTAATTACAATACTAATAGATATAGTTTTTATTTGGTTGAGGGATTAAAGCTAGGTGAAAACTTTTTTGAATTTGGAGTAAGAATAGATAATGAAAATTATAATGTTAGAGGAAGAGAAACATCTCAAAGAATATTCAGAGATGAACATACACTTTCCAATATTACATTTTCTCTTGGCTATGAAAATGAGTTTTCTGAAAATTTCTCATTTAAGTCTAATCTAGGATCTGCTTGGAGAACTCCAAATATGGCTGAACTGTATAGTTTTGGATCTCATGGATTTAAAAACTCATTTGGTCTTTTAAGATATTATTATAATGATGATAATAAGGTCAGGACAAATCGAGTCACTTTAATGAGCGAAAGTCTCACTTCTTCAGAAAAATCTCTCAAATTCATTAATGAGTTTGATTTCACATCTGATAAAAATAAAATAAAACTCACCTTGTTTTCAAATTATATATTAAACTATGTCTTTGAGAGGCCAATTGGAATATATGGTACAGTAAGAGGCCCTATGCCATACTTTATTTTTGATCAGAATGATGTTTTATTTGTTGGATCAGATTTAACTGTAAAAAAGGAATTTACCAAAAAATTTAATTCATCTATTACACTAAATTATCTCTGGTCAAAAAATTTAGAAAATAATGGAAATCTTATAAACCAACCTCCAGTAAGAATAGAGAATAATCTTATATGGAAAACGAATAACTTTTGGAAAATAAATTTTTCAGAGATTTCACTATCCCCAAGCTATTCTTTTAAACAATCCCAAGCTCCAATTACTATAAGTCCAGAGGATCTTATTAACGGAGTTGTTAATATAACTCCTGAAACTAATATTTTTGATTTTAAGGATGCTCCTGATGGGCATTTTTTATTAGACTTTTCATGGAGATTAAAACTAAATGATTTCTCAGCATCAATCAATGTAAATAATGTGCTTAATACAAGTTATAGAAACTATCTAAATAGTATGAGATATTTTGCAGATGAAATTGGTAGAAATTTCATCGTTAATTTTTCATATACATTTAAAAAAAAGAACTAAGAAAGATTCTTAAATTTATGTCATCTAAATTAGAGAAATGAAAAAATATTTTTTCTTAATTCTATTAAATTTAATGGTAAACTTATCTTACTCTCAGGTAACATTATCTGGGTATATTGAGGAAGATGGTTCAGGTGAAAGGTTACCTTATTCAAATGTTTATATATCTGAGATTGAAGTTGGATCAAGTGCAAATGAGAACGGATTCTTTACTATAATTGGGGATATTCTTCCAGGCATGACTTTAAAAGCAAGTTATGTAGGATATAAAACAGTCTCAATTATATTATCAAAAGAAAATATTGAAAATAATTTAGAGATAAGTCTAATACCCCTTACCTCAACATTAAATGAAGTAGTTGTCTCAACTGAATCTAGTAAATTCCTACAGGCAAGTACAGAAATAAGTAAGCATAGACTTTCTGTCCAGCAGCTTAGTCTTATGCCTTCGATAGGGGAAGTTGATATTTTTAGATCTCTACAGTTATTGCCTGGAGTTAGTGCTACTAATGAAAATAGTTCTGGATTATATATTAGAGGAGGAAAACCCCATGAAAACCTTGTACTTTTAGATGGAATAAAAGTATATAATGTAGATCATTTCTTTGGATTTTTTAGTGCTTTTAATGCGAATGCAATTAAAAGTGTAGAGTTATATAAAGGGGCTTTCCCTTCGAGGTATGGAGGACGTCTGTCAAGTGTAATTGATTTAGCAGGAAAGGTTGGGAGCTTTAATGAAATTAAGGGAAATGCTAATATTAATCTTTTGAGTGCATCAGGATCTATTGAGGTTCCTTTTCTTAAAAAATTTAGTTTTTTTGCTGCCGGAAGAAGATCATTTACTGATATTTTGCAGACATCTTTTTTTGATAAAATATTTGAACAGTTTGATCCAGATGATGATATTGAAAATTTAGACCCATGGGTTCCTAATTTTAATTTTTATGATTTTAATGCTAAGCTTTCTTATAAACCTACAAAAGATGATCTGATAACATTTAGCTTTTATAGGGGGCAAGATGACCTTAAAGAGACTAGTGATACTAAAAGATATCAGTACCCTAATTTTGGAGGAATTGATAGGATTGAAATTAATGGAGACTTAGATAGAATTTCTAGGTGGGGGAATAGTGGTTATTCATTTAAGTGGTCAAGGCAATGGAACCCTAGATTTTATAACAGTTTTAATGTATCATTTTCTGAGTATTATAATTATCAGGATGATTCATACTTTGTACAGGCAATAATACCTGATGATTCTTTGATATTTGATCTTAGTGTTATACTTGACCAAGATAATACTGTCCAAGATTTTACCGCAAGATATGATGGTGAGGTAATATCAGGTAAAAATAATAAGTTCGAGTTTGGATTTGAGTATACTAATTCCGATGTGAATTATTTATTTGTTAGAGATGATACTCTCACTATTCTTGATACACGTCAAACATCTGATCTTTATTCTGGGTATCTTTCATATGATCTCAAATCAATTAAAAATTTAAATTTAAAGGTTGGAATTAGAGCTAGTCGTTATGAGTTAACAAATAAAAATTATTTTTCTCCAAGATTTCAGTTGGATTATGAATTTTTTAAAAATATAAAAGTCAAGCTTGGATATGGTATTCATAATCAATTTGTAAAACAAATTGTTGGAGAGAATGTGACGTCAAGGTCTAGAGATTTTTGGCTTCTTTCAGATGATAATGATATAAATGTAGGGGAGTCTACCCATTACATTGCGGGTTTATCATATGAAAATAACTCTTGGCTTATTGATACTGAATTTTTCTATAAAGACATCAAAAACATAACGGAGTTCTCACTGAGATTTCAAAATACTAATCTTAATTCATTATTTTTTAATGGAAATGGAACTGTAAAAGGTTTTGAGACTCTACTTCAAAAAAAAGTAGACAAGTACACTGGATGGGTATCATATACATATCTAGATGCTGAAAATATTTTCCCTTTGCTAAATTATGGAAAGCCTTTTCCAGCCCCTAATACTCAAAAGAATGAATTTAAAATATTTAATAATTATGAATTAAATGGGTGGAATTTTTCTATAAATTTTGTCTATGGATCAGGTAAGGCGTTTACTGAGCCATCCTACAATTATAATATTACACTATTAGATGATTCCAATCTTAATTTTATAGGTGTTGGTCCAAAAAATGGCTCTTTGCTTCCAGATTATCATAGACTTGATCTATCAATCCATCATATTTTTAATATAAATGAAAAGACAAAGGGTGATATTGGCTTCTCTGTTTTTAATTTATATAATAATCGTAATGTATGGTATTATGAATACAGTTTTGACCAGAGACCTTATGTAAGACAGACAAAATCTTATTTAGGAATTGTTCCTAATATTTCTTTTAAATTAACCTTTTAAGATGAAGAAGATACTTGGACTTTTGACTATAATTTTATTTTCATGTGATAATGAAATACCTATAGAGGATAATTTTGTTGTTGAAGCTTTTCTTTTTCAAGGTGAGAAAGTTGATGATGTGAGAATTAAAGAAACTAAGTTATGGAACTCTGAAGATAGCATAGACACATATATAGGAAATGCAAAAGTAAAGTTATATGGAAATGGTTCAGAATATAATTTAGAATATAATAGCATTGAAGGAAATTATTTTACTGATGATGATTTAGAAATTATATCGGGAAACACATATGGAATAGAAGTAAATGTTGATGATAGAAAAGCAACTGCAGAGACAGTGGTCCCTACTAAACCTATAGGTTTAAAGATGTCAGATTATAAAATTGTTATCCCATCCCTAGTACTTTCACCAGCTCTTCCAAATAAATTATCTGAATTATTTCAAAGTGCTAGGACAAATGTCCTATGGAATAATTCTGACGAAGAATACCATTACTTAACTATTAAGTATGTGGGTGAAGGTGAAGATCCAATATTTAGTGATGAGATCCCTGGGCAAGTCGGTCAATTTTTTTCAAACTTTTCATTACAGTCAGCACCTCTTAGGGGAGATGATTATAATGTGATTTGTATGAGTTTAAAAAATTATGGAAAATATAAGGTTACACTTTACAAAATAAATGAAGACTACTACAGTTTATTTGAAAGCGATGTTCAAGACGGAACTGAATTAAATGAACCACCTTCAAATATCATTAACGCTTTTGGAGTATTTTCAGCTTTTGCAAGTGATACTACAAGTTTTGAGATAGTAAGAGAATAATTATTTTCTGATCCAATAAGCTACCCAAATAAATATCCCTTGAACTGGCAGTCTCCAAGTCGCAATATCTTGAGTTGCACCTATAGCTTCTTGAGCTTGTGCGTTAAGAGCTAAATATATATTTGCAGGAAAGACAGCTACTAGTAATAATATTAATCCAATAGATCCTAGGTACCTATACTTTGGTATTAGAATCATAATGCCAAATAGAATTTCAAAAAAACCACTTACATATACTAATTCAAGTTGGTAAGGAAGAAAAGGAGGAACTATAGCTAAAAAATAATTAGGATCTGTGAAATGCTTGATTCCAACTATTACATAAAAAACTGAAGATATTATTATTAAAATATACTTTGCTACTATAACTTTCATGTAAATATATATACGTATTATGAGGAACTTTTTATTCATTTTATTCATTTTTTTTAATATTTCATCTTATTCTCAAGATGCCACAAGTATTCTTAAAAAATCTGAAGAAAAAATAAGAGGAGTAAAATCATCTTATGTTGAGATGGCTATAACTATTGTGAGACCTAAGTGGAAGAAAGAGATGACTATGAAAGGGTGGTCTATTGGAGAAGATTACTTTTCTTCTGTAGTAATGACTCCAGTAAAAGAAAAGGGTACTGTCTTTTTAAAGAGAGAAAATGAAGTTTGGAATTATATCCCTTCAATAGAGAGGACAATAAAACTTCCACCTTCTATGATGATGCAAAATTGGATGGGCACAGATTTTACTAATGACGATCTAGTCCAAAGATCTTCTATTTCGGATGATTATAAGAATACTATAATTGGTGAGGAAAATATTGAAGGTTATGATTGTTGGATAATTCAACTTATACCAAACGAAGATGCGCCTGTAGTCTGGGGTAAACTTATTATGTGGATTGATAAGGAGCATTATATGCAATTAAAAACACAATTTTTTGATGAATATGAAGACCTGGTTAGTGTAATGACATCCAATCAAATAAAAGATTTTGGTAATAAAAAATTGCCAGCAGTCATAGAATATGTTCCTCTAGATGAAGAAGGGAATAAGACTATAATAGAAAGACTTAAATGGAATTTTGATATTGATATTAGTCAGAGGTATTTTCTACCTAGTTATATGAAAAATTTAAGATGATACTAAAAATTGCTTTAAGGAATATTTTTAGGAATAAGAAGAGAAGCTTAATTACTATTTCCTCGATTTTCGCTGCCCTTTTACTTATTGTATTAATGAGAGCGCTCCAATTTGGTTTTTATGATAAGTTAATTGAAACAGTTGTAGAATCTTATGCAGGCTATGTTGAAATTCATGCTGATGGTTTCTGGGATAATCAAAGTTTAGATAACTCTATGGTGGTTGATCAAACTCTCATAGATGATTTAAAATCTGTTGAAGGGGTAGATAATATTGTTCAAAGACTTCAGACCTTCTCTCTAATATCTATGGGAGATAAGACAAAAGGTGGAGTCATTAATGGTATTAATATTACTGAGGAACAAAAGATAACAGATTGGAATAAAAAAATGGTATCTGGGTCTTTTGATTTAGGAGAAAATGAAGTTATTATAGGAAAAGGGATTGCTAAATATTTTGACGTAGTTGAAAACGACACCTTAATTTTATATGGCCAGGGGTATAGGGGCATGATGGCAGCAGGAAAATTTCCTATTAAAGGAATTATTGACCTTAAAAACCCAGACCTTAATAAGTTAGGTGTTTTTATGAGTATAGAATCGGCAAGAAATTATGTTTCATCAGATGAAATATCTACACATATAATTATTGGTAAAAAACAATATTATGATGAGGATAAAATTGTAAATGATTTGTCTCAAATTCTTTCAGATGACTTTGAGGTGATGACATGGAAACAAACTCTTCCAGAAATAGAACAAACTATAACTGCAGATAGTGCAGGAGGTCTTATTATGGCTTTTATTTTATATGTAATCGTTGTGTTTGGTATGTTTGGAACAGTCCTGATGATGACCGAAGAAAGAAAATATGAGTTTGGTGTATTAATTTCAATAGGAATGAGTAGAATGAGGCTTTTCGGGATTATCCTAGTCGAGACAATTATTTTGTCTATGATTGGTGTTGTAATAGCAATATCAATTACCTACCCTATAAGCTACTATTATTATTTGAATCCAATTAATATGGCTGATTTGATGGGAGATGGAGCTAATGATATGATTGAGGAGATGGGTTTTTCACCACTAATGCCTATGTCAATTTCTTGGGATATTCCTTTATCTCATGCTCTAGTTATTTTTATTTTTTCCCTAATTATTTCTATTTATCCAGCAATTAAGATTATGAAATTGGATCCTGTAAAATCAATGAAATCATGAACATAATAACATTATTAAAGATTTCTTGGAGAAATGTATGGAGGAGTAAACTAAGGAGTTTGGTTGTGATACTATCAGTTGTTTTTGGAATACTTGGAGGAATAATTATGATAGCTATGTCATATGGATTAAATGAGGAAAGGATGAATAATGCAGTTGAAACATATCTTTCTCATGTACAAATTCATAATAATTTATTTAGAGAAGATTATAATATTAAACATACTATAAACAACCTTGATAATCTCGAAAAATCTCTAAATGAAGATGAAAGGGTAGTCTCTTACACTAAGAGAATTATCCTAAATGGAATGTTATCTAACTCTAATGGTTCATATGGAATTCAAATAAAGGGTGTGAACCCAGAAACCGAAAAGAAAGTAACAAATACTCATGAGAAACTAATTGAAGGTGAATATTTTAATTCCAAGAGAGATAACACAATCTTAGTGGGAAAAAAGTTAGCAGATAAGTTAAACTTAAACTTAAAATCAAAAGTTGTAATTACATTTCAAGATGAATTCAATGAATTAACATCATTGTTGTATAGGGTTGAAGGAATATTTAAGTCTGGAAATTCGAGGTACGATGAGTCAAATGTTTTTGTGAAAAATTTAAGTATAACAAAAAATTTACCATCCTTTACAGGGATTCATGAAATACCAATCCTTCTCACTGATATAGAACTTAGAAGTAGCGTTAAAAAAGACTTGATACAATTGAGTCAAAATAATATTGTAGAGACTTGGGATGACATATCAAAGGATCTAGCCTACGCAAATGAGATGCTTGCTGCTGTTCTATATATTTTTATGATGATAATTTTGATAGGTTTATCTTTTGGTATAGTTAATACTATGCTAATGGCAATTCTTGAAAGAAAAAAAGAGATAGGAATGTTGATGTCAATTGGAATGAATCGTTATAAAATATTTTTGATGATATGTTTTGAAACTACTTTTCTTTCTATGATTGCTTTACCATTTGGTATTATCTCATCATATCTAATAGTAGAATATTATTCTGTTGTAGGTATAGATTTATCTATAGTTGAAGCTGGTCTAGAAAATTTTGGTGTAGGGACCAGGCTCTACCTTAAAGTACCACAAGAACAATATGTTATAGTTTCTATTATGGTATTTATGATATCTATAATATCATCTATTTTTCCTTCTTTAAGAGCTTTAAAAATTAATCCTGTAGAGGCAACTAAAACAATATAAATTTGAATTATGATTGAAACAAAAAACTTATCTAAAATATATAATCCAGGAAAATTTGAAGTTAAAGCGGTAAATAGAGTAAGTTCTTTATTTGAAGAAGGTGAATTTACCTCAGTAGTAGGTCCATCCGGATCAGGTAAAACAACATTTTTAAATTGTGTTGGAGGATTGGATAAACCAACATCTGGAGAAGTATATATTTCAGGGGAAAATATAACTAGTTTATCTGGTAGTGATATCATTCAATATAGATTAAAAAATATTGGTTTTGTTTTTCAAGCATATAACCTAATCCCAGTATTATCTGCTAAAGAAAATATAGAGATGATAATGCTATTACAAGGTACAGAAGAGAAGAATAGAGTAGAGAGAACAAATGAATTATTGAACCAAGTCGGTTTGTATGAGATGAGAAACAGAAGGCCTTCTCAACTTTCAGGTGGTCAACAGCAGAGAGTTGCTGTAGCAAGGGCTCTAGCGTCTAAACCAAAATTTATTCTTGCAGATGAACCTACTGCAAATTTAGATACATCTTCAACCTCAAACCTTTTAGATATAATGAGTAAGTTAAATGTTAATGAAAAAATTACTTTTATATTTTCAACTCATGATCAGAGAGTTATCAATAGAGCAAGAAGAGTTATAACTTTAGAAGATGGAAAGATTGTCAGCGATAAGAAAAAATAGTTTTATTTCTTTTTTAGTATTGATATTAATCTCATTTAATTCAATATCTCAGTCATCTAAGACATCATTTTCTCTAAATGGATATGTTAAATATCTTCCGTCATATGTTGACTATAGTTTTTTTGATAAAGAAACTAATCACCTCCTCCATAATAGGTTAAATATGAGAGGTTATTTTGGTGATAATTTATCCTTAGGATTAGAAGTAAGAAATAGAATTTATTTTGGTGATGTCCCCACAATTCAGGGGGATGAGGGTTTAGTAAATATGGCTTTTTATGCTGTCAGAGAATCTAATTTTGTATTTAACTCTATGATCGATAGACTTTGGTTAAAATATCAAAAAGAAAAAATAGAATTAAGTATTGGAAGGCAGAGAGTAAATTGGGGAGTTAATACTATTTGGAATAATAATGATCTTTTTAATGCTTATAATTTTATAGACTTTGATTATATAGAAAGACCTGGATCAGATGTAATAAGGTTTTTATATACAGGAGATAATCTTTCTAGTTTCGAATTAGTATATATGCCCAGTAAAAGAAATGGAAATGTTCTTGCGGGTATATATAAAATAAACTCCTTTGGTTATGATTTTCAATTTTTAGGAGCTAATTATTTTGAAGATGTAGTTATTGGAGGTGGTTGGGCAGGAAATATTAAAAATGCAGGATTTAAAGGAGAGATATCTTACTTTATTGATAAAAATAATTATAAGAATTCTTTAAGTTTATCTTCCTCATTAGATTATTCACTTAAAAATGGGTTTTATTTTTTGGGCTCATACTTATATAACTCTAATGGATTTACTGAGTCTAATTTTTTAAGTTTAGTGAATATTAATAATAATGTATTATCTCCTAAAAACTTAATGCCTTCAAAACATTCCTATTTACTTCAAATCTCAAAACCTGTCTCTCCGCCAATAAATGTTTCTCTTAGTATATTATATGGACAAGGAATTAAATTATTATACATATCTCCAAGTATAAATTATGATATTAACTCGAGAATAGATGCGGGCCTTATAGGACAAATTTTTTATTTAGATAACTTCGGTGATTTTAAAAATATCCTTGAAGGATATTACCTTCAATTCAAGTATAGTTTTTAGAAACTATTATGTTCTTTCCACATATCAAAATCTCCATTATTTATCATATATCCCCAATGTAATAGTGATTGTCTTACAGCTAGAGAGAAAGATATATCATCTATAGATGTTCTTCTTTTATTTATTTTAGAGTAAATATAATTTCTCCATCTTCCCTTTTTCCCACAAAAATTATTCCACCTTTTAATCTGTCGTTCATCATCATCTGTCCTTCTACCTACATAATATCTACAATACCATTGAAACCAGCCTCTGGGATCTTGTTTATTTATCCAGCCTTTTTCCTCCCATTCTTCTTGACTTAATCCAGACTTGATTTTAAAAAAATTAATTTTTTTATTATACTTTTTAGATAAGTAAAAAGATTCATCTAATCCATCAAACCAATCCGTAGGAAATTCTTTAAAATTTATATCTATTTTACCTTCCTCATCATAGAAGTAGATCCCTCCAAAAGAACCTAATCTTATTATTTCTTTTGGGGATAAATTAGGAGAAAAATCCATTAACTAGTCTAGATTTTCGATTTCTGAAAGAATTTTGTTTGCTTCTGCTAGCTTTGAATCACTATCTTTTCTGCTTACGTTAGAAAGCTCATATGATTCTTTTAATAACCTATTATACTTTGCTAGAAGCTTCTCTTTTTTAGATTTAAATAAACCAAACATATTCCCTATACGCAGGATATAATTATTGGTTTAATTTAATGAGTTACTAATTATTGGACTATCATCACCAAAATATATTAATTCACAGTTACAATTCATCTTAATATATTTTTCTTCTATCTGATTAGTGTTATTATCAAAATAAGTTAAATAGTATGTCCAATTTTTTAAGAATACTATTCCATCTGCTGGGAGGATACTTCCTTTGTCATAAACTACCTTTGAGATGAAGTCTTCGCAGTTTCTTGGGTGACTAAAATCACAGTCTATTTCATTTTTTTTATTTGAACTACAACTATTGATAGCTAAAAAGAGTACAATAGCTATTAAGTTTTTAATATTTAAAATGTTCGATAAAGATTTTTTTTTCATTCTATTATTAATTTGGGGTATTCCAAGTACTTATTTTAGGAGTAAATTTAGAAAAATTGTTTATAAAACTGAAGATTGGAAAATTAATATTAAACCTCTATTTACTAAAGAGATAATTGGATTGGTCTCAAATATTTATCCTTCAGATAATAATTATATAAAATCTAGAAATCAATATAGAGTATATCTTATTATTTATCTAATCATTTTTATCATCTACCTCTTTCTATGAAATTTTATTTTCTGATTCAATTTATTAGCAATAGTGTGCTTTTAGGTATAATCTTAGTTACACAATTTATCACTTACCCATCTTTCCTAAGTGTTAGTGAACATAAATTTTATCATTTTCATAATAAATATGTAAATAGGATATCTTTTATAGTTATCCCTTTTATGATTTTTGAGTTATTTTCTCTAGTTTATATTTCATATATACTAAATGATTTTTTATTAATAAAAAGTTTAATAATCTTATTATCCATATGGCTTTCAACTTTTATTATAATGGTACCATTGCACAACAAACTTTCATTAAATTATGAAAAAGAAATTGTAGTTAAGTTGATAAATTATAATTGGTTAAGAACAATACTATGGTCAATGAAGTTAGTTTTTATTTTATATATATATTATGAAAAAGTTTAGTGACTCCGAGGTTGATAGAATAATTCAAATGTGTTGGGAAGACAGGACTCCTTTTGACGCTATAAAGAAACAATTTGATTTATCTGAGAGCGAAATAATATCTGTGATGAGGAAAAATCTAAAAAAATCATCTTTCGTAAGATGGAGAAAAAGGATTGACAATAGAAAAACAAAACATTCGTGTAATTCTAAAAATTCTGAATATAGATTTAAATCAAAATCTCAAAAACAGATATCCCTTAATAAGCTTAAATAGATATAATCATCTTTGCTTTAAAAATATTATAGATCGATTCCTAAAATTTATCTAAATTCGTATTTCTAATTGTTAAAATAATTGATTCAAGAACAATGAAAACGATAATCAAATTACTACTTATTCTTTTCCCTTTTATATCTTTTTCTCAAAATGTGAAGTTCACAGAATATGATTTAGATAATGGGATGCACGTCATATTACATCAAGATAATACCGTTCCTATTGCTGTAACATCAGTAATGTATCATGTTGGCGCTAAGGACGAAAATCCAGAGAGAACTGGTTTCGCTCATTTTTTTGAACACCTTTTATTTGAGGGTTCAAAGAATATACCGAGGGGTGAGATGGATAAAATTATTGAAAAAAATGGTGGTTCCTATAACGCTAATACAAATCAGGATAGAACATATTATTATGAGCTTCTGCCATCAAATAAAGTAGACTTAGGGCTATGGATTGAGTCTGAGAGATTACTTCATCCTGTTATAAATCAAATTGGTGTTGATACTCAGAATGAGGTAGTAAAGGAGGAAAAAAGATTAAGAGTAGATAATGCACCCTATGGTCAACTTCTTGAAGAAATTACAAAAGGTTTATTTGTAAAGCATCCATATAGATGGACTACAATTGGATCAATGGACCATTTAGATGCTGCAACTCTTGACGAATTTCTTGAATTTAAAAATAAATTTTATGTTCCTAATAATGCTGTTTTAGTAGTTGCTGGGAACTTTGATATGGAGGATATCAAAAAGAAAATATCAGATTATTTTGGACCTATCCCAAGAGGAAATGATGTCCCAAGAGTTAACATTAAAGAAGATCCACTTAATGGGGAGTTAAAAAGAAAATTTTATGACCCTAATATTCAAATACCAATGGGTCTAGTATCATTTAGAACACCTTCGATGAAAGATAGAGAAGCATACGTTTTAGATATGATTTCTTCAATACTTAGTGATGGAAAGAGTTCTAGATTATATAAAAAAATGGTTGATGATAAAAAAATATCGCTTCAAGTTCAAGCTGTAAATTTATCATTAGAAGATTATAGTGCTTACATAATATTATCTCTACCTGTGGGCGACAATAAGCTTACAACTTTATATGATAATATTGATGAAGAAATAGAAAAATTAAAAAAAGATTTAATTACAGAGAGAGAATACGAAAAACTTCAAAATATTTTTGAAAATAATTTTGTAAACTCCAACTCTTCAATGGCTGGTATTGCTAATTCACTTGCTAGAAATTATATGCTTTATGGCAATACAAATTTAATAAATACAACAATTGATATTTATAAATCTATAACTAGAGATGAGATAAGAGAAGTTGCCAATAAATATTTAAATAAAGAAAATAGGGTATTAATTGATTATTTACCTAAGGAATCAGAATAGTTTAAAATTATAAAGATGAAGAAATTAGTTTTATTATTATTAACAACACTTTTTATAAACTCAACTTTAATATCTCAAGTTGACAGGAGCAATCCTCCCATTTCAGGACCTCCGCCGGTTATTAATCTTGGGAAGCCGAAGATGTTTTCATTAAAAAATGGCTTAAAAGTTATTATAGTTGAGAATTCTAAATTACCTCGTGCATATGCTAATTTAGATATTGACAATTATCCTGATTATCAAGGTGACATAAAAGGAGTTGCAAGTTTGGTCAGTTCTTTGATGGGTAATGGGACAACAACACAGAGTAAAGATGATTATAATGAGGAGATAGATTACATGGGAGCGTCACTATCTCTCTCTGCAGGTGGAGGATTTGCCTCTTCATTAAAAAGGTACTTTCCAAGAGTTCTAGAGATGATGTCAGACGGGCTTAAAAATCCTGTCTTTACGGTAGAAGACTTTGAAAAAGAAAAGAATATTTTAATTGACGGTATCAAATCATCTCAGAATAGTGTTCCTGATATGGCATCAATACTTGGAGAAAAATTATTTTTTGGGTCAAACCATCCATTTGGCGAATTTGCTACAGAGGAATCAGTTAATAATATATCATTGAAAGATGTAAAAAAATATTACGAGACCTATGCAAAACCAAATAATGCTTATTTAACTATTGTTGGTGATGTTAATTATGAGGAAATAAAGTCTTTGGTTGAAAAGCTTTTCGGAGATTGGAAAAAGGGTAAGTTACCAAAGTATACTATGCCAGTTGTAAGTGATCTTGAAAAACCAGAAATAAACTTCGTTGATATGTCGAATGCTGTTCAATCTGAAATTTCTGTCGGAAATATTATTAATATTTCAATGTCAGATCCAGACTATTTTCCTTTAAGGTTAGCAAACCAAATATTTGGTGGATCAGGTGGTAAATTATATTTGAATCTTCGTGAGGATAAAGGATTTACATACGGTGCCTACTCTGGGGTTGAAACTAGTAGGTATGTTGGTAGGTTTTCTGCCTCAACTAGTGTAAGAAATGAAGTTACAGATAGTTCTATTGTTGAGATAATCAAAGAAATCGAAACTATGATTGATGAAAATGTGACTGAGGAAAAACTTTCATCAGTAAAAGAAAAATTTGTTGGTGGGTTTATCATGTCAACAGAACAGCCATCAACAATTGCTAATTTTGCTAGAAATATTGATAAGTTCAATCTACCTGAAAATTTCTATGAAACTTATCTTGAAAATTTTCAGAAAGTTTCTATAGATGATATTAAAAGAGTCTCTAATAAATATTTTAAAAGAGATAAATTAAGAATAGTTGTTGTAGGTAAAGGCGCTGAAATTTTATCAAATTTAGAAGATCTCCCTTATGACGTTAAATATTTTGATAAGAAAGGAGAACCCGTATCAAAACC
>CAZGPH010000007.1:44551-48543 GCA_964527965.1 uncultured Marinoscillum sp.
ATCTCCCTTATGACGTTAAATATTTTGATAAGAAAGGAGAACCCGTATCAAAACCAGATTATTCAACTCCTTCTGATATCTCTGTAGAATCTGTCATAAATAAATACTTAGAGGCAATTGGTGGTAAAGATAAGGTGAATGAAGTTAATGCGGTGAGTACTTTAGCTGAGGCAGAGGTGCAAGGCATGAAGCTTCAGATGGTAAGTATTCAGGCAAAACCGAACAAACAGGTGTTTATGATGATGATGATGGGTAACACTATGATGAAGATGGTATTTGATGGAGAAAAAGGATCTCTCACTCAACAGGGTATGGATATAGAAATCCCTGATGATGAACTCAGTTATATGGCTAATTCTACACAACCAATTTCTGAAATAGGTATGCTTACAAGTGATGATGTTAAATTCAGTTCTATTGAAAAAGAGGATGGTAGGACGTTATATGTACTTCAAAGTTCTAATGATACCTATATAGCTTTTGACTCAGAGACTGGACTTAAAGTAAAGTCTACCACGATTGCAGATATGCCTGATGGATCAAAAATACCTCAGGTTACATATTATGATGACTATAAGGAAGTTGATGGTATTTTATTTGCTCATAAAATAACTATGCCAATTGGGCCGCAGAGTCTAGATTTTAATATTCTTAATATATCAGTTAATCCACAAGTGTCTGATTCAGATTTTGTAATTCAAAATTAATGGTTGATAAATCAAAATTTTTAAAAGAACTAGGGCTAGAAGATATAAATCAAGGTTCTTGTACTGGAGCTAATTGGATAAAGTCCAAAGGTAAAACTAGAAAAGTATCATCTCCAGTTGATGGAAAAATAATTTCTTCTGTAATTGAAAGTGATGATTCGATATATGAGGAAATAATATCTTCAGCTCAGGAGGCATTTAAATCATGGAGGAAAGTTCCAGCTCCTAATCGGGGTGAGATAGTTAGACAAATAGGTAACGAGTTAAGATTAAAAAAGGAACCTTTAGGTCAACTAGTTTCTTATGAAATGGGAAAGTCTTTGCAGGAAGGTTTAGGTGAAGTTCAGGAGATGATAGATATATGTGACTTTGCTGTCGGATTATCTCGTCAGCTCTATGGATTAACAATGCATTCAGAGAGGCCAGATCATAGGATGTATGAACAATGGCATCCTTTAGGTGTAGTGGGAATAATTTCAGCTTTTAATTTTCCAGTTGCAGTTTGGAGTTGGAATGCAATGATAGCAATGGTATGTGGTAATGTATGCGTATGGAAGCCATCAGAAAAGACTCCTCTTTCTGCAATTGCTACTCATAATATAATAAGTAAGGTTCTTGAAGATAATAAAATTGAAGGTGTACTTAATTTAGTAACAGACTGTGAAAATCAGATACTTGGAAAGACAATAGCCTCTGATTCAAGAGTAGTACTTGTCTCAGCTACAGGCTCGACCAGAATGGGTAAATCAGTTGCTGAGGTGGTTGGTAAGAGATTAGGGAAGACTCTTCTTGAATTAGGAGGAAATAATGCAATGATTATTTCTGAGCATGCTAATATGGATATTGCAATTAGAGGTGCTGTTTTTGGTGCTGTTGGTACTGCTGGTCAGAGATGTACAACAACTAGAAGGTTAATTATCCATGAGTCAGTATATGATAATTTCAAAGATCTACTTATCAAGGCTTATGATCAGATTAAAATTGGCGACCCTCTTGACGAAAATAATCATATGGGTCCATTGATAGATACGGATGCAGTTAGAATGTATGAAAATGCTATTGAAAATATTAAGAATGAAGGAGGTAAAACTCTTATAGATGGGAAGGTTTTGAAAGGGGATAATTATCAGTCAGGTTGTTATGTTACACCCGCAATTTTTGAAGTAAATAATAAGTTCAAGACAGTCCAGTCTGAAACATTTGCGCCAATATTATATTTAATTAAATACAAAAATCTTCAAGAAGCTATCAATATTCAAAATGATGTTCCTCAGGGACTCTCATCTTCTATAATGACTACAAAAATATCTGAGGCTGAAGAATTTTTATCTTCAGCAGGATCTGATTGTGGAATTGCAAATGTAAATATCGGAACTTCAGGTGCTGAAATTGGTGGTGCTTTCGGTGGTGAGAAAGAAACTGGTGGTGGGAGAGAGTCTGGATCAGATTCTTGGAAGGCATACATGAGAAGACAAACAAACACAATCAACTATTCAGATGATCTTCCATTAGCTCAAGGCATAAAATTTGATTTCTAACTATTAATTAACACTAATTTTATTTAGAATTAATCTAAATAGTTTTTTTCTAAAAATTTTTGAATTATATTAATAGTCCAAAATTTAAATTCTTATTTAATTCTAATCCAGAATATAATTTTTGTTATTTCTATTTTGGCATAATCCCAATATGATATTATTCTCACTTTATAATAAGTGATTTTTTTTAATTTAAAACTTAATATATATGAAAAATGTATTAATGGTTTTGATGGGAGTATTTTTTTCCTTTCAATCCTATTCACAACAAATAACATGGCAATGTTCTAATGTTATTATTGATAACCCTGCCGCTTTTACAAGCGTATGGGATGATTTTATGCAAACAGACGTAGGTAAATCTATGTCAGCTAATGCTATTTTCCAGTTTGATCATGCAAGCTCTGAGTTTGCAGCTACTCATCAAATATGTTGGTTTTCAGATAATGCAGCTGAACTCCAGGAAAATTTTGAAAAGTTTGCAAATGCAAAATTTATGAATACTGCAGGTATATGGGAGACATGGAATGAAAATGTTGTACAAGAAGCTTCTGTTCTTGGTCAATCTCTTGTTGCTGATCCAGCTGGATTTGATTTACAGTTTTCTACAGTTTATCTTGTTAAAGTTGAAGATCCTGCAAGTTATGGTGCTGCATTCACTAAGATGAAAAAAGCATTTGATGCTTCTGACAGAGTAGGAGTTTTAGAACTCCATGAAGTTTTAGCAGGTGGAGAGCCAGGTGTAACTCACGAAGTTATAGTTAGAGCTCCAAATATGGCTGAGTGGTTAGAAGCAAGAAATGAATTTATTACCACAAAAGCTTTTCAAGAATTTATTTCATCTACTAGAGCATATTCGGATGTTTTACACGTTGTTACCGGATCTCCTGTTAAATTTTATAATGTACAATAAATGAAAAATCTATTATTTACTCTATTAATTATTTTAGTTTCTTTTAGTACATATTCCCAATCTATGGTAGTATGGGTTGATTACCATACTCCTGTTAAAGGAAAGGGATCTGAATTATCTGACGCAATTAAAGATAAAACTAAAAAGTATAATCAAGGAGCTGATGCTTTCCAGTTATATACTTGGGAAGTTATTGCTGGTTCAAATCAAGGAGGTTATGCAAGAGCTGGAGTTGGACCAACATGGGCTGACTTTGATAATAGTCCTGTTTCTTCTAAAGAGTTAGATTATTGGATGGAAAATGTAGATCCATTAATAGCTAGCTCTAGTGGTAGAGAATATTATGTTAGAAGAGACAACGCAAGTCACGATGTTGCTAAACCTGGCGAGAATACTATTGGTTTTAATATAGACTATGTAGTAGGTGCAAATAGAGATCACTTCTGGAAGTTTAGAAGAAATATTGCTAATGCACTTAAAGAATCTGGTGAAGATTTATCATTAAATGTATGGTCTTCTGGTGGAGGTGGTCCTCAGGGACACGTTAGGGTATCTTTTAATTTCAGAAATTTAGAACATTATGGAAATTTTAGGCAAATGATGGGAAGAGTTTCAGATACATACGATGAAATTTACGGTAATAATGCTTGGGACACTGATATTCAGCTTTTGAGAGAAAGCTTAGAAATGTGGGGAGCACAAACAGAACTCGTAAGGTTCTTGCCTGAGTTAAGTTCTCCTCCAATTGCATTACAAGAATAAATTTTAAACAAATAATTATGAAAACTATATTTAATATTATTTTAATAACTGTATTTTCTTTTGCATCATATG
>CAZGPH010000008.1:0-47872 GCA_964527965.1 uncultured Marinoscillum sp.
ACCCTCGACCTCTTGACTGCCAGTCAAGCACTCTAGCCAGCTGAGCTATGGCCCCAAAGCAAGGTAAAGAGGTAATTATAATAAAATTAAATCTCGCTTAAAGCATTAGTAATTAAGTGCTTTAAATGATTTCTATGAGCAACTGAAGCTGTATTTCCAGCTGGTTTCTTTAACCACTTCGAGATTTCTTCTAGGTTATAGATAGCCATTGACTTGGCAGGCACCTTAAATCTTCCTGATGACTTTCCATTAAGCATTTCTATCAACCTAGTAACATATACTGCCTGTAAATTCTGTCTAAATGAGTTCACATCAGAAGAGATATCTTCTTTGAACATTGCATTATTTAAATCCTCCATAAACTGAGACAGTGAATACTGATTTCCATACAATTCAGAGTCAATCATTCTCTGCAGTGTATTTGGATGCATTATATGTGCCAATACTCTAGTCTGATAGCTAAGAACTTGATCGTGAATCTTTGGATCTTCAGGACCGGAAAAGAATTCGAAACCTCTCCTTTGTCTTGCAAGTAAATTATATATTCCATCAGGTGCTTTATAAGCATTAGGAGCAAATACATATGTATTAAGAGCATTCATAGCTCTTTTCTGATCAGCATAACTGACTGGAGTGTATGGATTCTGACCTCCTTGCTGTCCAATATTTGACCTATCCACATAAACTCCACCAATAAATCTAGATATTACGTCTCCTGCCCTTGCGGCCTGAGAGTTTAGAGTATAGTAAGCTCTTCTTAAATCTTCATATGTATTTCCCTCTACACTAAATTTTGAAACTATATCACCCATCATCTTATTTACAAGTTTAAACCTATCAACTGAATAAGTTATCTGGTCATTAGACAAGTCTCCAGTCATTACTCTTGGGTCAATAGCTTTACCTGGTGATCTCATGTCGTCAGCATCATTCCCAAAAATTAGTTCTGGTTCAGTTGACCTTGAGAGAATTGCTTCTCTATCAGAGTCACTATCAAAAGGTTTATATCCAAACTCAACTGCCCATATATCATAAGGACCAAGGGCCATATCATAGTACTGTCCTTGAGCAGCTTTGTCCATGGTAAGGTTAATTCCAGCATAATCCATTACAGAACCAGTAAGAGCCTTTCCTTCAATAAAATCTGCATCATAAAGTTCTGAAGGAGTAAATAGCTGACTTGCTTTCATGTTATGGTTTAGACCAAGAGTGTGACCTACTTCGTGCATAATTAAAGACTTTAACCCCTCTTTCTCAATTCTATCGAGGTCATAGTCAGAAGCATCAATCATCTCAAGAAATGTCCTACCAAATAATAAATTTTCATGCATCAAATGACCCATTGAACAATAAAGCTTATGATCGTGATCTGAGAAGTTTTTCTCATTCTCTAAGTCCATATTCTGAGATGCATCTCCAACTAATTTATTATAAAACACTCTATTTGTAAAGTGTACAAACTCCAACATTATATCAGCACCAATAATTTCTCCCGTTCTCGGATTGGTCATACTTGGTCCATAACCACCGAAAGGCGGATTAGGTGATGATGTCCACCTAAGAACATTATACCTTATATCGCCAGCATCCCAATCAGCATCATCAGGCTGAACTTTTACTTCCAATGCATTTTTGAATCCAGCTTTCTCGAATGCCTCGTTCCAAGCAAGAACTCCATCCTTTATAGTTTCTCTCCACTCGTGCGGAGTTGAATTTTCTATCCACCATGTAATTGGCTTTACTGGTTCTGAAATTTCTAGGTCGGGATTTTTCTTCACTAGCCTCCACCTGTTTACCATATCCCTATAATTTGTTGTTCCTGTCTCTGTCATATCATTAACAAAAGTTAGAAAATATCCAACTCTAGGATCATCATGTCTGATTTCATACCCTTCCTCAGGCATACTCATCATAGAATGAAATACCTGTATAGAAACATATCTAGCATCTGTAACTGCCTCAGAACCTCCATTTAGAAAATTAGGGTTTTTGTACACATACTCTGTCTTTAGATTTGTATTTTCTGGATAATTATTAATCTCCCTAACCTTAGACTTAGCTTTATCAAAACTCCCTAAACTAAATCTATTTGAAGAAGAGCCAGGTCTTTTAGGCGGCTTAACTCTACTTAGTGTCTCAGAAAGAAATAGAGCGTTAACATTTATTAAAAACTTGCCTTCTTCTTCTGCTAAAATTTTATTGCTAGAAATTATAGCATGACTTGTATTTGCCTCTTGAGATCTTGAGAGAGGGTTTTTTGGATCAAAATAAAAATTTGTATTAGGTGCAACAAACTCAATTTTATTATAATATTTCTTAATATGAAAAATAACATCAGAACCGTAAGCACCCCTAAAGCTTCCTGCTTCAGTAACACCGTCAGCAATTTGAGAAAAATAAATAAAATCCTTATTTAACTGCTCTTCTTTAACTAACATCTTTAGTTCTCCTGATGTCGAGTCTTGAAATATTGTAAATAAACCATCAATTTTCTGACTTGATTTTGTTAGATCATTTATTGATTTTTTCTTTTTTTCTTTATCCTGAGCAGAAAGAATTTGTGAAATGCTCAAAATAATAATTAGTAGTAAATTTTTCATAGTTTATATTTTTTTCAAATTATATTAAATATGTCTATTAACAAAAAATAAAGATTAAAAAACTCTCTTGATCTTTCTTATCCTATTTAAATAATAATCCCTAATTAACTGAGTCTCTATGACTCCTTTTGAGGATGATGCATGAATGAATTTAATATCAGAATTGTTTTTTCTATTGGATACTAATCCCACATGTGTGACCTTTCTCTTGCTCTTACCGAATGCAAAAAAGACCAGGTCTCCTTCCTTTGATTTTTTTAAAGAAACTTTCTTTCCTAAATCTATTTGCTGAGAAGTAGTCCTAGGAAGCTTCATCCCAACTGACTCAAAAGATCTAACTAGAAGCCCAGAACAGTCTATCCCCTTTTTATCATTTCCACCCCACTTGTAAGGAGTTCCAATATATGTCCTTGCATTTCCTATAACAGAATTAACTGTATTGGTCTTTGATATTTTCTTTTGAGATATACAACTAGACAAAAAAATTAAAAGAGTGAAAAATAAATATGTCCTTTTCATATTATTTTTTTAAAATTAAAAATAAATCTAAATTATCAGGCTTGTCATCTGATAAGATGTAGTCTGATGATACAATTGATGACACTAAGCCTGAGTCATTTTTTTTCAAACTATCCCTATTAAACCTATTTAATACCTCATACGGAATCTTATAAAGAAAATTTGGGAGATTCTTTTCTAAATTAAAAATATCTAGTCTTTTAAATTTCTCTACAGATTTTACATTATCCATATAATATTGCTTTACTTTCTTGTTTCCAGAAACTCCCTTTATCTCTATATTAGAGAAGTGCTTTGAAGCTAAGGCAACTAATTCTTCAGATGTATATTCCCTAATATGCCAAGGATTTCTTGTAAGTGTCATCTTTATATTTGGAGTGGTTAGCAATGCAATCCCTCCAGGCCTAAGTATACGGTATATTTCACTTATAAATAAATCATCATCTTGAATATGTTCTATTACCTGAAAAGATACAACACTATCAAAAGAATTACTTTTAATATTTTTTAGAGGGGGAAAAGATGTGCTAAAAAACTTTTGTTCTGGATATTTATCTGATAGAATATTAATGGCTTCAGTTATCTTGTCTACCGCAGTGTATGATCTTGACTTTTTTAATATATTATTAATACCTCTACCCTCACCGCATCCTAGCTCCATAACGTCTCCCTTTATATAGTTCTCTGCAAAAAAATAAGCACTAAGGAGCCTATGATGTAAAGGATTATCCGACGGAATTTTATCTGAAGTTATTTCAGTTGTAAAAATCGACATAATGTAAAATTAATATGAAATCATTTCTAAATAATCATTATGATCAAATGAATGAAAATTAGTTATGAAATATTTAGTATATTTTCAAATGGATGTAAAAAAAAAGAATGTATTATTAAAAATTATTTTTCTTTTCACCTTATTGTATTCTTCACAAAACCTTCTATCTCAGACATCTATAAGAGAATACGATCAAGAACTTAAGACATACGGTTTTAACGATCCAAATCCTATCCCAATATTTATATCAAACGATAAGATCTATCCTTATTTCTCTTTTGATGGGTATAACCTCAGTTCTTCGGATAAAAAATTTAAGGTGATTGAACTGGAAAATGAACATATAAAAGTTTTGGTAACACCTGAGCTTGGAGGGAAAGTTTGGGGGGCAATTGAAAAATCAACAGGTGAAGAGTTCATATATAAGAATGAAGTGGTGAAATTCAGAAATATTTCAATGAGAGGACCATGGACATCAGGTGGGATAGAATTTAATTTTGGGATAATTGGACATCACCCTTCTACTGCTACTCCAGTTGATTATGTCTTTAAGAAAAATGATGATGGTAGCGTTTCGTGTTTTGTTGGAAATATAGATCTGCCTTCAAGAACTCAGTGGAGGGTTGAAATTAAAGTAGATGAAGGTAAGGCTTCATTTATTACTGATGCATTATGGTATAATCCCTCTCCCACTAGTCAGTCATATTATAATTGGATGACAGCTGCTGCACCTGCTAAAGCTGATCTGGATTTTTATACCCCTGGAGATATGTACTTAGAACATAATGGAAATGTTAAAAGTTGGCCAATTGATGATGAAGGAAGAGATCTATCAAAATATAAGAACAATGACTTTGGCCCAAGTAAATCTTATCATATTGTAGGGGAATATAATGACTTTTTTGGGGGTTATTATCATGAATCAAATTATGGATTCGGTCATTGGGGAAACTATGAAGATATTCCTGGTCAGAAGCTTTGGTTATGGTCTCAGTCTAGAGCTGGAGGTATATGGGAAGACTTATTAACTGACGATGACGGACAATATATTGAGTTTCAGGCTGGAAGATTATTTGTTCAATATTCTCCTACTGAAGATCAAAACCCAATATCAAATGTAAGTTTTGAACCTCACAGGGTAGACAGATGGAAAGAGGCATGGTTTCCACTTAAACAAACTGATGGCCTAAGTGATGCTTCAGAATTTGGAGCATTAAATACTATCAGAAATAATGATAGTATTACTATAAAATTAAATCCTTTCATCAAGACAAATTCTTTACTTAAAGTTTTTGTAGATGGTGAGATTTATCATGAAGAGGTTATAAATCTAAGTCCAATGGATGTATTTTCCTCAAAAATATTTTTAGATGAAAGTAAAGATTTTAGTATTAATATTGATGAGTTAGAGATCAGCTATAACTCTGAAAAATTAAAAAAAAATATTGACCGATCATTTTCAACTGACGAAATATCTAAATCTCAAAATACAGAACAAAAGCTTTTTCAGCAGGCTAAGGAAGATGTTGCTTACCGTGAATATAAAAATGCAATTAAAAAACTTAATATAATAGTAGCTGAAGATAGTTACAATCTTGAGGCCAGATCTCTCTTGGGTGAACTTTATTTTAAGATGGGAAAATTTGACCTAGGACTTGATATAGTAAAAAAAGGTTTAAAATTAGATACATACCATCCTTCACTAAACTATATCGCAGGCATTATTTATAAAGAATTAAATGATAATTTGAATAGTAAAGAAGCATTGGGTTGGGCGGCAAGATCAATAAATTATAGATCTAATGCTTACTCTCAAATAGCTGATATATTTCTTAGAGAAAAAAATTATGAAAAAGCTTTAGCTTATGCTAAAAGATCTCTTGAGTATAATACTAATAATATACCCTCGCTAGAAATTATAGTTATATGTAATAGATATCTTAAAAATAAAGAAGAACATAAGTTAGCTATACAAAATATTGAAAAAATAGACCCAATTCACCATATAATCTCATTTGAAGAATTTCTCTCATCCACTAATGAAGAAAATAAAATAGATTTTATAAACTCACACCAGTCAGAGCTATCATATCAGACTTACCTAGAATTGGCAATAAGTTATTATAACAGAGGATTAGTAGAAGAGGCAATCACTATATTAGATATTGGACCAGATGATTTAATAAATAATATCTGGAAAGCTTACTTAAATGATGATAAAAAAGAATTAGTAAATATATTTAGAACTTCTAAAGTTAATTTCTCATTTCCTTTTAGAAGAGAGTCAATTAAAATTTTATCATGGGCTAAAGATATATATCCGAATTGGAAGGTTGACTACCTTCTTTCTCTTAATTTATGGGGTAAAGGAAGACATGAAGAGTCGCAAAGTTTATTGTCTAGTATTGGAGAAAAATCAAATAACCCTATATTTTATCTAATAAGAGGGCTGATGTTAGAAAAATTAGATATTGATCCAATAAATGATTTCAAAAAAGCATATAAGTTAAATGATAAAAATTGGAGAATATCTAAGGCACTCTCAAATTATTATTTCGATTCTAAGAAATATAATTTATCTCATGACATATTAAAAAAAGCATTTAATAATGATAAAACCAATTACATTATTGGAATGGATTATGTTAAGACATTAGTAAAACTAGAAAGCTATTCATCAGCAATTTCAGTATTAGATAATTTACATATTTTACCATATGAACATGCGGGTGAAGGTAGAGAACTATATACAAATGCATATTTTGGATTAGCTATAGAAAAAATAATTTCTAGAAATTATAAAGAAGCCATAGAAATACTTGATAAATCTAAAATGTGGCCTGAAAATCTAGGAGTTGGAAAACCATATAATCCAGACGAGAGGATCCAAGACTACCTGATATTTT
Source organism: uncultured Marinoscillum sp. (assembly GCA_964527965.1). Taxonomy (GTDB): domain Bacteria; phylum Bacteroidota; class Bacteroidia; order Cytophagales; family MED-G16; genus MED-G16. The sequence continues at coordinate 6,801 of CAZGPH010000008.1, forward strand.
ACTGCAGGGAAAATCTAGGCGATTCATCATCAAAAAGTTACCTTTCAAATATTATCAAATACAGTGAAGAGAATATAAATAATAGTAGTGCAATTCATATTCTAGGCTATGAGGCAATAAAAATAATTAAAGGTGAAGAAGCTTCTGAATCATTCATTAATAAATTGATTTCAAAACATAAAGTAGATTCAGATGAAATGAAATTTATAGTTGATTATAAAAGAAAAGGTTTACCCAAGAATTATAAAAATTTTGATTTACTTCGTAAAATATTACTTCTAAAATAGAATAGATATGAAGAATCAAGACATAATATTTGGAGCAAGGCCAGTGCTTGAAGCTATAAAATCTGGCAAGACAATTGAAAAAATATTTATTCAAAAAAATTTATCTAAAGATGTTTTTGATGAAATAAAAAAATCAATAAATAATAAGAGGGTAAACTTATCATTTGTTCCAAAAGAAAAGCTGAATAGGATTACAAGAAAAAATCACCAAGGTATAATATGCTATATCTCTCCTATTAAATACCAACCTCTAAATGAGATAGTTCAACGTTGTTATGAATCAGGTAAAGATCCTATAATATTAGTTCTTGACAGAGTCACAGACACCAGAAATTTTGGCGCAATTACAAGAGTAGCCGAAGCTACAGGTGTTGATGCTATTGTCATCCCAGAGAAAGAGTCAGCACTTATCACTAGTGAGGCGGTAAAAGCATCAGCTGGAGCATTAAACTATGTTTCAGTTTGTAAAGAAAAAAGCCTAAAAAATGTTGTAAATCAACTAAAGGAAAGTGGTCTAAAAATCATTTCATGTACAGAGAAATGTGACGAAAGTATTTACTCTATTGACTTCAACTGTCCAGTATGTATAATATTAGGTTCAGAGAAAGATGGTATTTCTCAGAACTTGATTGAAATAAGTGATATAAGGGCAAAAATTCCTATGAAAGGTGAAATAGAGTCGTTAAATGTGTCTTCGAGTTCTTCGGTTATTCTTTATGAATTAATTAGACAAAGAAATTAAATTGATTTTAAACCAGTAAGATCAGAGCTACTTCTTATTTTCTTACCGATTCCATCTAATAATTCAATGTCATATTTTCTACATACTGCAGCCTCTGGAATTTCCTCATTATATCTATCTCCTCCATTTGTAAATATATCTGGTTTTATTTTCTCTAAACTTTTACATACAGTTTTGTCATTATCAACTGAAAGAAATACCTCATCTACATACTCTAAAGCAGATATTATTTTCATCCTATCTTTCTCGTCCATAAAAGGTTTACCTTTTTTTAACTTACACTGATGGTTATTATTTACTATAACAATTAGATAATCTCCCAATTTCTTAGAGAGCTCTATATACTCTAAGTGTCCAACATGAATTGGATCAAAATAACCACTGATTGCTACTTTTTTCATTTACTTAAAATTAAATCAATTTTATTATAATTAAATTATAATTTTGAGAATGAATATAATGATATTAGGATCTGGTGGTAGAGAACATGCGCTTGCATGGAAAATATCTAAAAGTAAATTATCTGACAATCTATATATAGCACCTGGTAACGGTGGCACTAGTATTGAAGGAATTAATGTCCCTTTAAATATTAATAATTTTAAGGAAGTTAAAGATTACGTTCTGGAAAAAAGTATAGACCTTGTAATAGTAGGTCCTGAAGAACCACTTGTTAACGGAATAGTTGATTTCTTTAAAGAAGATAATGACTTAGAAAAAGTTAAAATTTTTGGTCCTGGTAAAAGCGGAGCAAAGCTTGAGGGGAGTAAAGACTTTTCAAAAGAATTTATGTTCAGAAATAATATTCCATGTGGAAAATCAGAAACATTTAATAAAGATACCCTTGAAAAAGGATTCAAATTTCTAGAAAACATATCTTCACCATATGTTCTAAAGGCTGACGGTCTTGCAGCTGGAAAAGGAGTATTGATTTTAGATGATTTAGAAGAAGCAAAAAAGGAATTATCAAACATGATAATTAAAGAAAAATTTGGTGAGGCAAGTAAGAATGTTTTAGTAGAAGAGTTCCTTGATGGAATTGAAGTTTCAGTATTTGCAATAACAGATGGAAAAAACTATAAAATTCTTCCACAGGCAAAAGATTACAAAAGAATAGGAGAAGAAGATACTGGCCCAAATACTGGTGGGATGGGAGCAGTATCACCTGTAAGTTTTGTAGATAAAAAATTTATGGAAAAGGTAGAAGATCAAGTTATTAAAAGGACAGTTGATGGCATACAAAAAGAGAACTTAGATTATAAAGGATTTATTTTTGCAGGGCTGATGAACGTAGAAGGAAATCCTTTTGTAATAGAATATAATGTTAGAATGGGCGACCCTGAGACTCAAGTTGTTATCCCAAGAATAAAAAATGACTTATTAGAGGTTATCAATGATTGTCTAGAAAATAATTTAAAAGAAGTTACATTAGATATAGATAATAGGTTTGTAACAACAGTAATTTTAGCAGCAAACGGTTACCCAAATAATTATAATAAAGGAGATAAAATTGAAAATCTTTCTGAAGAAATTAATACTAAAATTTTTCACGCAGGCACTAAGAGTTTAGATGATAAAATTTTAAGTAATGGAGGTAGAGTTTTAGCCTGCACAGGCTTTGGAAAGGGTATTAATGAGGCGCTATCTAATTCATATAAAATTGCCAAAAAAATTTCATGGAATAATAAGTATTTCAGAAATGATATTGGAAAAGATCTAATTTAAAAAAATGAGAAAAATTGTTTTTATAATTTCTATTTCTTTAATCTCTTCATCTTGTTATAATAAAAGCTTGTATAATAACTATTATAGTTTTGATGATCAAATATGGCACATTGACTCATCTATTGTATTTAATTTTAATAGCTTTGAGTCTACTGATATCAATCTAAATTTAAGTATTTCATATACTAATGGTTACCCATATCAAAACTTCTATACTTCATACTCTTTACTAGATTCCTCAAAAAAAATTATTAAATCAGAAATGGTTGAGTTCCAACTTTTTGAAAAAAAATATGGTTACCCAATGGGCTCTGGTATTTTTAAGAATTTTACGGTTGATAGTTTAATTACTAATATAAATTCTATTAACAAAAATTCAGATTACACGCTTCTAGTTAAGCACTCTATGAGAGATAAAAAATTAAATGGGATAGATAAGATAGGAGTAGAGTTTATATCAAAATAGATTAATCATCTGTGTCTTCTTCAATTTTATCAAAAATAAATGCTATAGAAAATCTCATTGTTTCAGCAAGAGGGTGATCATTCTGTATAGTTGAAAGATACGAAAAATCAATACCTAAATTATTATATTTTATACCAGCACCTAAAGTCAAAAACTTTCTTCCTCCTTTATCCATATTCTCTAAAAAATATCCTCCTCTAAAAGAGAATGTCTCTCTGTACCAATACTCAGCACCTGTTGAGATTGTAATCTCCTTAATTTCCTCACCAAAGCCATCTGGAGCATCAGAGAATGATGAAAACATTCCACTTAGCACTGACCTATTTGGATTCTTTCCCTTTAATATTTTTGGTTCATTAGTTAAAGGATCTATAATATAATTTCCATTTAAATCGATTTCATAGATTGGAGGTGATGGTACCATTAGCTTATTTAGATCTAATGCAAAAGTCAAAGAATTATACTGATCTAAATAAGTTTTTAAAGAAGTTCCAATTCTTAGATTAATTGGAATAAAGTCAAGACTCTTAGAACTACCATAAGTAATTTTACCTCCTATATTAGATATATGTGATCCAAAAGATAACTCTGAGGTTCTATTTGCAAGAGTAATTTCCTTATTATAATAGATACCTAAGTCTACAGAAAAACTATTTCCTGCTTTTGCATCAGAATAATTAGAAATACTTCCAGTAAGATTTGACCATATATATCTTGTAGTACCGCCAATTGATAAATCATTAGTTAATTTTCTCGAATATGTAAATGCCGTGCTCAACTCTTTTGGGTTCTCGATACCTAAAGATAAACCTTGGTTATCTGTTAATTGGATCTCACCAAGATCAAAATATTTCATTGATAATCCTATTGTTTGTACATTATCTAATTTATAAAAACCAGTAAGATATGATACAGACATATCATCAACTATCTTTCCTAACCAAGGGACATATGACATACCAAATCCATATTTCTTATCTATGAAAGCTAATTTAGCATTATTCCAATGTACTGAATTAACATCTGGAGTAGTAGCAACACCAGTTTCCCCCATAGCAGAACCCCTAGAATCTGGAGAAATGAGAAGAAAAGGAACAGCAGTTACAATTGGCCTTCTAGTAGTATCTTGTCCATTTAATATAGAAACTTGAGAATAAGTATAATTACAAGTTAGAAATAGAAATAAAGCAAATATTTTTTTCATATCTTTTTAAATAGCTTATTATGTAATATAATGTTGGCATCATTTAATAAATTAATGACCTGTAATTTATAAATATAGATACCTTGAGACAAAGGATAATTATTTAAATCTCTACCGTCCCAACTTATATCATCTATTACTGGAGGAGAAAATTCATAAGTTTTATCCAATGAATAAACCAAATTACCCCTTAAATCAAAAACTTGTAATTTTATTTCTAGAGGTTGGTCTATCTCTCCGTTGTCAAATTTAAAATTTGTTATTTCATTAAAAGGATTAGGATAATTCACAAGGTTACTAATATTTAATTTATTTTCATTTCCAACAATGAATACAACTGAATTAGTAGACATATTATTATAATTATCTGAAACTTTTATTTCGACTTTATATTTGCCAGGGCTAAGCATATCCAAAGGATATCTAATCGATCCGCTAGTGTGATCATCTTTCTTTGGAGAAAAATAATCATTTAAGTAAAATTCAGCAGTATCATTTAGAATAGCAGTCATCTTATGAAACGTTTTAGACTCAGTAATATTTAGACCGTTTTTATCAAAAACATCAACTATGAGCAATGGACTTTTAGATACTTTATTTCCAGAAGTAAAATTATAATCATCAATAAAAATATCTATTTCAGGTCCTATCTTATCATTATTAAATTCACTAGATGTGCCACCTATTATCACTTGTTCATTATCAATTGCTTCTAAGTAATTAATTGTATCAGTCGCAAATAAAGAAACTTTTCCTATCCCATAGTCATATTCAATTGAACTCGGTACTACAAATTCTATATTAAAACTTCCATTATTTACAGAGGAAATACCTTTAAAAATTAAATTGTCCCATTCTCTGTAGGGAAATGGAGTACTTTCATCACCTAAAGTTAATTTTGAAGATACTTTATCATATATCTCAGTAAATAACTCTCCATTAAAATCCTCAATTTTAATATTATTAGTATCTACAATTTCGCCAGATAATTGAACTTTTCCTCCAGCCATAAGAGTATCTATTTCCTTAATACTAATATTATATTTTGGGTAACTAAGCTGTAATGAAGGGTCTCCTAATAATGTAAAATTTCTATTTATGGAGCCACTTAAACTTCCGTTTTTTGTCTCTTTGAAAATATCTCCTAACCTATAGAATTTATTATCTACTTTCTTGAATACATTTTTATAAAACTGATTATTTAATCTATAATTTGTTTGAGAAAAAACAGGTCTGGTAGTTGTCAACAATGCAATAGCTCCACCATTCTCCTTATTTAATAACATCTCTCCTCCAGATGTTATCAGTGGGTCATCAAATTTTCCAAATTCACATGTAGCAGTTAAAAATAAGGGTAGTTTATTTCTGTTTTCCCAATTATAGATAGAATTTTCATCAAGAATTTTTTCTTCAGTCCATAAAAATTCATTTCCATGTCCTATATAATTTATAATAAAAGAGCCCTTCTCAATAGCTTTATTTAATTTTATTTTTGCTTGCTCAGATGTCTTAACTCCGCCAGTTAACTTTTGTTCATAATTATCTAAATATATTTTTTTAATATTATAATTTTTACTTTCATTATCTAATAGATCAAAATGATTTTCAGCATCATTCTGGTGAACATTATTATCTCCATCATCAGCGACTAAATAGATGTTTTTTTTCCATTCCCCCTTAATTTTATCTTTCGAAGAATAGGTATAAAGTTTATCTACATATGATTTAGCTTCGTCTAGACTTTTGCTGGGGATTCTACCTATTCCTACATTTAAATTATGATCTCCTGATAAGTTTTCGAACCAGTTTCCTTCTTCATCATCAAGAAATCCAAAGTAATCATCTGAAGAATAACTGAAAATATTATTTGATGAATTATAAGATTGATAAATAGGAATATAATTTGTATTGTTAGGGAGTCTATCCTTATAATCATAAGAACAATCTCCAAACAAGAGAACATATTTTAGATTTTCATTACTAAAATTATAAATGTATTTGATATAATTTCTAATTGAAGTAACATCTTTATTTCCAGATGAAAACTGATTATATATATCTACTACATCTACTATCTTTACTTTTAAACCCTCACTTTCTCTAAGAATTTTAACTCGAAATGCATCATCATAAAAATTTTCATGAGTAATAATTAAAAGGTCTGGGTTTTTATGTTCTAAAATATTAGAATTTTTTATTTTTTTAAAATAAGAGGGATAAGATAAGTTACTAATATCAAATAAAATATTTCTCGAAAAAATGCTATCATCATTTATAAAATAATATCCCTCTCCTTCTTTTCTAATTTGTATATTATTAATAGAATATGAATCTGAAATATCCCACAACTTAAGATCTAATTTTCCATCTAAATTTTCAGAAAATACTTTGTTGCTATGCATTTTATATTTGGTTAAAACTTTATTCTGTTCTGGTAAAATATGAAAAAAAAGCTGACTGCTATTATATTTTAATTCAATCTTACCTGTTATACTAATTTTATCAAGATAAGAGATGGCTGAATTCTCTCCATTATATATTAGCCTAATATTATTTGAATTATTTAATTCAAATCTATTTTGGATGACTTTTTTCTTTTTTAAAACTTTATTTCCATATAAGTTGTCTTTAACAACATCCATATTAATATCTGAAACCATGCTGTTATTTAAATAGAACTCAAAACTTGAAGGAACAGTTGACCTAGAAACTAAATCAACATCTAATTTTAAATTATGACTAGAAAGAAAATTATCAATTGGTAAAGTAAAAGTTTGTCCAGGAGAAAAAATTTCTCCATACCACTCCCTTCCTGACTGAATTATACTATAGACATCATTCTCATAATTAAAAGTATGAGATGCAATTTCAGTTTCTCTATCAAAAAAATCATATTTTATTTCATCTAATACTAATTTTCTAGAGTCACCTCCTATATTAATAAAATAATATGAAGTATCAGTATATATATTTTTTTCTGTTTTTAGATAATTCTCTAGTGAATCATAATATATCTTATCAGAGGACTGTAAATAAAAATACAAGAATTCATTATCATCAAACTTAGAATCAGAGTTCCCATTAAAACTAGATTGAATTTCTTTAGGATTTATAATATTTGAAAGTGAATTTAATTGAGGAAGAGCTCCATTATAACCACTTCCAAAAATTTTAATTCTATCAGGACTTACACCGTCTAAGGAAATATTATTATTATCAAAAAAATTCTTATCAAGTTTATAAATCCCTGACTCAACAACTCCTATTTTAACCCAATCTCCATTTGAGAGTATAGATGTTTGAGCATTGATGTTCAAAACTTTAAATAAAATAAAAAAGATTAAATGAAATCGCATTTATACAAATTAGCATTATACTTATAAACTATAATTAAGAATAATTATTTTAAAAATAATGTTGAAATTATAGATTTAATAATACAGTAAGAAACATAAAGAAAAATCAATAAAAATAATCCAGAATGTCCCTGAAGGATTATTATTATAATTCCTAATAATATCAAAATCAACTTTTCAATATTCTCATTTAAAGTAAAATTTGAAATTTTGAAGCTTATAAACTTTAAATTTGAAACCATCAAAAAAGAAAATAAAATGATTAGAGCAAGAATCACATTCTCATCAAAATAGACTTTAAGGTTTCCTTGATAATAAATAAGCGAAATAAAAAATAAAGCATTTGCTGGAGTAGGTAAACCAACAAAAAAGTAATTATTATCTTCTGAAATATTAAACCTTGCGAGTCTTATTGAGGATGATACTAAAATAAGTACAGATGAATACTTTAAATATAAATTGAAACTATTGGAATCAAAGTAATCATATAAAATAACAGAAGGCAAAATGCCAAATGAAACAAGATCAGCTAAAGAATCGATTTGCTTACCAAATTCTGATGTTAGACTTAGCTTTCTTGCACTAAAACCGTCTAAAAAATCAAGAATAAGACAAAAGTAAAAAACATATATAATTTCAAAGTCATTTTTAACAAATACATTTAAAATACATATGAAACCTAGTATAAGGTTAGCAATTGTAAAAATATTTGGGATATTCTTTATCAATTTAAAAAAGGGTTTTCATTTATCTCATCTATAATAGTTGTAGAAGGTCCGTGCCCCGGATATATTATAACATCATCATCTAATCTAAATAAAGTATTCTTAATACTACTAATCAATATATCAAAATCACCTCCAGGTAAATCTGTTCTTCCTATTGAGTTCTTGAATAAAACATCTCCACTAAAACAAATATTTTCTTTCTCAAAAAAATAACCTAAATGACCTGGTGAATGACCTGGTAGAAATAATGTGCTTATTTTTATCTCATCAAAAAATATATCATTACTATGTTCAACTAAAATAACTTTTTCATTATGTTTATAATTACTCATTCCAAAAATAGGAGCATAAGATGGTATATTATTATATATCTCTTTCTCTGAGGAAGGTATATAAACATCTATTAAATATTCTTTCGAAAGAAAATCAATTCCAAGGACATGATCAATGTGAGCATGAGTAATAAGTATATATTGAGGCTTAAGAGATCTCTCATCAATAAAACTTTTAATTAAAAAGTTCTCTTCCTCACTATAATTACCTGGATCAATGATTACACACTTATCTCCTGAGACAAGTACATAAGTATTCTCTTGATAATCATTAAAAGTAAATGACTTAACCTCCATCATTTTTTTTTATTATATGCAAATTTGAGTTTTAAATATTTATTAAAAAATAAATGAATAAAAAATATGAATATATAATAATTGGTCAAGGTCTAGCTGGTTCAGCTTTGGCATGGACACTATATTTCAATAATAAATCATTTATTATTATAGATTCAGAATCTGATTTAAGTGCTTCAAAAGCAGCACTAGGTATATATAATCCTATAACAGGCAGAAAAAATATAAAAACCTGGAACGCAGAAATTTTATTTAAAGAGTTAGAAACTTTTTATAAAAAAGTTGAAAAATCATTAAAAACAAAGATTTTATATGAGAAAGACATCTATAGGCCATTCCATGACAATAAAGATGTAAATGACTGGGATACTAGACTTGGAAATGATAAATACAAAAAATATCTTAAGAAAATTGATAAAAATGGAATAATTACGGTGGGAAGTGGATATTTAAATGTAAAGAAATATTTAAAGGATACTAAAAAATATTTTCAATGTTTAGGACGTTATAAAGTAGATAATATAAAAAATGAAGACCTATTAAATAAAAATAATAATATAGTGATTGAAGGTTATAATTCTGAAAAAATAGTAATGTGTAGAGGAATAAATGAAAAGAAAATAAATTTATTTTCAGAAATACCACTATCTCCTGTAGCTGGAAATAGCATAAAAATTAAATCAAATCATTTTAGTGATTATATTTTAAATAAAGGAATTTCAGTATTTAATATTAATAAAAACAAATTATTTGCTGGTTCAACTTACGATAATGGGTATACAAACAAAGGCTATAGTCATTTAAAGAAAAGAATTAAAAAAGTTATAAATAAAGAATTTAAAATCATAAAATCATATTTTGGAATAAGGCCAGCAAGTAGAGATAGAAGACCAATAGTAGGAAAGCACAAAGTTATTAATAATCTCTATTTAATAAATGGGTTAGGCTCTAAAGGTGTGAGTCAATCACCTTATTGTTCAAAAGAATTATTTGATTATATTGAAAATAACAAAAAAATAAACGAAGAGATAAACATAGACAGATTCAAATCGTAAGTTTTAGATATGAAAAAATTATTTTACATTTTATTTATTTTAATTTCTTACTCCTCTTTTTCTCAGAGTAGTATTTATAATGATATAGGAAAAAATAGGATACAACACAACTCATTTAAATGGGAAATTCTATTTTCTAATAACTTTGAAATCTATTATAATTCAAATAGTAGAATGATTGCTGAAACTGCTACTAAGCATTTAGAAACAAATTTTTCAAAACTTACAAAGAATATAGGACATCAACCTTTTCAGAAGACCAAGGTGTTTATTTATAATTCACAAAAAGACCTAAATCAAAGTAATATTGGTATAAATGAAACAAATAAATATGTGAATTCAAATTCAAGTTATAATAATAGAACAATATTTAAAGTAAGTTATTCAGATAACTTAAAAGAGTTTAAGGATAACTTAAACTATGAATTTACTAAAGTTCTTATTAATGACTTAATGAATGGAAACATGAGTTTTGCTAAAAGATTTGGCAAAGTTTCATTTATCAATATACCTGATTGGTTTTCAGACGGTGCGGCTAGGTATACTGCCTTTGGGTGGGATATAGAGATGGATAATATTATTAGAGATTATTTTTTAACTGAAGATAAGAAAAGTATCAACAAAATAACTGAAAGTAAATCTGGTTTTATTGGTCAAAGTATTTGGAATTACATTTCAATTATATATGGTGAGAATACTATTTCAAATATTATTAATCTTGCAAAAATTATAAGAAATCCAGAAAGAGCTATATCAAGCTCATTAGGAATAAGTTTTGATAACTTTATAAATGAGTGGTCAGAATACTATTCTCAGCGAATATCTTCAAACTTCGATAGAGGAAAAACAGATTCAAACAAAATTGAAATTAAAAAGAAAAACATTGGTAAAATAATTGATTTAAAATATAACCCAGGAAAAGATCTTTTATTAATAACTTCTGTTAAAAGAAATCTTAAAAAAATATTAGTCTATGATATAAGAAACAAAAAAATAAAAGTAATTGATAGGATAAAAGATAATAGTAATGATGAAGCATTCTACATATCTTGGAAAAATAGAGAAGAAGTAGCTTATATTAAATCAATTAAAGGAAAGAATTTTATTATAAATAATAATACTATCACAAACAAAAAAGAGTATAAATCTCTTGAAAGATTTGAAAGAGTTTCTGGGTTTTCATATAATTCTAATGAGAGTTTAATTGCAGTTAGTGGCAGTATAAATAATCAAAAAGACATCTACCTCTTGAGTGCAAATAGTTCAAATATGAAGAAAATTACTGATGATGAGTTTGATGATATTTATCCAAAATTCTTCAAGAATTCTACATCAATTGCTTTTAGTTCCAATAGAAATAATTCTAATCTTAATGAGAAAGATAACTTCTCTGAATTCAATGAATCATACAATATATTTTTATATAATTTAGATACAACAACTAATGAACTTGTCCAATTAACTAATGAATTAAATAATAATATAAAAATTAAAACATTATCTAATAATGAAGTTCTTTTCTTAAGTGATAAAAAAGGGATCTTTAATTTGTATAAACAAAAAATATCTTCAAATTCAATACAGACAACTGATTTTAATACAGATATTATAAATTTTGACTATGATGAAAATGATAAAAAATTAATATTTAATTCACTTTCTAACGGCGAAATTATAATAAGTGAAATTGAAAATTTTAATATCAATCAATCTGAATTTGGTAATCAAACTGCGAGGGTTGATTATATTCAATTACAGAAGTCTCTTGAAAAGAATGAAGCAATTGTTAAATCTGAAAAGAAAAAAGAACTAATAAATTTTGAATCAACAGAAAATTTTAATTTTGAGGATGAAAAAGCAATAAAGTCATCAATTTTAAAAAATATAGAAAGAAATAAAAAATCAGATATAAATATAGGTTCTAAGTATAGGTATTCTTTTGTAAAGAATAATTTTAATAGCTTTTTGCATATTGATCCTCTAGAAGGACTTGGGTCTATGATAGAAACTGATTTTATTGAACTATTTGAAGATCACAAAATATATGCAAGATCTTTCCTCCCTCTATCTAGTCTTAAGAGCGCTGATATTTTTACAGAATATAGTTATTTAAAACATAGGTTTGACTTTAGAGTATCTCTTGATAGAAAAGTATTATATGCTGAAGACTCTGAAAACTTTATTTATCACAAATATATGTTCAACAGACTCAACCTGAATATTTCATACCCTATCTCTGTATTTTCACGTATTGAGTTATCTCCATTTTTTGCAACTTATAAATTTAATGATCTTGATTATAGAATATTTAATAATACACCTCCTCCTTTTTCTTTTTATGAAAAAGATAATTTTTATGGTTACTTCTTTAATTTTAAATTTGATAATATTAAAAATATTTCTTCAAATCTTGAAGAAGGAACCAAAATACATCTAAGTTTTAAAAATTATATATCCAATAATAATTCTAGTAATAATTTCCAAAACCTTTCTTTAGATGTTATTCATCATCAAAAAATATCTGAAAATTTATTTTTTGCTTCAAAAATCTTTTATGGCAACTCATTTGGTAATAAACCATTTAAATACTTTTTGGGAGGTGTTAAAAATTCAATATCAAATACGTCTGATGACAAAGGAATAAATGATCCTCTTCTAGTCGTTAATGGGTATAATAATAATAATTTTATTTTTGGTGAATATATCAACCTTAGAGGATATAATTTCAACAAATTTGATGGGTATAAAGTATTAGTTTTAAATTCTGAATTAAGAGTACCTTTAGTAAAGTTTATAAGTGGGAAAAATGCTTCCAGTAGTTTTTTAAATAGTTTACAATTTGTTGGTTTCTTTGATTTAGGCTCATCCTGGAATGTGAATTCACCTTTCAGCAAAAACAATGATGTTAATACTTGGATTATTAAAGAGCCCGGTTCTGTATTTCAAGCAGAAATAGAAAATTCAAAAAATCCTTGGCTAGCTAGTTATGGATTTGGTATCAGGTCATTTATCACTGACTATTATATTAAACTAGATATTGCAAAACCAATTGAAGACTATCAGGTTGGTAATACAAAATATCATATCTCATTCGGTTATAGTTTTTAAGATTATGATAAAATCAATGACAGGCTTCGGTTACTCTTCTCTTTCTAAAAAGAAATATTCAATAGATGTAGAAATAAAATCTTTGAATTCTAAATATTTTGATCTGAACTACAGATGTAATGAAGACCTCGGAAAAGTTGAGACTGAAATTAGAAGTATATCAAAGAAAATATTAGAGAGAGGTAAGGTTGATATAAATATAAATATAAAATACTTTCCAAATAAAAATGAAAAGTTATTTAATGATAAAAAATTCAATAGAATTTATTCAGAAATTAAAAAGCTTTCTAATAACTCCGTAGAGGTTGAAGATAAAGTTATTTTCAATAATGCTATAAAAAATATTGATCTAATTACTTCTGATAAAAAAATTAGTATATCTGAAAAAACTATATTCTCTCAAATAAAAAAAGGGCTGAATTCATGTATAAAATTTAGAAAAGAAGAAGGAAAATCAATATATAAAGACATAAATAAATTTATTAGGTTAATTAGTAATGAATTAAATAAAATTCAAAAATTAGATAGTAATAGAAAGAAAAATAAAGTAATTACACTAAGAAAAAAGATTGCCGAAATAAAAAAAGTAAAATTTGATAAAAATAGATTAGAACAAGAGTTGTTCTACTATATTGAGAAAGTAGATATTAACGAAGAATTAGTTAGATTAAATAAACATATTAATTTACTTACAAAAACTATTAGAAGTTCAAAATCAGTTGGTAAAAAACTAAACTTTATTAGTCAAGAAATAGGTAGAGAAATAAATACTATTGGATCAAAATGCTCAGATTTTAAAATTCAAAAATCAGTTATTAATATGAAAGAATATCTGGAAAAAATAAAGGAGAATTGTTATAATATATTTTAGAGATATACTAACCTAACTTAAATGTTATAGGTAAAATCATTCTAACTTTTACAGGCCTACCTCTTTGCTTTCCTGGAGACCATCTTTTTGCCTTTGCTATTACTCTTACCGCTTCCTCATCACAACCAGCTCCAATACCCTTGATAGCTTGGACATTAGTCAGAGTGCCATCCTTATCAACGACAAATTGAACAAAAACTTTACCTTCAATACCCATTCTTCTAGCCTGTGCAGGGTACCTCAGATTAGTAGCTACATATTTGTAAAATGCACCCATTCCACCTGGAGGTGTTGGCTGATCCTCAACAATAGTAAAAATTTCATCAACTTCTTCTTCCTCTGGAGCTTCCTCAAAAACAATCTCTTCAATAACTGTTTCTTCTGTGATTTCTACATCAATTTCTATTTCGATTTCTTCCTCAATTTCTTCCTCATCTGGAACTTCAATAATTTCTGGCTGTTGAATAACAGGTGGTGGTGGTGGTGGTTGCTCGGTAGGTGGAATTTCCATCAAATCCTCAAAATCATCTTCAATAGAGCCTAAGTCCATCCCAGCTCCACGATCATAAAACTTCCACTCAAATGCAGTTATAACAAGTAAAAGACTAACACATAATCCTATATTAAGAAATAATCCACTTCTTTTTTCAAGATCTGCGTTAGGGTTTTTCTTTATTTCCATAGGTACAATTTAACAAATTAAATTTTACTTTCTAAAAAAAAGACAAAAAATGCACCTGAAAGGGAGCCAATTAAATTACTTGTTAGATCTAATAATTCAAAGGATCTATAAGGGAGATATATCTGTATTAATTCTACCGAAAAACAGAATATTAAAAAATAAAAAATAATTTTAGGCAATAACTTATCAGACTTAAAATTTCTAGCTATATATGTTTTGGTAATAAGCATAGACTGTACAAAAAATAAAATAAAATGAATAATTTTATCAGAATAAGGATAACTAATAACATTAGAATTAGACTTATAAAATATCATGAGGTATATAATAATTATAAACCAGAAAATTGAACATAAAAAGTAGAAATAAAATTTTCTATTTTGTGAGAGACTCATAGGCATCTAAGTCCAATAAATCATTGAGTTGAGAAATATCATCACACTTAATTTTGACCATCCAACCATCACCATAAGGGTCATTATTAACAAGTTCTGGTTCTGACTCTAACTTTTCGTTAATTTCTATAATTTCTCCTGATATTGGCATAAATAAATCGGATACTGTTTTGACTGCTTCAACTGTACCAAATACTTCTCCCATCTGAATATTATCATTAAGAGTCTCAATCTCAACATATACAATATCTCCTAATTCACCCTGAGCAAAATCTGTTATACCAACATAAGCTATACCATCTTCAACTTTTACCCATTCGTGATCATTAGTATATTTTAGTTCTTTTAAATTCATTTGACGAATATAATAAATGATTTTATTTTATCTAATAAAAATACAATTATTGATTTAAACTTAACCTAAGTCTCGCTCCAAATGAAGAAGAGTATCTAGGAAAAGAGTTTGAAACAACAGGTTTATTAACTACCCTATCATAATATACAATTAAATTCACTCTATTATTAACAGTGTAATTAATATTTGGTCTTAATTGAAAATTATAGTTTCCGTTAGTCACTACACTTTCTTTGTCAATCTTCCTTTGAATAGTTTTTGTGTTTCTTATTATAAAATTTAATCTAAACTCAATTTCATTATCAAGAATAATTGTATTACCCATATACTTAAATGGAAGTTTTAATTTGTCTTTTGTATATCCGAAATCTAAGGAAAAATCTGAGTTTCTCATTTCTGAAACTTGAGAGTTTGATAAGTTCAACATTATATTTCTATCTTTTTTATAATCTACTCTCGCATTTAAATTATTTTTGGTCCTGACATTTATACCTATTAAAGGAGAGAATCTCTCAGTAATTCTAACTTGATTTATAATATAAAAAGGTATTAATCCATTTTCAGTCTGCTGAGATGCTAAAGGATAATTCATAATTGAATTATTGAAGTCTAGATTATCAACATATAAAAGTGAATTAGAAAACTCTCCTATAGAATATATACTTTGGTAAGCATGTGATATTGTAATATTAGAAAAAATTTCACTTAATGATTCAATTTTACTTAAACCTGAAAAATCAACTCTCCAGTTGGGTATAGGTATTTTAGGGAACGGTTTTAGTGAATATGATGAAGGATCAGAATCAGAGTATGCTGATATGAATGCTGGAATTAATACATCTTGAGAATTTAATCCATATTCACCTTGAGTATTTAAATTATTTAATCTATCCCTAATAATTTCTCTATTCTTTGTAAATCGAGTAAAAGTTGGAGAATTGTTTAATTCATCATCTTTAATAAATGATGTTCTAATTGCTAAAAATGACAATGAAAAAGTACCACCTCTAGTAGGTGTCAAAGAGACATAAGAATTTTTCTGTGAGTTAAACCTAAAAGTTTCCTGAAAGTTTTCTGATACAATTCTTTTAGCATCTAACTGAATTCTAAAAGAGTTAAGTGGCTGGATACTACTTCTAAATTGAAAATTTTTACTCCTAGATTGAATAAATGGAGAATTTAAATAATCATTTTTTACAAGCCATCCTCTTTCTGCAGCTATATTTCTAATTTCAGAATCTTGAGAACCCAAAATAAAATTCCATCCTGGTGATTTAGAAAAATTATTTAAACCAAAAATACCTGGAGAATCGACTAAACCAGCCATACCAGTCCTCTCAGAAACATTATATGTAAGATTAATAGATCTGAGTGACATAATTAACTTCATAATACCATCAAAGGTTTTAGATTGAAAAATAGATTTAATTGAATCTTTTTCCTGATATTTTTTATTATAATTCTTTAGGATTGGGACCTTATCATAAAATTTTGATATATCTAATTTTGTGTTTAAGGAATACTCCCTATTGTTTTCAACAACATTTCCAAGTGAGTCAGACTGCTGATAAGATCCAGCAGACCAAATATATCTAGATGAATATTTAGCATTAGAGCTTATCCAATCAAGTAGTGGGACCTTATTAATTGGTAGCTTATAATTTATTTGAATATTCTGATTAAAGTTATTAGTCCTCCCTAATCTCTTTAAATTATAATACATGCTATCTAATTTTTCTTGAGAATCTAACTCCCCTTCTGGCTCGTCAACAACTGAATTATTTACTACATTAAAATCAATATTCATGCTATTAAAAATATTCCATCTCATACCATATGATTTATTGATTGAAAAATATTTTTCATATATAGCATCTACTCCCTCTATACTTAAATCTGAATTTCTATATTGGGTTTTGTTATATCTTCTATTTAGATCCCCTCTTATATTTATATTAGATGGTAACGGGTTAATATTAAAATCTTTAATTAATTTAAAAATTTTTAAATCAAATAACTTTAAATTTTTGAATGGTTGAATACTTCTACTTTTTGGTGAGAAGTTATATGATATATTACCTCTATGTTCTTTAGATTCAATTGACTGAGTTGTAATATTTGAACTATTTCTTTCACTATATGAAAATCCTGTTGAAAAGTTTTCAATGTCCCATATATCAACTCTTGACTCAGGGTTTGTTCTATCTTTTCTCACATTATTTAAGCTTATTGACTTAGATTCAATCCTTTCTTCTGTCAAACTTTTATATTCCTGCTGTTGCTTCTTGGTATCAAATGATTTAATAGCTGCTTCCAAAGGAATATCTTTATCTAAAGGATCATACTTCGGAGTGATTATAGAGTTTGAAGTAGAAATATATAATGGTAATTTAACACCAGAGTTTGAAGGTAATAACTTGTCTAAATTAAGATTGGCTGATGCATCATATTGTAATTTTTCTTCTCTAGATCTTTCTGATATCTTTTGTTGTATAGAACCAAATCCAACTGATGTATATCTGAGAGATGATGAAATATTACCAATATCAGATAATTTTACATTTAAACTAGCATTAGCAGCCCAACCTTTAGTCTTATCAAAATCTGTTAATCTTAATTCATTGAACCATATACATGCTGACTTAGATGCCCTATCTTCAGATAAGGGATTTTTAATTCCAATCATAAAATTTAAAATCGAGCCTAAGGAAGGTCTTCCTTTTATTCTCATCTTATATCTTCCATTGGCTGACATTTTTGTAAAAGGAGTATTAATGTCAATTTTTTCTCTATTTCTCTCCGACTTTAAAGAAAGCAACTCATCTATAGAAAAATTGATTTCATTTTCTTGGGGCCATACTAACCTAGATAGATTAGAACTTGATAGATTTAGCAACTCAGGCCTCGTGATTTTTAAAGGTAGCTCTATCTCATAATAATTATTTTCATAATCTGAGCCAAATCTAAGGAATGCATTAATTTCATTATCATCTAGAATTTCACCATCCTTTGGTTCAGCATGAATAAACATTTTAATTCTGCCATAATTAATTAAGTCAAAATTTGATTCTTTAAAAATTGCTCTTCCATCTCCATCAGAAAGATCATCAACACAAATTTGAAGGGATTGTTCGTTAGTTCTTCTTTGTACGATTGTAGTATTATCAATATCTCTAGGGATACCTGGAGGGACAACATAAGGTGACTTATTTTCAGAGCCAATACTATTTTCTTCTATACTAACTACAGATATCTGAATATCTGATTCGGAAGATTCTGAAACTTCATTTAGACCTGATTGAAATATAGATTCTTCATATTTTCTCCATTGGCTTCCTACTAGCTGAAGTTTTGCAAACCTCAAAACAACCGGTTGTTCCCAGTTTGTCAAATATGTCCTTAAAAACCTAATTGTTTTAAAATCAGAAATATTTCCTTGAACTCTATCAGGTGACCTTATTGGAATCCTAAACTGATACCAAGTTGCATTACCTGACTTATCAATTATTTTATCTACAATATTATTTCTTCCAACATCTAGCTCACCGGGATTCAGATCTATTTCATATTCATAGTAACTCTCTGTATCTGATAAAGTATTGTCATCATTTAAATCTTCATTCTCTGGATATGGAGAACCTTGTGCAGAAAAATTTCCACCAGAGTTAAGAGGGGTATTTCCTTCCATTCCATTAATATGTTTATATCTCTCTAAAATTTTAATATTCGATTCATCGAGATCACTACCTAGGTAATATTTAAAATTGTCTGCAGATACATCTTTTTCAATTTTTAATTTTCCCTCGCTAGTTAAATTCATTTTATCCAAAAAATTATCTTTAAAATAATTATTTTCATCATCATTCTTTAGTCCATCTAAACCTACATCCTGGTTTAATCTAGAGGTACTGTTATTTTCAAAAAAATTTGTTAAATATTGTTTAGAGGTTACTCTTCCCCACTCATTAAATTTTATTCCTTCATTAGAATAATCATGAGATAAACCATTTTCAAATGCGTGGACATTATCTTTCATAATATCCTCAGAAACATTTCCTAAATTAAAAATTAATTTACCCCCAGTATCGTTATTTTTATTAAAAATTCCATCTAAAACTTTACCATTCTCTCCATCTATAAATGGATCCATTAACCAAAATTCAATGTACTGAATATTAGTTCGATCAAAATCAGTATCATTCGAAATACTTTTTGTTATAGCTCCATAATTAGACTTAGGGTCTCTTAATAAACCTGAAGGTAATAAATCAGTACTATAATTATATTGACCCCTTTCGTTAGGAAAATAAGCTACATCAAAGATTGACAAATTTGTATTTATTAGTTGCCTATCCTGTTTCCTAAATATATCTTGAGGAGAAACTGCCTTAGTATAATTATTCTCTAGGTCTTCTAAACTTAAATTTTGAGGTTTTAGAGAACCTCCATTAAGATAAAATATATTATCAATTGTGTACCAAGCTATCTTTGCTCTTTTAAAAGCATAGCCTAAATTATCAGATGATATAGAACTCATATCAAATTTATTATTTTTTGTTTCTGGTGTTGATCCTAATTTCCAAGATATTGAAGAACCACCAAGAGAAATCGGAATTACAGCACTTTCAAAATCGTCTATATATGTTATTCCTTCTCCATTAATAACATTAGATGTTCCTGGGATAATCTGAGCAAACTCAGTACTTAAATCAATATTTGACTTTTCGGTAGTAGCTAAAAAAGGAATTGTATTTATAACTTTAGTTAAAAATTCACTCTCTTTATTTATATTAAAATCAAACCCATACTTAGTATTTTTGACAGGCTCATTCCCAACACTAAACCTTGTAATACCACCTGGACGCTCATTTAAGTGAAAAACTGTAAATCCAAGATTAATTTCTTCATCAATTTTATATTCTGCCCTTGCTCCAGATAACCATTTAGTTTGAAAATTGAATAAATCAGCTTTCTCAAATGAGATAGTAACCTCTTGTCCAGATGATAAAATTGAAGGATTTAAAATTCTCACACTTCCTAAATTATAATTTACAGTATAGTCTGTACCCTCTACAAGTCTTATATTTCCTGCCATAACTACAACAGAGTTTTCAGATATATCTAAACCTGGAAGATTAATTTCACTACCAGAACCTGAAGAGACAGTTCCTACAATAAAAAATTTATTTTTTGATAAAATCTGCTGAGCCTCATCTTGAGTTTGAGAATATAACTCTTCATATACATATTTTTCAGATAACTCAGTTTCATTACTATCTTCAAAGTATGTTTTTAATTTTGAGCCAAAGGGCTCAAGAACAGGAAAAATTATATTTCCTTTTTTTGAATTGATAGTAAAACCATCTACAAAATCGAAATTTCCATCATATTGAGGATCATTTGAAGAGTTTAATCGATCTAAACCTAATAACCTTATAAGGGGTTTATCTCTAGTTAAAGTACCTTCATTTAAGCTTGGATTATTAAAACCCACAGCATCATCTCTATAATTAATTCGTAATTCAAAATTCTCTTTTTCAATTTGAGTTGCATTTATATTGTAAATATTTTTCATCATTAATTCCCAAGTTGGAATTTCTGTATTAATATTTGATGGTCTAAGAAGTTTGAGAAATATCATTTCACTATCCTCTCTATTTTGATAATCCTCTGAAAGCTCTCCTACTTTATACCTGTTACCATTATATGTATACTCATAAGATACTGCCAAAACTTCATCATTTTGAAGCCTTCTAAGCAATGAGATATATCCAAGAGTTTTATTTATTTCATATTCATCTGTATCTAATTTTCTTGCTGAAGTTACTTTCTCAAAATCGATTGTTTTTGAGAGATTAAATTGATTAATTAAAATATCATCAACTAAGTCTAGACTTCTTAAACTAGAATTATCACTTATATTATTAAATAACTGATTTGAGTTATTATCAGCTGGATTTGAATTACCTAATCCAATATTAGGGTTATTAGGTTTTAAAATAATGTTACCCTCTGCTAAATCTGTAAATGCAACAAAGTTTCTTAAAGACTCAGAATTATTTGTTCTATTTAAAATATATATTTCAACTCTATTAATGTTTATCCCTGAACTTACAAGAGGGAGCGATTTAAGCCATCTCTCATAATTATCTCTAAAGAAATGTCCCAAGAAGAAATGTCTGTTTCTATCATAATTTGAACCTAAAATTTCAAATTCTCTTCCCTGAAAACCATTATCAATTTTAATTGATTCACTTTTACCTTGTTGTCTTGATAAAATTCCAGTTATACTTAAGTTTCCAAATTGTAATTGAGTTTTAAGACCAAATAAACTTTGAGCACCACGGAGTAAACTATTTTTAACAGGCATACTTACATTTCCAACTTCAATTTTTCTGATAATCTCTTCTTCAAAACCGGTATAGTCAAGTTTTAGATTATTTTGAAAATCAAAAGTGTTATTATTATCAAAATTTGCTGCGATTTTTAACTTTTCTCCAACCTTTCCATTAATATTTAAGTTGATTTGTTGATCATAATTGAAACCTCCATTTCTTTGTTGTCTTATTGGTATTGATGGATTTTCAACTTTTTGAAATTTTCCTCCGAAATCTAAATTAACAAAACCATTAACTTGAAGATCAATGAAATTACCTCCAAAAATTCTATCTAAAGACTCCGAAATATATATTTTAGGAATTAACCTACCACTTTCTAATACATTATCACCATCAAGACTTAATGATTTTTTTTTAAAATATTCTTTTATCTCTCTTTTTGTAGTATAGTTATCATAACTAGAAAAAGGTATTGAGATTGATGGTCTATAGTCTAAACTTCCAATCTTTTCTGATAAATAAAAGACTCCTGCAGTATCATATGTTGATCCTAATTCAATGGAACTTGAATTTAAATAAAAAGCATTGTTAGAAAAAAGACTTGAATAAGGATCAGAAAATCTATCTTTAATGGAATATGTCGTAAAATTAGATGGCTCATAATTTACAAGAGAATCCAATTTGATAGATGATGATTGGGAATGAAGAGTAATCCCATTTAAAAAAAATAGTGATAAAATGAATAAAAATTTAATAATTGAATTCAAAGTAACCCATTTATGACATTATGATCTCTTGAGCACCTCTTTGATCAAATCTTCAAGAGAAATATTTTCATTTCTCTTTAAAATATCATTTATATGCTTATCAACGATATTTTTAGAAATACCCAAAGAAGATAAAGCTGATAACGCTTCATCTCTAATAGTATTGTCAAATGAATCAGAAAAATCATCACTAATGTCATCAATAGAAATTTTATCTTTTAATTCAAGAATTATTCTTTCAGCTGTTTTTAATCCTATCCCTTTTACTGATTTTATTTTATTTACATCTGAACTAATAATTGCTTTATTAAATTCATCTGCTGATATAGAGGATAATATCATTATACCAGTACTTGGACCTACTCCATTAATTGATAATAAACTCAAAAAAGTCTGTTTTTCACTTTTACTATTAAAACCATAGAGAGTATGAGAATCTTCTTTAACATTTAAGTAAGTATGGATATTAATCTCCTTCATATCCTTAATTTTTGAAAATGTTCTAAGTGAGATATTTATCTCGTATCCAATCCCATTAACATCTAAAATTAATTTTGCTGGATCTATTTCAACTTTTTTACCTCTTATAAATGATATCATATTTCAAATGTCATTAATATAGAAGATATTTCTTGCATTAAGTTTCTTTTTTTTGACCCAGGTGCATATACATATCCTTCTAAATAATAAACTCTTTTTTTATTAGAATCATAAATAATTATACTATTGAAAGGGCCCCCAGCAGATATATCACTAAGTTTCCATAAACCTACAGATTCTACGGAAGAATTTCCTTTAAAATTTATCCTTTTGGAGTTAATTGGATAAACATCTTGAATACTCATAAAAATTTTAGAATTTTCAGAATCCGTTAGAAATAATTTTGAAATTTTATTTCTTATCCTTTTAATATTTGGATATTCTGTATTAAAAACATCATAAAAATTTTTCAATTCACTTTCTTCATAATCTTCATAATAAAGAAAAATATTCTTTTCAAATTCTGGGTCTAATTGTCTCAACCAAAAAAAATTTTTATTTTCTCCCTTAATGTTTTTAGCTAAATCATATCCATAAGGAATTTTAATTTTAACTTGATGATCCTTAAATAATTTGTCAGAAATATTTTTTTCCAACTTTGAAAAAATTTCTTTATCAACTCTTTTTTTCAACTCATCTTGAAAATATTTTAAAATTACTGATTTATTCTTCTTAATTTTTTTGAGTAGATCATCATCTGATTTACTAAATAAATATAAAATTGTTTGACCTTTAGCATACTGATCTCTTCTAGAAAAATAGAAAAGTGATGAATCAGATTCAATTTTATCTAAAGATTCAGAATTAAAATTTTTTCTTAAAATTTCAGAATCTATGCTTTTTCCTTCAAGAGTAAATGCTATAACAATATTTTTAGCATGTTTTAAAATATTATTAAACTTTCTAGGTTTTATATGTATCAAATCAAACCTAGTCTCGGGTTGAGGTAAGCCTATCAAAAATTCCC
Organism: uncultured Marinoscillum sp.; assembly: GCA_964527965.1. GTDB lineage: Bacteria > Bacteroidota > Bacteroidia > Cytophagales > MED-G16 > MED-G16. The sequence goes on from CAZGPH010000008.1 coordinate 31,016, forward strand.
CGTATGTTTCAACTAATGCTCTTCCAATACTTCCTTTAAATTTAGAAGAATCCATAACAATTAACATCTCATTATTTTCACCTGTTGCTCTTGGAAGAAAAGAAGAATTCTCCTTTTTAGATTGAGGGTTATAAGAGCATGAAACTAAAAATAATAATACAATTACTGTTACATTTAACTTTATTCTACTTGACATTATTTACTATTTATAAATATTAATATTAATTTTAGAAAATTAAAAAAAATTAAAATGAGCAATGAACTTTTAAACAAAGCTATAACTTCATGTTTTGCAAAGATAGCAAGGGTTGACGGAAGTATTGGTAGCGAAGAAATGGATATTATAAATTCTAGTGAAATATTAAAGAAATACGGTCAAGGAGATATAGATACTATAGACACGAGAAATTTTTTTAATAAAATTCAATCAGAATATGGAGAAGAAATTAATAAGAGTCTTAATGATGAAGAAAAAGAAACTTTTATAGGTGAATTAGTTAGTTTAATTAAATCTGATAATAAAGTTCATGACCATGAGTTCTTTCTACTTGGTCACGTAGCAAATTCAGTAGGTTATAGTCCTGAAAAAGTTGCAGAAATAATAAATGATAAAGGAATTTCTAACTCTAAATCTTCAGGGTGGTTTTCTTGGTTATTTGGATAGTAACTATTATAATTTAGTACTTATTTTTTTTCATTATCAGTATTAGACTCCTTCTCTATCTCCTTTTTTATCTCTCTTGAAGCGTCTTTAAACTCTCTGATTCCTTTTCCAAATCCTTTAAAGATTTCAGGAATCTTATTAGCACCAAAAAAGATAACAACGATAAGTCCAATTATTATCCACTCCCAGCCACCAGGCATACCAATTGCAAAAATTATATTCATAGTTTCAAATTAATATGTAAATATAGCAAAATCATTTTTTGATAATCCATTTTTCAGGATTCAACTTTATATTATTTTTCCAAATTTGAAATTGTAATTGAGTTATACCATCACCATTAGTTACAAGTTCAGCTATAATCTGTCCTTCTTTTATTATATCACCTTTTTCTACTTTAAGGTTTTTAAGTTTCGCATATAAAGTATAATAATCTCCATGATTAACAATTATAACATTATTCATACCCGGAATAAATGCTACAGTAGAAACTTTACCAGAGAATACAGCAAAGACTCTAGATGATTTACTTGTCTGAATATCAATACCATCATTTTTAACCTTAACAGTTTTTATAACGGGGTGAGGATGTTCTCCAAATCTATTTGATATAAACCCAGATTTAACAGGCCATGATAATTTTCCAATGTTTGATTCAAAACCTTCAGTTAATTTTAAAAGATCAATATTCTCATCATCACTTAACAATAAAGATTCTTTTTCTCTTCTAATAATATCTCTTATTAATTTATCTAACTTCTCAAGTGCAACCTTCCTGTCATTTATCTCTTTTCTTAAACCTCTTTGTTTTTTATTTAAATCTGAAATAATTCTTTTTTGTCTTCCTTTGAGTTTTTGAAGTTTATTGTTTTCACTCACTTCTTCTTTTAAAAGAGAATTTTGTTTTTTGTTTACTTCTATTAGTCTTTTCTCTTGATTACTCAACTCTAAAGAAACTTTTTCAATTTCATTAATTTGATTTTTTCTAAATTTCGAATACTGAAAAATATAGTTGAACCTCCTGAACATTTGGTTATAATTTTTGGAAGAAAAAATAAAACTTAATCTATCAAGAGAAGATCGAGACTTATAGGAATGATAAATCATCTCAGAATATTCTTCATTTAAAACTTTAAAATCTTTTTGAAGAGAGAAAATTAAGCTCCTTAGAGTAATAATCTCATCAGATTGAGCTTTGACATCTTTTTTAAGATTAATTATTAAGTCTTGTCTATTCTTTATTTGTTTATTTATAACATTTAGTTTTCCAACTGTAATTTTTTTTGATTTTTCGGTTTCAATTATAATCTTTTCGGCCTCTTCAATTTTAGAGAGGTTAATGTCTCTTTCTTTCTCTAATGTGTTTCTTGACTGTTGAGAAAATGATTGATAGAAGGAAAATAAAAATACAATAAAAAATATATTATATCTTCTTGACATCATACTTAGATGGGACATTAAATGGAAATTTTAAAGGTTTATTAGTTCTTTCAACTTCTTTAAAATTAAAATTAATATTTGTAATAACCGGGACACTACTATTATCCAAATAACTTACTGAAGTAAACAAATGTCTTCCTGGAAATAAGATTTTTCCTAAAGGTTTGAAATTTTCATAGTCTACAGTAAGTAAATAATTTGTTATCTCATCAAATAATATTAATTTCTCAATCTTTGATGTCTTAATATTAACTAGATTTTGTGATTGGATTGATTCTTTTTGTTGGACTATTTTAAAGTAACTTCCTTCTTGAAGTAACTGATCAGAAGTTGATATATCATACAATAAATTCCCAGTAAGTATAGACTCTAACTGCTCAAAATTTAACTTTATCTTAAACTCTCTCTCTATTATATCAGGTGTTGAAATAATCACCTGCTTATTAACTCTATCAATTATTATAAATTCCTCCTTAGTAATTAAACCCCTAGCAGCCTCAACTCCTAAGGCCACTCTCACCGAAAACCATATTTTACTATCTCTCTCGATTCTCATATTCAATGTTGCATTAATTAATTGATTATCATTTTTATATTGAAATTTTGACTTTGTAGATAAGTACTTATAATCAATCTCCTCAACAACAAAATCATCTATAGCGATTTTAGAAGATTCTATGCTAACAAAATCTCTTTTACAAGAAACAAATAGAAATACAGAAAAGATTATATATAATTTTTTAAAAGACATTTTTGCAAAAGTAATAATAAAATTTATGACTAGTAATCTATTATCCTCTCTTATTTACCTTTAAAATCAGGGCATCTTTTTTCAATGAAAGCTTTTACACCTTCATCAAAATCAGATGTTGAAGTGCACTCAGAAAATAGATTAATTTCTTCCTTAAAACCATCAGAGTTTATATCATAAAAATTATTAACTGATTTTATAATATTTTTAATGGCTATAGGAGCTTTTCTCTTTAATGTTTTTATAAGTTCTTCACACTCATGAATTCCATTCTTATTATCCTTCACTACCTTATTAACTAATCCAAATTGTAAAGCTTGATCTGATGTAATCATTTGTGCAGTTAGCATCATCTCCAAAGCTTTTGATTTACCTATAATCTGAGTTAGCCTTTGAGTTCCTCCATAACCTGGAATTATTCCAAGGTTTATTTCAGGTTGGGAAAATTGAGCATTTTTAGTAGCAAATCTAAAATGACAACTCAAAGCTAATTCGCAACCTCCCCCTAAAGCATAACCATTTACTAAAGCTATTACAGGAATTGGCATTGTCTCTATATTATTGAATAATCCATGACCATTCATGCAAAATTTAATAGATTCTTTTTGATCTAAACCAGTAAATTCCTTAATATCTGCACCAGCAACAAAGGATTTTTCTCCCTCTCCAGTTAATATTACTCCAAAAAATCCTTTAGAATTCTTTTTAATAAAATCAAAACAATGTTTTAATTCTGATATAGTATCTTGATTAAGAGCATTAAGATTTTTAGGTCTATTTATTTTTACAAAATAATAATCATCTCTTATTTCAAATATTATATTATTATAATTATTCATCTTTTATTTTTTTTTAATCTTCTTATCATTTCTTTAACAGTTTTAGCTAAATCGTACTTACTAGTCCAACCCCAATCATTTTGAGCAGATATATCATCAATAGAATTAGGCCATGAATCAGCAATTTCTTGTCTATAGTCTTGCTGATATGTCACTGAAAAATTTTCTTTGAATTTTTTAAGTTCAAGTTCAATCATTTTTGGAGTCATACTGAAACCTGATAGGTTATAGCTTGATTTAATAGATAAATTTTCTTTCTTAACATTCATTATTTTATATATTGATTCTATAGCATCATCAATATATATCATAGGCAACATGGTACTTTCATTTAAAAAACATTTATAATTTTCATCTTTTAAAAATGAATAAAAAATATCAACTGCATAATCAGTAGTACCTCCACCTGGTAATGTATTTGAACTTATTATTCCAGGAAATCTTACACTTCTTATATCAGTTCCATATTTAACATTATAATATTCACACCATCTCTCACCTGATAATTTACTTATTCCATATACAGTATTTGGCTCTTTAATTGAGAATTGATTTGTGTTATTTTTGGGCGTATTCTTTCCAAATACAGATATTGAACTTGGCCAAAAAACTTTTTTTATTATTCTATTTTTTGCTAGATCAAGTACATTAAATAAAGAGTTCATATTAATATCCCAAGTTAACATTGGGTCTTCCTCACCCTTAGCAGATAGAATTGCTGCAAGGTGATACACTTCATCAATATTATTATCTATAACTAATGACTTTAACTCATTAAAATTTAAAGCATCTAATTTTTTATATGTTAGGTTCGAAGAAGAATCATTTTTAATATCAGCAAGAATGATATTATCTAAATCACCTTTTTTTTTTAGAAAAGCAGATAATTCAGAACCAAGTTGTCCCTCAGATCCAATAATTAGTATTCTACTCATTATGGGTTATAATATATAATTTATAATTTACATTAAAATATATAATCTAAATAAATTTTTAAAATGTATAAAGATTTTAAAGTTCATCTTGAAAAAGAGATTCAAAACACAAAAAATTCAGGGCTATTTAAAGATGAGAGAATCATTGTATCCCCTCAGAGTTCAATAATAAATACTGAAGGCCAAAAAGATATAATCAATTTATGTTCAAACAATTATTTAGGACTTTCTTCCCATCCTCATGTATTAGAAGCTGCAAAAGAATCAATAGACTCACATGGTTTTGGAATGTCTTCAGTTCGTTTTATTTGTGGCACTCAAAATATTCATAAAAGTCTAGAAGAAAAAATAAGTAATTTTCTTGGGACAGAAGATACTATATTGTATGCTGCAGCTTTTGATGCAAATGGTGGTTTATTTGAGCCTCTTTTTGGCCCAGAAGATGCAATAATATCAGATGAATTAAATCATGCATCAATTATTGATGGCATTAGACTATGCAAAGCAGAAAGACATAGGTATTCTCATAATAATATGGCTTCTCTTGAGGAAAAATTAAAATTAACTCAACAATCTAGGGCAAGAATAATTGTTACTGATGGAGTCTTTTCAATGGACGGTACTATTGCTCAACTTGATAATATATCAAATCTTGCTAAAAAATATAATGCTTTAATAATGATAGATGAATGCCATTCAACTGGTTTCATGGGTGAAAAAGGGAGAGGTGTTCATGAATTAAAAAATGTGATGGGAAAAATTGATATTATTACAGGTACTTTAGGTAAAGCACTTGGTGGAGCTTCAGGAGGATTTACTTCTGGTCGAAAAGAAATAATTGAAATTTTAAGACAAAGGTCCAGACCCTATCTTTTTTCTAATACTTTAGCTCCCTCGATTGTAGGAGCATCTTTGAAAGTATTTGACTTATTAGAGAGAGATACTTCATTAATAAAAAAACTACATGAAAACACATCATATTTTAGAAAAAAGATGAAAAGTTTAGGATTTGATATAGTAGATGGAACGCATCCAATTGTTCCAATAATGTTATATGATGCCGTTATAGCAAAAGATATGTCAGAAAAACTATTAAAAAAGGGAATATATGTTGTTGGTTTTTATTATCCAGTGGTTCCAAAAGATAAGGCTAGAATTAGGGTACAATTATCAGCAGGTCATTCTAAAGAAGAACTTGATAGAGCAATAAAAGCTTTTAAAGATGTTGGGGAAAATCTTAATATTATTTAATTAAGTTTTTTTATTATAATCACTATCTAAGTATTCTACTAAATGTGATCTTAATTTTACACTAGTTAAGTTCTTTTTTATATCACCATTTATAAATACAGATATTGTATTATGCTCTTCAGAAATTACAATTGCTAATGCATCTGTATCTTCAGAAATAGCATAAGCAGCCCTATGTCTCATACCAAAATTCATAGGAAGATTTTTATTCTCAGAGACTGGTAGTATACATCTGGCAGCAATAACCTTCTCACCATGAATTATAACAGCTCCATCATGAAGTGGACTCTTTTTATTAAATATTGAAAGCAATAATCTTTTTGAAAATTTAGCGTTTAATATCTCTCCTGATTCAGAGTAAAATTTTAATTCAGAATCTTTAGAAATAATAATAAGAGCACCATTTTTATTATTTAATATTAAATTACATGAGTCAACTAATATGTTAATTAAGTTGCTCCATTTGTTTTTGATTTGACTTGAAAAAAAAGGAGAAAAGATATCAAAAATTTTCTGATCTTTTATGTAGTTTGTTTTACCTAAAAAAAGTAAAAATCTTCTTATCTCTTTCTGAAATAGAATTAACACTGCTAAAACACCAACACCCATAAATTGGCCCAATATATTTGTTAACAACTCCATTTCAGATGCTCTAACTATCAAATAAAAAAAATATAATATAAGAAAGCCAATGAAAATTCTTATAGCTACACTTCCTCTAAGAAGTCTATATATATTGTATAATAATAAGCTTACAAGAAAAATATCTACTATGTCAATAAATCTTATTTCTAAAAAACCAATATTAAAATTATATATCATTTTATTAAACTTACATGCTCTTTTACGTCATGAACTCTGATAATTTCTGCTCCATTTTCAATTGCAATCTTATTTAGTTCTAACGTCCCTTTCAAGGAATTATCCACTCCATATTTTTTTTTAATAAATGATTTTCTAGAAAGACCAACAAGTATAGGCAAATCAAAAATTTTGAATGAATTTAAATTATTTAAAATCTCAAAATTTTGTTCAAAGTCTTTAGCAAACCCAAAACCTGGATCTAATATAATATCATTTATACCTAATGCGTTTAGCTCATGGATTTTTTTTCTAAAATAATTTAATAAATCTAAAATTAAATCATCGTAGTTGGTTTTAGACATCATATCTTTAGGTGTTCCCTTGAGATGCATAAGAATATAAGGTCTATTATATTTAGAGATTATATCAAACATTTCTGAATCCAAACTTCCTCCAGAAACATCATTAATAATATGAATTCCCTCTTCTAATGATCTTTTGGCAATTTCTGACCTAAATGTATCAACAGAAAATAAAGTATCTTTAAACCTAATTGAGCACTCTTTTATAATTCCTCCTATCCTTTTCCATTCTTCTTCTATAGTGATAATATCTGAACCAGGCCTAGTAGAACAACCTCCTATATCTATGATTGATGCACCATTATTAATCATACCTTCTACCCTAGATATTGCAGAATCAATTGAATTATATCTTCCTCCATCGTAAAATGAATCTGGAGTCATATTTAAGATACCCATTACAAGGGGCTTTTCATATTCAAATAAATAACCATTAATATTAAATGATCTTTTGCTAGATAATTGATTTATATTTAATGACGATTTCATATTTTTGAAAAAATTAATAATAATTTGGAAATATCTACAATAAATAATTATAAAAAAGTAATTAATATCTGTAAAGATATCTATATTAAAAAATCTAAAGATTATGGGTCCGCTTGGAGAATACTCAGGACGACTTCTTTAACTGATCAAATCTTTATAAAAGCCCAGAGAATTAGATCAGTTCAAGAAAAGAAGAAGATGAAAGTAGAAGAAAAAATTGAAAATGAATTTATAGGGATAATCAACTATTGTATAATGGCAATTATTCAGATGGAATATGAAAGTGATGAAATAGAAATTGGGGTAGAAAAACTAGAAAAGTTATATGATAAATACAGTCTTGAGATAATGGAATTACTATCAAATAAAAATCATGATTATGATGAGGCATGGAAGGAGATGAGGATTAGCTCAATGACAGATATTATTTTAATGAAATTATATAGAACTAAACAAATTGAAAGCAATAATGGTAAGACTTTAATATCTGAAGGTATAAAAGCAAATTATCAGGACATTGTTAACTATTCAATTTTTTGCTTAATAAAACTTTTAATTTTTAAAAAATGAGAATCTTATATACTTTATCAAGATATTTTGTAGGAATATTATTCATATTTTCAGGTGCAATAAAAATAAACGATCCAGTTGGGACTCAAATAAAACTCCAAGAATACTTTGAAGTATTTAGCTCAGACTTTTCATCTATTTTTGAACTTTTAGTGCCATTTGCTCTTTTTTTCTCAGTTTTTCTTTGTACTCTAGAGATTATTATAGGTCTAGCTCTCATTATGAACTATCATATGAATTTGATAAGTAAATTAACTTTGAGCCTAATTGTATTTTTTACTTTTTTAACTTTTTATTCAGCTTATTTTAATAAAGTAACAGACTGTGGATGTTTTGGAGATGCAATAAAATTAACTCCTTGGGAATCTTTTTATAAAGATATAATTCTTCTGTTTTTTTCTCTAATTATTTATTACTTACAATCAAAATTAAAAAATCAAGTTGGTTTCTTTTATCTTAAAATAATGGATGATAAAAATATAAGAAATGGAGTTATAATATTCATGACTACAGTTTGTCTTATAGTTAGTTATACAGCCATCAACTTTCTTCCTTTCATTGATTTTAGAACCTATAAAATTGGAAATAATATACCTCTGATGATGCTTCCTAGTGAAGAACTTAAATATAGTTATATAATGGAAAAAGATGGAAGAGATTATGAGTTTGAAAACTATCCAATGGATAATACTTTTAAATTCAAAGAAATAAAATTATTAAATCCAGAAGCTGAACCAAAGATAACAGACTATAGCCTATGGAATGATGATGGGGATTTTACAAATGAAAGCTTCAAAGGAAATAAGTTATTTATAATATTTCATGATGTTAATAAAATAGGTATATCTAAGAATAAGGTAAGTGAATTTATTAATAAAGTAAAACTTCTAGAAAATGGAATTAATTTTTGGGTAGAAACAATAATTATTACTTCTAGTGATGAAAAATCTATAAAAAATTTCAAAGAAAAATTTGATCTTAATTTCAAAACAGTTTACGGAGATGCCACTGTTTTAAAAACAATAATAAGGTCAAATCCTGGTTTTTTTCTTATGAGAAATGGTACAGTAAGAGGGAAATGGCATTTCAATAGCTTCCCAGATCCAAATGAAATTTTAAGAGGTGTAAACATATCTATTTAAATGAAAAAATTTATCATTATTGGTATGCCTGGATCAGGAAAATCAACAATGGCTAAATTCTTATGTAGTCAAATATCTTTATCCTTCTATGATCTAGATCTAGAAATTGAAAAAAATGAAGGAAAAAACATCAGAGAAATATTTAAAGAAAACGGTGAGAATTATTTTAGAGAGATTGAGACATTTACACTAAAAAAAATAATAAAAGAAAAAAATAATTTTATTCTCGCGACTGGAGGAGGAACACCATGTTTTAATGATAATATGAATCTTATAAATAAATATGGGATATCTATTTTCTTAGATACATCTTTAGATATTTTAAAAGAAAGAATTGCAAGGAACAATAAAAGACCTTTATTTAATAGTTCAGATAATCTTAAAAAGGATCTGAGTGATTTATTAAATAAAAGAATCCCTTTTTTTTCTTTATCTAATCATACAATAAAAGATAATAACAGAGAAGAAACTTTATCTATTATTAATTCTTATACCTAAAGTCATTATCACTGATCTAACTTTTGTAGAAAAATTAGCAAAGGGTTGATTAAATGGATATGGATAAGAAGATAATCTAGAGTCAGTTTTCAAAGATGTATAAGCAATATCTAAATTTATTCCTTTTGATAAGTATCCTAAACCTATACTTTTTTTTATTTTATCATTATTTATGTTATCTGAAATTCTATTTGGATCTGTCAAATAATTGTATCCAGCCCTTAGATAAAATTTTTTCAATCTTGCCTCTATACCAAATCTATAATTTATTGCTAAAGATTTATATAAATTGACGATTTCTTGATTATCGTTATAATGATTGAAATCATAAGATTGAATTCTTGCACCTGAGTAATTAATGAAATCAATATCAGCTGAAATAAAACCATATTTATTAATAAAGTATGAAGATGCTATCGTAAACTTTGATGGAGATGTAAAATTATATTGAGCTACGCTTAAAGCTGTACCAGAAATAGAGTTTCCAAGAGTTGTGTCTTCTGGTTGAAAATAATAATTAAAATAATTTGTTTCAAGTTCACTTTCTAATTCTTCTTTTAAAAGATATTTAGTCTTAGTCTCAAAATTAATACCAATATTAAGTTCATTTATAGGTTTAAAAATAATACCTATAGAAGTTGAAAATCCATTTCCTTTTATCTTAAAAAAATCATTTAATTTTATAAAATCAAGAATTCCTTCAGATTCCCATACACCATTTTCATTTAAAATTTCATATTGACTCTCAGCAAACATTCTAGTTTGTTCATAATTTATAAAATAAATATGAGTACCAATTCCTAAAAATATTTTGTCTTTTATATTGGTCCCAGCAGATAACGAAAACTTGTTTATCCCTCCTTCATTAATTATTCTTTCTTCCTGTAATGGGAAACCCCCAACAAAAGAAAAATATGAACCAGGAAGATCTAAATCTGGATTAATTAGATAATGATCATATGCTTCCTGAAGAAGTCCTATACCCGAGATAGGTTCTGAATTTGATATCTGAGATAAAGGAACACCTTGAGCATCGTATAGGAAGTAATCAATAATAGAGTTATTATCATTATATCCTCTATAGTACCTATCATTTCCAAAATCTTTAATCCTAGTAAAAGATAAACCTATATTTAGTTTTGGGCATTCTGGACATTCTGATAATCCTGTATTAAAGTAACTCGACCTGTTTTTCACTGGTAAGAGGATAGATATGTTATCAATATCTTTAAGTGAGCTTTGCGATGAAGATGACTCTCCTATGAAAAAAGAATTATTTTTAATGTTCTTTGAATTATAACTTAGTGAAAAAATTTTTTTATTGAAAAAACCAATTCCAGCAGGATTTAACGAAATTGAACTTATATCACCTCCTAGAGAATATGAAGCTCCTCCAATTGCTTGGACTCTAGCTGAACCTCCATTAAAATAATGACTGAATTTCAAGACATCTTTATAGTACCCGTAAGGTTGTTGGGAAAACACATTATCATTTACTAATAATGATAAAATTAAAGTTATTGAAAACTTAATGTATTTATTCAAACGGAAAATAATGTTTAATTATTACCTCCTCTTGAGGAACCTCCACTACTACCTCCACTAACTGTAGCACTTGAACCTCCACCACTAGATGAACTACCACCTGAGAAACCACTACTTCTTCCACTATAGCTACTACTAGAGTTACCACTTCTAGATCCAATTCCAGAAGATGAATTATTAGAGGCTGATGAAGAGAAAACACCTGATCTATTGCTACCATAGTTTGTAGGCTGAGAATAAGATGCTCTTCTTCCACTAGTATTACTGTTATAATCAGAGGTATTATTACCTCTATTAGATCTTAATGAATTATTTGAAAATGTATCATTTAATGCGTTAACTCTTGAATTAAAAGTTCTATTTTGATTGTTAATAGATCTTCTATCTGAATTCTGAATAGAGTTACTTCTTGATGATCTTGTTGCATAATTAGTGTTTTCAGAAGATCTACCCCTAAAGTAAGCATTTTGAGATTGGTCAACTGGTTCATTATTATTAATATCTCTTTGAATATTTTTATTAGTAATTCCAGAAGCTCTCCTACCTAAGTATCTGTCAGCAGGTAATATATTACCAATATTTTCTCCATTAAAAGATGATCCTCTACCAGACCTTGGACCCTTCACAACAGTTTTACTATTTTCATTATTAACATAACTACTGAAATACATATGATGATTAGCTAAAGTATTTTGTAATCCTCCTCCAGTTCCATTATTTATCCAAACCCACGAAGGAGTAGAATTTAAAACACTACAACCATATGTTGAGAAACTAGGATGATGAAAATTCCATAATGAAGGTGACATCATAGGATAATAAGAACTTAAGTATGGATTAGAGAAAAACATTAATGGATTATATGCAGCAAGTTTCCTTATTCCATTTAAAGATCTTGGCATCCATCTGTAGTCGTAGAAAGAAAATAAATTATTACTAAATGGAGAATAATATGGGTCTATAAAACTATAGTAATTTGGATTAACCATATTAAATACCATTAAAGAGTTAAAATCTAGGAATTTTTTGTCAAAATAAGAACTTCTAAATAATTCATCTCTATTAAATTTTAATGATTTTAAATTATCTCTATTCTTAGAAAAATTGGAATTTGTCTCTGATAAATTACTAACAATATATTTATTAATGATAGCGTCACTAATTTTTTTATCACCATTAATTTCGGAATAACCTGACCTATATTTAGATAATATTACATCAGCAGGTGTGGTTTTTTTGATTTTTTTATTACTTCTGTCTTTAGTTGTAAAATACATATCATCCAATTCCTGAGAAAAAATAAAGGCAGGAGATGATAAAAAGATGAAAATAAGAATAATTACTCTAATCATAATAAAAACAATTTTTGTTAAGTTTAACACCTTTAATTTACATAAAACTAACGTCAAAAAATAATTTTATTGTTTTTTATAGTTGTTATTAAGAGTTAAGATTGTATAAATTTTAAAAGAAATGAGTAAAGGATTACCAAAAAGAGAAGAAGATTTTTCAGGTTGGTACAATGAATTAGTCAAAAAAGCTGACCTAGCAGAAAACTCATCAGTCAGGGGATGTATGGTTATTAAACCATATGGTTTTTCAATATGGGAAAAAATGCAAGCAAAATTAGATTCTATGTTTAAGGAAACTGGACATCAAAATGCTTATTTTCCTTTATTTATTCCAAAATCATATCTTAGTAAAGAAGCAGACCATGTGGAAGGATTCGCAAAAGAATGCGCAGTAGTTACTCATTATAGACTGAAGTCAGATGAAAATGGAAATGGCGTAATTGTTGATCCTGATGCTAAGCTTGAAGAGGAATTAATAGTAAGACCAACTTCAGAAACAGTAATTTGGAATACTTATAAGAATTGGATTCAGTCATATAGAGACCTTCCATTATTAGTTAACCAATGGGCAAACGTTGTAAGATGGGAGATGAGAACAAGACTTTTTTTAAGAACTTCTGAATTTTTGTGGCAAGAAGGACATACAGCTCATGAAAATCAAAAAGAGGCTGAAGAAGAAACACTTAAGATATTAAATATATATTCTGATTTTTTGGAAAAAACAATGGCAATTCCAGTGCTGAAAGGATTAAAATCTGAAAATGAAAAATTTGCTGGAGCAGAAGAAACGTATTGTGTTGAAGCCTTAATGCAAGATGGTAAAGCTCTTCAAGCAGGCACATCACATTTCCTTGGTCAAAACTTTTCTAAAGCATTTGATGTACAATTTGCTACATCTGAAGGAAAAAAAGAGTTTGTTTGGGGTACTTCATGGGGAGTATCAACAAGACTAGTTGGTGCACTAATTATGACTCATTCTGATGACAAAGGTTTAGTTTTACCACCAAATTTAGCTCCAATTCAAGTAGTTTTAATACCTATATTTAACTCCGAAGAAGAATTTAAATCAGTTTCTGACAAAATAAAGTATGTCGGAAAAAAGCTAAAATCAAAAAACATAACTATAAAAATTGATGATAGAAAAAATTATAAGCCTGGTTGGAAATTTTCAGAATATGAATTGAAGGGAATTCCTATAAGAATAGTTTTAGGACCAAAAGACTTAGAAAATAACACAGTAGAAGTAGCTAGAAGAGATGAGTTATCTAAAGAAATTATTGATATAGATCAAGTTGATATTATAGTTCCAAGATTACTTGAGGAAATTCAAATTAATTTATTTGATAAAGCTAAAAATTTCCGAGAGGAAAACACCTACCATGTTAAAGATTACAACGAATTTAAAGAAACAATTAAAAACAAAGGAGGATTTATTTATGCTCATTGGGACGGATCAAAAGAAACAGAAAATCTTATAAAAAAAGAGACTAAAGCTACAATAAGATGTATACCTATGGATTATGAAACTAATCCAGGTAAATGTATTGTAACAGGAAAAAAATCAAAAGGGTTAGTAGTTTTTGGAAAAGCATATTAAAAGAGTATGGAAATATTTATTCTTGGTTTATTATTAGTTATAGGTATTATATTAATTTTAATTGAAATACTTTTCATACCAGGAACTACCATTTTTGGTATTTTAGGTATTATATCAATTTTTTCTTCAGATTACCTAAGCTATTCTTACTTTGGATCTGAAATTGCTATCATTTACTCTATTTCTAATGCAATTTTATCTTTAATAATTATTGTATATGCCTTAAAATCAGATACATGGAAAAAAATTGCCTTAAATAAAGTCCATTTAGAAAAAGTTAATAAAAATAAATATGGTGAACTTAAGAAAGGAGATTTGGGTATTTCAAGTTCTTCACTTAAACCATATGGAAAGGCAATATTTGGAGATAAAACATATGAAGTTAAATCCTTAGAAAATTTTATAGAAGAGAATAAAAAAATAAAAATAATTAATATCTTACAAGATAAAATTTTGGTCAAAACTACTAAATAAATTATGGTCCTAACTGCTCTATTAATTGTCGGAATAACTGTTCTAGTATTTATATTTTTATATTTTGTTCCTGTTAATCTTTGGATTACAGCGCAGTTTTCTGGCGTGAGGATTGGTTTATTGGAACTTGTTTTTATGAGAGTAAGAAGAGTTCCTCCTTCTGTAGTTGTCAATTCTTTAATTACAGCTACTAAAGCTGGGTTAGTTATCAAAGATGATATTGAATCTACTGGAAGAGTGTTAAATGGTCCTGACTTAGAAACTCACTATCTTGCAGGAGGTAATATCCCACAAGTTATAACTGCTCTAATTTCCGCAGAAAAAGCTAATATGGAACTAACATTTAAACAAGCTACAGCAATAGACTTAGCTGGTAGAGATGTATTTGAAGCTGTTACAATGTCAGTTACTCCAAAAGTTATAAATACCCCAAGTGTAGCTGCAGTTGCCGCTGATGGTATTCAACTTATAGCAAAAGCTAGAGTTACTGTAAGGGCTAACATATCTCAATTAGTAGGTGGTGCTGGAGAAGAAACAATTCTTGCTAGAGTTGGAGAAGGTATTGTTTCTTCAATTGGATCATCTAGAACACACAAAGAAGTTCTTGAGAATCCAGACAAAATTTCTAAACTTGTATTAGAAAGAGGTTTAGATGCTGGAACTGCTTATGAAATTTTATCTATAGATATAGCAGATATAGACATTGGAAAAAACATTGGAGCAATTTTACAAACAGACCAAGCTGAAGCTGATTTAAAGGTAGCTGAAGCAAAAGCTGAAGAGAGAAGAGCTATGGCTGTTGCTGCTGAACAAGAAATGATTGCAAAGGCACAAGATGCAAGAGCAAAAGTAATTCTAGCTGAAGCTGAAGTTCCAAAGGCAATGGCAGATGCATTTAAAAAAGGAAACTTGGGTATTTTAGATTACTATAAGTTCCAAAACATCCAAGCAGATACAGAGATGAGAGAAAGTATTGCTGATAATAAACCAAAGAGTACAGGTAAATCTAATAAGGGCAAAGCGTCGGAATAATATTTTTAATTATTTAGTTAGTAACTGTTCAAAAAAACCCCCTATTTTTTTTGATTTATCAATAAAGTGTATTTCTAGAATCCAATCTCTCTTAAACCCTTTCTTATCTGGATCAAGCATATTAACATGATTATCAGGATGAATATAATTAGTTTTATCCTCTCCTTTCAATTTTTCATGAGGGAAATGACCTATTAAATGACCTGCTATTTCACCACCAAATTCCCAGCCATATTTCCTAGCACAATCAACTGCATAAGCATATAGATTAGCTCCAGAAATAGCAGATTTAGAATCAAAGTATATTTTACATTCATCCCATGCAAGTGAAATGTCCGATTTAAGTTTATGCTTATATTTATCATCGCCTAAGACATATGTTCTTCCAAAATCAGCCTCCCACTCATCAAATATTGGACCAAAGTCAATAAAGATTATATCATCTTCATTAATTATAAAATTTTGTGGGTTTTCTTTATATGGTTTAAGTGTATTCTCTCCTGCTCTTACTATCCTTTTATGCCAGTATTTTTTTATACCATACATCTCATATGCAAGGTTAAATATTTCATTATTTAATGTATTCTCTGATTTACCAGGAGAAATTAAATTTCTATTTTCAATTTCAGAAAATAACTTACTAGCCTTATCTTCGGCTTCAATTAAATTTAAGATTTGATCTTTCATATCTTATCTCAAGATATAAAAAAAAGCCTCTAAAAAAAGAGGCTTTTTATAAAATAAAAGTCTGGCAACGACCTACTCTCCCACCTGTTATAGTAGTACCATCGGCGCTAATGGGCTTAACTTCTCTGTTCGAAATGGGAAGAGGTGGACCCCAATGCTATAGTCACCATAAAATCTTAATATCGTAACATGTTGCGAATAATGTAGAATCTATAATTAAAACAGTTATGTGAGGAAGTTACGGGTAATTAGTACTGCTCAGCTTTGACATTTCTGTCTTTACACTTACAGCCTATCAACGTCCTAGTCTTGAACGTCCCTTAAAAGAAGCCTCATCTTGAGGTGAGCTTCGCACTTAGATGCTTTCAGTGCTTATCTCTTCCAAACGTAGCTACCCGGCGGTGCAGTTGGCACTACAACCGGTA
>CAZGPH010000009.1:0-46337 GCA_964527965.1 uncultured Marinoscillum sp.
ATATTGCAAAATAAATTTCCATGCCTCGAGACAAGAGCATCAAGTCAATTTTAATTATCGGTTCAGGTCCTATAGTTATTGGTCAAGCATGTGAATTTGACTATTCTGGATCACAAGCATCAAGGTCACTTAGAGAAGAAGGAATTGAGGTAACTCTTATTAACTCTAATCCTGCTACAATAATGACTGATTCAGTCACCGCAGATAATATATACCTAAAACCATTAACTAAAAAATCAATAATTGAGATTTTAGAGAAGCATGAAATTGATGCTGTTCTCCCGACTATGGGAGGACAAACAGCATTAAATTTAGCAATAGAATGTGATAAAGCAGGCATATGGGAAAAGCATAATGTTAGAATGATTGGTGTTAATGTAGATGCTATAAACACAACAGAAGACAGAGAGCTCTTTAGACTTAAGATGAAGGAGCTAGATGTAAATGTTTGCAAGGGAGAGATAGCTAAATCATTTTTAAGAGGAAAAGAGATTGCTCAGGAAATTGGATTTCCTCTTGTTATTAGACCTTCATTTACACTAGGTGGTTCAGGAGGTGGATTTGTTGAAGAAGAAAAAGATTTTGATGCAGCATTAAATCATGGACTAAATAAATCTCCTGTACATGAGGTATTAGTTGAGCAAAGTGTTCTAGGATGGAAAGAATATGAATTAGAACTACTTAGAGATAACATAGGAAATGTGATTATCATCTGTTCTATAGAAAACTTTGACGCGATGGGAATCCATACTGGAGACTCAATAACTGTTGCCCCTGCAATGACCTTACCTGATACTGTGTATCAGGAAATGAGAAATCTAGCTATTAAGATGATGAATGGAATTGGAGATTTTGCAGGAGGATGTAATGTCCAATTTGCAGTTGATCCTGAGACGGATGATATTATTGGAATAGAGATTAACCCTAGAGTATCAAGGTCTTCTGCATTAGCATCAAAAGCAACAGGATACCCTATAGCAAAAATTGCTGCTAAACTAGCAATAGGATATAATTTAGACGAGTTAAAAAATCAAATAACTCAGACGACTTCAGCATTTTTTGAACCAGCTTTAGATTATGTAATCGTTAAAATACCTAGATGGAATTTTGACAAGTTTAAGGGTTCAGATAGAAGGTTGGGTCTTCAAATGAAATCTGTAGGGGAAGCAATGGGAATAGGAAATAATTTTCAAGAAGCACTCCAAAAGGCATGTCAATCATTAGAAATAAAAAGAAATGGTCTAGGTGCAGACGGGAGAGAGCTTAAAGATCAAAATAAATTATTAGAAAGTTTAAAAAACCCAAGTTGGAATAGGTTATTTCATATTTATGATTCTTTAAAATTAGGCCTGCCATTTAAAACTATTCAACAGATAACTAAAATTGATAAGTGGTTTCTTAATCAGATCAATGAATTAGTTTTATTAGAAAAAGAAGCTCAGAATTATAACTTGGAGTCTCTTCCAAAGCATACATTAAAGCTTATGAAGGAAAAAGGTTACGCTGACAGACAGATTGCACATCTTCTTGGGTGTCTTGAGAGTGAAATTTTTAATAAAAGAATAGACTTAAAAATTAAAAGAAATTATAAACTAGTAGATACTTGTGCTGCTGAATTCGAAGCTGCTACTCCATATTATTATTCAACATTTGGTGATGAAAATGAATCCAAATCTTCAGATAAAGAGAAAGTTATAGTTATAGGATCCGGGCCAAATAGAATTGGTCAAGGTATTGAATTTGATTATAGCTGTGTTCACGGTGTTTTAGCTGCTAAGGAGTGTGGATACGAGACAATAATGATTAACTGTAATCCAGAAACGGTATCTACTGATTTTGATGTAGCAGATAAGTTATATTTTGAACCTGTTTTTTGGGAGCACTTATATGAAATTATTTTACATGAGAAACCTATAGGTGTAATTGTCCAGCTTGGAGGGCAAACCGCCTTAAAACTTTCTGAAAAATTAAATAAATATGGCATAAAAATCCTAGGTACCTCATATGATGCTCTAGACTTAGCTGAGGACAGAGGTAGGTTTTCGGACCTGCTAAAAAAGAATAAAATACCATACCCAGAATATGGGACAATAGACTCAGCTACTGATGCAATTGAGTTATCTAAAAAAATAGGATTTCCTTTATTAGTAAGACCATCTTATGTTCTTGGAGGTCAATCAATGAAAATAGTTATCAATGAAAAGGAGTTAGAAGAACATGTGGTTGATCTTATCAAGGATAAACCCGATGGTAAAATTCTCTTAGATCATTTTTTAGAGGGTGCTATTGAGGCAGAAGCCGATGCAATATGCGATGGAAAAGATGTATACATAATTGGAATTATGGAGCATGTTGAGCCTGCAGGAATTCATTCTGGAGATTCAAATGCTGTTTTACCACCATACAGCTTAGGAGATTTTGTTATTAATCAAATCAAAAAATATACTCAGAAAATCGCTATCGAATTAAAGACAGTTGGTCTTATTAATATTCAGTTTGCTATAAAAGATGATAAGGTATATATAATAGAAGCAAACCCTAGAGCATCACGAACTGTTCCATTTATATCAAAAGCATACAGAGAGCCATATGTAAATTATGCTGTTAAAGTTCTTCTTGGAAAGAAAAAGGTTACTGACTTTAAAATGAAACCTTATAAAAACGGGTATTCAATAAAAGAACCAGTTTTCTCTTTTGATAAGTTTCCTAATGTCAATAAGGAGCTTGGGCCTGAAATGAAATCTACCGGAGAGTCAATATACTTTATTGATGACTTGATGGACGATTATTTTTTAGATATTTACTCTAAAAGGAATTTATATCTCAGTAAGTAATGTTTAAATTTTTATTAATAATTTTTATAATAATTTATGTTATTTATAAGGTATCAACCTTTTTTATTAAAACCTTTTTAGGTCAATCAATTAAAAATTTCAAAAAAAAATCCAAATCAAAAAATAAGGGAATTTTAGATGAGGAAGGTGATTTTATAGATTATGAAGAAGTAGATTAAATACCTAACTTTACATCATGAACTGGTTTAATAGAAAAAAAAAGAACATTAACACACCAACTTCACAAAAGAAGGAATTGCCTGATGGCATGTGGTATAAAACTCCCGGAGGTTCAGTTGTTCATATAAGAGAACTTAAAAATAATTCATATGTATGCCCTGAAGATGATTATCATGTTAGGATTGGTTCTAAAGAATATTTTGAAATACTTTTTGATAATAAATCTTTTAAAGAATTAGATAAGGACCTTATATCTTCAGATCCTCTTAAATTTATAGATACTAAAGCATATAAAGATAGAGTTAAAAAATCAATAAAATCAACCGGATTAAATGATGCTATTAGAACTGCTTATGGTAAACTTGATGGCAATAAAATTGTAATCTCATGTATGGATTTTTCTTTTATTGGTGGTTCAATGGGTTCAGTTGTTGGCGAAAAAATCTCTAGAGCAATAGATCACTCTCTAAAAAATAAAACTCCATTAATGATTATCTCTAAATCTGGAGGTGCTAGAATGATGGAGTCTACATATTCACTTATGCAGATGGCTAAAACATCTGCCAAGCTATCATTGCTTTCAAAAAATAAGATCCCCTATATATCATTAATGACAGATCCAACTACTGGAGGTGTATCTGCTTCTTATGCAATGCTTGGTGATTTTAATATTGCCGAACCAGGTGCTTTAATTGGATTTGCTGGACCTAGAGTTATAAAAGAAACAATTGGTTCAAATCTTCCAAAAGGATTCCAAAGATCAGAATTTTTAGTGGATCATGGTTTTTTGGATTTTATCGTAGACAGGAGAGACTTAAAGAATAAAATTTCTAAATTATTAAAGCTTCTAAAAAAGTAAATTTTATTTTAAAAAAATTATATATATCAAATTTTTTCTGAATTATATTTGTCAAAAATTTTAAAGAATTTCAAGTGTCTTTAACAATTGCAACATCTGTCGTAGCTTTTTCAATAGTAATACTATTACTAGTTTTTATCTTGCTATTTGCCCAGTCAAAATTGGTCCAGTCTGGAGACGTAAATATTGTCATTAATGGTGATTCTGAAAATCCAATTATCACATCAGCTGGATCTACATTACTTTCAACATTAGCAACACAAAAAATGTTTTTACCTTCTGCTTGTGGAGGTGGCGGAACTTGTGCAATGTGTAAATGTACAGTATCAGAGGGTGGAGGAGATGTGCTTCCAACTGAAGTAGGACATCTCTCAAGATCTGAAAAGGCTAATAATGTAAGATTATCCTGTCAGGTAAAGGTTAAACAAGACATGAATATTGAGATTCCTGAAGAAATTTTTGGTATAAAAAAATGGGAATGTGAAGTTGTCTCAAATTATAATGTTTCAACTTTTATTAAAGAGTTTGTTGTAAAATTACCACCTGGAGAAACTTTAGATTTTCAATCTGGAGGATATATTCAAATTGATGTGCCAGAAACTGAAATAGATTTTAAAACTATGGACATTACCCCTCATCCTGAATTAGGACATTCTAAAGATGTCTTCAAAAGTGACTGGGATAAATTCAATTTATGGCCTTTAAAAATGAAAAATGATGAGCCTATTTTCAGAGCATATTCCATGGCAAATCATCCTGCTGAGGGAAATATTATAATGTTAAATATCAGAATAGCTACACCCCCATGGGATAGGGTAAAAAATAATTGGATGGATATAAACCCAGGGATATGTTCTTCATATGTTTTCTCAAGAAAACCTGGAGATAAAATATTTATCTCAGGACCATACGGAGAATTTCATATAAATGAGACACCTAGAGAAATGATTTATATAGGTGGAGGAGCAGGTATGGCACCACTTAGATCTCATATTTTTCACTTATTTCATACTCAAAAAACAAAGAGAAAAGTATCTTACTGGTATGGTGGGAGATCCAAGAAGGAATTATTTTATATGGATCATTTTAGAAAAATTGAAAAAGAATTTAAAAACTTTAATTTTTTTGTGGGTCTATCAGAACCACTCCCTGAAGATAATTGGTCAATAAAAAATAAACTTCAAGATAAAAAAGATGGTTACGTTGGCTTCATTCATCAAGTATTATACGATAATTATCTGAGTAAGCATGCAGAACCTGAGGATGTTGAGTATTATCTATGTGGACCACCTCTAATGAATCAAGCTGTATTACAGATGTTGGAAGATATGGGTGTCCCAGATGAGAATATCAGATTTGACGACTTTGGAGGTTAGTATCCCAGACTCTGAATAAGTTTTTATAACAAATCTTTTCAATACTATTTTTAGAATAGCCTCTACCTAATAAACCTTCAATAAGATTTGGATAATTTGATACATCCTTTAGTTTAGTTGGAAGTGTGTTTCCTAATCCATCGAAATCAGATCCAAAACCTATATATTCATCTCCAACTAGATTATTGATATGATCAATTGCATCTAGCACATCCGTTATGTCTGCAAAAGGATTTTTATCTTTTATAAGTGATTCCCTGTACTCTATTACTTGAGATTCAGAAATTTCATATTTATTTTTTAATCTCCACTTTTCTACTTCAGAATTAATCTCATTAAATAACAAATTAGAATTAATATTTACAAATGATGATCCGAAATTTACTAAAATAACACCCTTATTTTTAGAGATTAATTTAATCATTTCATCACTTACATTTCGCTCAAATCCAGGTGTTAGAGCCCTAGGAGATGAATGAGATGCTATTACTGGCTTTGAAGTAATTTTCATAATATCAAAGAAAGCATCATCTGAAACGTGAGAGACATCAACCATCATCCCAATACTGTTCATTTCTACAATAAGTTTTTTACCAAATTCACTTAACCCATGCCACCTTATCTCTTTATCATAAGAAGAGTCACATATTTGATTATTTTTTGCGTGCGTGAGAGTTATATACCTTATTCCTTTATCAAAAAATAGTTTTAAATTTTTAATGTTTTCACCAATCGCTGATCCATTTTCCATACCCATTGGCAATGAGATTTTTTTATTATTAAAATTATGAACAACATCTTTTGGTGATAAAGCAGCTTCAAAGTCTTCATTAAATTCAATAATATTTTGTACTAATTCAATTAATAAGTTAGAAAGTTCAAATGCTTCTTTTTCTTTTTTATCAGAGGGAATATAGATAGACATGAAAGGTGAATTTAATCCTCCAGTCTTTGCTTTAGGAATATCAAAGTTACCATTAGAATCAATATTTAAATTAATTTTCTTTTCATTAATAAGGCCGTCTTTATATAATCTGTACGGGAGGTCTATATGACCGTCAGTAATAATAATTTCTTTTGATAATTTTTCTGCTCTATTTTTCATCTTATAATAAGTAACTGACTTAATTAAGATTAATAATCTTTTTATAAGGTTTTAGTAAAACCTCCATCTACTGGTAGATTAATGCCGTTGATATAACTAGCAGCTTCACTACATAAAAAGGTAGTAGCATCCGCAACCTCTTCAGGTTTACCAAATCTTTTTGCTGGAATATTTGATATAGTATTATTTGTAATTTCTTCTATTGATGTATTTGAGGATAAAGATCTATTTTTCAAAAGACTTTGAAGCCTTTCTGTGTTAGTGAATCCAGGTAAAATATTATTAACGGTAACTCCGAATTCAGCGACTTCATTTGACAAGGTCTTAGCCCAACTAGCCATTGCCCATCTCACAGTATTTGACACACCTAAGTTATCAATAGGTGATTTCACAGATATGGATATGATATTAACTATTCTACCAAATTTTTCTTTTTTCATTATAGGTAATAATGATTGAGTTAGAAAATGACTACAATATAAATGCATAGACATATATTTTTTAAAATCAGAAGTTTCAGCTTCTGTTATTTTTCCGGGTGGAGGTCCCCCGGTATTATTTATCAAAATTGTAGGTCTAACATTACCATTTAGAAATATTTTGAATTTTTCTTTAAGATCTTCCAAATTATTAAAGTCTGAAACTATATAATTATGGTTTTGTTCATTGGTTATTTTTAATTCTTTTATTGTCTGTTTTAATTTTATCTCATCTCTTGATAATAACGTAATAGAGGCACCATAATCTGCCAAACTTAAGGCTATTGATTTTCCTATACCCTGGGTACTACCACATACTATAGCTCTTTTACCTTTTAATGAAAGATTCATGTTTTCTTTTCTTTATTAATTATATTCAATATATGAAAAAACAAGATGCTTTAAAAATGGATTCTCTAGATAGAATTTCTAAAGTAAAAAAGGAATTTATATATGGGGAAAACTCATCATCTGATAAAATATATTTTTGTGGAAATTCATTAGGGTTACAGCATAATTCTGTTAAAGAAAAAATTAACTCTCATCTGTATCAATGGAAGACAAAAGCTGTAGAATCTCATTTTTCTGGACCTTATCCTTGGGTTGAAATACAAAATAAAATTAAGGTAATTCTTAAAGATTTACTTGGGTGTTCTGAATCTGAAATTGCCATAATGAACGCCTTAACTGTAAACCTTCATTTGTTAATGATGTCTTTTTACAGACCTAATAAAAAAAAGTATAAGATAATTATGGAAGAAAATGCGTTTTCTTCAGATAGATATGTAGTCAATTCTCAATTAAAATTACATGGTTATAATGAATCAGATATTATTCTATTAAAAACAAGTAACGATTTGATAAATGAGGAATATATAATAGAAACTATAGAAAAAAATAAGGATGATGTCTGTATGGTATTATTACCCGGTATTCAATATTATACTGGACAACAATTTGATCTCAAAAACATTTCCATAAAATGTAAAGAATATAATATTATTTTTGGTGTTGATTTTGCTCATGCTATCGGAAATGTTAAAATTAATCTTAATGAAATTGATTTAGATTTTGCGACTTGGTGTAGTTATAAGTATTTGAACTCTGGTCCTGGAGGGATATCAGGAATTTATGTTAACTCTCGTAATCTTAATAATGATTTGTTTAGGTTAGAGGGGTGGTGGGGAAATAAATTATCGACTAGGTTTGAGATGAGAAAACAATGTGATATTGATAGTTCTGCCGAGGGTTGGGTAATTAGTAATCCACCAGTTATTTTACTTGATATTCATTTAGCATCAATTGAAGTTTTCAAAAAAATAGGTTTAGATGAGTTATTTTCAAAATCAAAATCATTGACTAAATTCCTATATGATGGGTTAACTAATATTTCCAATTATAGAAACTATTTTAAGATATTAACTCCAGAGGATCCTGAAAGAAGAGGTGCTCAGCTATCATTATATTTTCTAGAAAATTCAGAGGTGATATTCGAAAAACTAAATAAAAAGTTTGTAATAGATTATAGGAAGCCAAATGTTTTAAGAATAGCTCCTGTTCCACTCTATAATTCTTATGAGGAGGTGTATATGTTTGTTGAAGAGCTTAAGAGAATTTTAAATGAAATTAAATAAGGACCTCTTCGTAATCTCTTCCTTGATGATCTAACATTTTTTTACAAAAACTATATATAGATTTATCATCATAGTTACATTCTTTATAAAGTTCGTCTTGTGAGCCGTGTTCTATTATTTTATCGGGTATTCCGAGTCTTTGAACTGCGTTACTATAATTATTATCTCCCATGAACTCTAATATAGCTGAACCAAATCCACCTATTATACAACCATCCTCCACAGTTAATATATAATCATGTTTTTTTAAAATTTCATGTAATAAATTTTCATCAATTGGTTTTACAAACCTCATATCATAATGGGATGGAAATATATCTTCTTTTTCAAGTTCATTAATTGCTTTTGTCACATAATTTCCGATATGACCTATTGATAAAATAGCAATATCCTCTCCCTCACAAACTACTCTACCTCTACCAATTTCAATTTTTTCCATTTTTGTATTCCAGTCAATCATGACACCTTTACCCCTAGGATATCTAATTGTAAATGGTCCGCTATTATTATGTTGAGCAGTATACATTAGATTTCTTAATTCTGCCTCATTCATTGGTGCGGATACAATCATATTAGGAATACATCTCATGTAAGCTATATCATAAGCACCATGGTGTGTAGGGCCATCAGACCCTGCAACTCCAGCCCTATCTAGACAAAAAATTACTGGTAAATTTTGGATACATACATCATGAATTACTTGGTCATATGCCCTCTGCATAAAAGTGCTATAAATATTACAGAAAGGCACTAAACCCTGAGTGGCAAGACCAGCACTAAATGTCACGGCGTGTTGTTCTGCAATTCCAACATCGAATGCTCTATCTGGCATTTTTTCCATCATAATATTTAATGATGAACCTGAGGGCATAGCAGGAGTTACGCCTACTATTTTTTTATTTTTAGTAGCCAATTCAACTATAGTATTTCCAAAGACATCTTGATACTTTGGAGGTGTTTTTTTCTTAGTTATTTTAGCTAAACTTTTTCCCGAGTCTATATCAAATTTTCCAGTAGCATGCCATTTGGTTTGATGTTTTTCTGCTAGAGAATAACCCTTCCCTTTCTTTGTTATACAGTGGAGCAACTTTGGGCCAGGTATTTTTTTTAAATCTTCTAATGTCTTTACTAGTTGTTTTACATTATGACCGTCTATAGGCCCAAAATATCTTAGATTAAGTGCCTCAAATAAGTTTGAATTATCAAGGACAAAAGATTTTAAACTTTTTTCAATGGTTTTTGCAACACCTCTTGCACTTTCTCCAACAGTTTTTAGTTTACCTAGAACTTTCCAAATATCGTTTCTAATATTATTAAATGTTGGTGATGTAGATATATCAGTAAGATATTTTTTTAGAGCACCAACATTAGGATCAATAGACATACAATTATCATTTAATATAATTGTAATATTAGAGTCAACATCACCAGCATGATTCATTCCTTCAAATGAAATTCCACCTGTCATTCCCCCATCACCTATAACGGCTATATGTTGTCTCTTATCATTTTTATTATATTTAGATGCAACAGCCATACCTAGCGCAGCAGATATTGAGGTTGAAGAATGGCCAACTCCAAATGTATCGTATTCACTTTCAGATATTTTTGGAAACCCTGATAACCCTTTATAAACCCTATTTGTATGAAATTTTTCTTTTCTGCCAGTTAATATTTTATGTCCGTAAGCTTGGTGACCAACATCCCAAACTATTTTATCATCAGGAGTATTAAAAACATAATGTAGAGCAACAGTTAACTCAACAACCCCTAAACTTGCCCCGAAATGACCTCCGTTTTCTGAGATTGAATTTATTATAAACTTCCTTAGGTCATCACATACATTTTCAAGATCAACTTTTTTAAGTTTTCTTAAGTCCTCAGGTAAATTGATTTTATCTAGAGATTTATATGTTGTTTTTTTCATAAGAGTTGTGAGTATCTTATACTCTTTTTTCATTTATTGGTTTATAAATCTATTAATTTTATTATAAAGTATTATTTTTATCTGAATCTTAAAATTAGTTATTTATTATTCATTGAGACTATGAGTTATGAAATAAAATTACCCCTTTTTGAAGGTCCATTTGATTTATTATTATTCTTTATTGAGAGAGACGAACTTGACATAATGGATATACCTATTTCTCAAATTACAAATGACTTTTTAGATTACGTATCTGATTTGGAAAAATTGAATATAGAGGTTGCTAGTGAGTTTATAGTTGTTGCAGCAACATTAATGAGAATTAAATCTAGAATGTTACTCCCAAGATTATCTCTAGATGATGAGGGAAATGAGATAGATCCAAGAGATGAGTTAGTAGAACACTTAATCGAATATAAAAAATATAAATCTGTAATTAATGATTTTTCTGACCTTGAGAATGATAGACAGTCAAAATCTTCTAGAGGAAATCTTTTTTCAGAAATTAATATTATCAGTGAGAGGGCAAAGGTAGAAACAGAGCTACAAGACGTAGACTTATACAAGTTACTAGTAGTATTTCAAAATGCATTAGACAATTATAATATTGAAAAAAATAAACCTAAACATGAAATTTATAGGTACCCCTACACTATAGTTGAGCAAAAAAAATTTTTAGTAAATCTTTTGAAATCAAAATCAAAAATTTCATTTATCAAGTTGATAGAAGAAAATCCTCTGAAGATCTTAGTTATTTATAACTTCCTCGCAATTCTTGAACTTATTCAAGAATCTAAAGTAAAATTATCCTTAGGACAAGGCCTTAATAACTTTTGGATAAAAGATCTCTCTTAACTAAAAAAAAAGTTTATCTCAATTTCAGCATTATCATCAGAGTCGGATCCATGAATAGCATTTGCTTCAATTGAAGTTGCGTACAATTTTCTTATTGTTCCTTCTTCAGCATCTTCTGGATTTGTAGTTCCGATTAATTTTCTGAAATCTTCGACAGCATTTTCTTTATTAAGCTCCATAACAATTATCGGTCCAGAACACATATAATCACATAATCTTCCAAAAAAAGGTTTTTCTTTATGTACAGAATAAAATTTAGAAGCTCTATCTTGATCGAGCTCTACCAGTCTCATGTTCTTTATTAAGAAACCAGCTTTTTCAATCTTTTCAATTATTGGTCCTGAGTTTCCAGCTCCAAAAGCATCAGGTTTAATTATAGTAAATGTTTTATTTCCCATCTTTTTAATTTTTGCAAACATATAATATTGTTTGATAAATTAAAAAGACTCTAAACTTCTTAATTATATAAATAATTTTAGTTTACAATAAATTTATTGAGTTTTGCATGCAAAAATTTATAAAATGAATGACCTAAAAGAACTTCTTAATAAGCATCAAAATATAATTATAACAACGCATGTTAATCCTGATGGAGATGCAATAGGTTCTTCTTTAGCACTAAAAAATTTTTTAGATAAATTAGGTCATGATATAAATATTATTGTTCCGAACGATTACCCGGAATTTCTTAAATGGATGAAGAATAGTAACTCAATAATTAATTTTTCTAGTTCAAAAGATTTAACAGAGAAACTAATTGCTGACTCTGATATTATATTTTGTTTAGATTTTAATAATTTAAGTAGAATTAATGATTTAGGAGTTTTAATTTCTAATTCGTCATCCAAAAAAATTCTTATAGACCATCATCTAGACCCTGAAGATTTTTATGATTTGAAGATTCATGATGTTAAAGCATCTGCAACTGCTGAATTAATTTATGATCTTTTATTTGAGTTAGACTCTTCTTTGATAGATAAAGATATCTCTGATTGCATATATACTGGAATTCTTACTGACACAGGTTCTTTTAAATTTTCTTCTACATCTTCTAAAGTTCACAGAATTGTAGCAGACTTAATTGAAAGAGGTGTAGATATTAGCAGTATTAGTAATAAAATATATGATACTAATTCCTTAGATAAATTAAAGTTAATAGGTTATTCACTATCTCAAAAATTAGAATTGACC
Organism: uncultured Marinoscillum sp.; assembly: GCA_964527965.1. Lineage (GTDB taxonomy): Bacteria > Bacteroidota > Bacteroidia > Cytophagales > MED-G16 > MED-G16. Next base: position 12,441 of record CAZGPH010000009.1, read on the forward strand.
TGTAATGGGAATGTAGCATATATTGTTCTTTCAAGACAAGATTTACTTAATCATAACTTTAAAAAAGGTGACACTGAGGGTCTTGTAAATTTTGCTTTGTCAATATCTAATGTTAATATGGCTACCCTTATAATTGAGACTAAGGAAAGAATAAAGTTTTCATTTAGATCAATAGGTACGTTTTCAGTAAATAAATTTGCCAGAAATCATTTTAATGGAGGCGGGCATAAAAATGCTTCCGGGGGAAGTTTAGAAAATAAACTTTCAGTAGCTTTGGATAAATTTTTAGAAAGTATTTCAAAATACTCAAAAGACTTAAATTATTAACTATGAAAAATTATTCGTTAATTATATTCTCAGTATTTATTTTTCTCTCTTCTTGTGTAGATAAGGAGAAGACTCTCGATAATGGTGTAAACATAAAATATTTAAAAAGAGGAGACGGCAAGGAAATAAATGAGGGTGAAATAGTTATGCTTAATCTTAAATATTTTGATTATGATGGGAATGAACTATTAAATAAAGTAGGTAAAGATCCCGTTGTATTACAGAAAGACTCTTCTTGGAGGGTTAATGGAATAATATATGAGGTGATTGACAACCTTGTGAATGGTGATAGTGTATTTTTTCAATTAACTACTGAGCAGTTTTTTAAGAATGCTCCACAAGCAGTTGAGATGCCAGACTCAGTAAAAAATAAATTGATATCGTTTTACTGTGGAGTCCAAGATATAATGAGTCAAAAAGAGTTTGAAGATTTTCAAAGAGAACAATATGAAAAAATGCAAATAGAAATGGAACAAAATAATGAACAACAATTATCAATTGATTTAGAATTAATTGCTAATTACTTGAAAGAAAATAACATTAATGCAACTAAGGCTGAAAGTGGACTACATTATGAAATTACTAGAGAGGGATCAGGTGAAAATGCGGCTTCTGGAGATAATGTAACTGTACATTATACAGGTATGTTGTTAAATGGTGAAGTTTTTGATTCTTCAGTAGAAAGAAATCAACCATTCTCATTTCAATTAGGACAGGGTATGGTTATAAGAGGATGGGATGAAGGTATCACATATTTTAATAAGGGAGCAAAAGGTAAAATTTATATTCCTAGCCCCCTTGGATATGGACCTTCTGGTGCTGGAGGAGTTATACCTCCGAATGCAGTTTTAATATTTGAGATTGAAGTACTAGATTATTAAAAATATAAATGATCAGATTATTTTCAATTATAATTTTTCTTGTAATAATTACTTCTTGCTCTGAGGATAGTAACAACATTGTTAGAACGAAACAAGAGCAACTTAACCTTGATATTTCTCGGATAGAAGGGTATATAAGTGAAAATAATTTATCTGGTTATTCCTCATTAGATAACGGTCTACATTATAAGGTTTTAGATGAAGGAAATTTGACTTTTCCACAAAATGGAGATACTCTTGATGTGGAGTATGTAGGTCAGTTACTTAATGGCATTGAATTTGATAGAAGTTATACTAATCAGCCTTTCGAAATGATACTAGGGTCAGGAGAGGTAATTCAGGGCTGGGAAATAGGTTTGCAACTAATAGATGAGACTGGAACTATTATCTTAATAATACCTTCTGGTTTGGCTTACGGAGGGACCTCATCAAACTCTATACCAGAAAATTCTGTTTTAATTTTTAGAGTGAAATTGATCAATATAAGATGAAAAGAGTTTTATTTTATTTATTAAGTTTTATAATAGTTTCCTGCAATACAACTGAGATTTATATTGATGTTTATGATCCAGTTCAGGCAGCTCTTGACTCTATTGAACAAAGAGAAGATGACATTGATTTAATTTATTCATATCTTCAGTCAGAGAATATAAACTACGTTGACACTACAAATTCTGGTGTTTTTTATTCGATTTTAGATGAAGGTAATAATGAGATTTTTCCAGAAAATAATGATCTAGTAAGTATCCACATTACAGGTTATTATACTAACGATTCAATATTTTTCACAAATGACTCTGTCGACCTTGTCATATTTGACACAAATATTCAGTCACTTGCAGAAAGTATTGGCTATTTTGACCCAGATAAATATTATTCTCCAATTGTTTATACCTATAATGGTTTAGGTAGTTTCTTCCCTGTGGTATCAGACCACGGATATTTGGCACTTCTTTCTGATTTTAAGTTAACGCTGGGTAAGGCGCTAAGTAAGATTAGTGAGAGAGGAAGAATTAAAATTTTAATGCCATCTGGTAATGCCTATGGTACCACTGGAAATACTACATCACCAGAAATTCCTGGGGATGCTATTCTTATTTTTGATATTCATCTAATTAAGATTAGAAAATGAATAAAATCTGTTTTGTTACAGGTAATAAAAATAAGCTCAGAGAAGTACAAAAATTATTATTTTCATACCACTTATTATCTTTAGAGGATCTTAATTTTAGAGATGAAATTCAAGAGACTGAGGATACTATTGAAGGAAACGCATTATTAAAAGCTAATCATATATATAAAAAATTTGAGATTAATTGTTTTTCAGATGACACTGGTTTGTTTATTGACTCCCTAGATGGACAACCTGGAGTAAAATCTGCAAGGTTTGCAGGAGATAATTCTAATTCTGAGGATAATATTAGATTAGTCTTAAAAAAATTAAATGGTAAAGAAAACCGTAATGCAGTATTTAGAACTGTTATCTGTCTTATAATTAATGGAAAAATAAATTATTTTCATGGAGAAGTTAAAGGAATAATAACTGAAGAAAAGACAGGAGATAAGGGTTTTGGTTATGATCCAATATTTATTCCTGAAGGTTTTAACAAGACATTTTCTGAGTTTACTTTGGAAGAAAAAAATAAATTATCTCATAGGGCAATTGCTGTAAGTAAACTTGTAAAATTTTTAAATAGACATGAATAGTATTCTCTTTGGTATTAGTGGTAGTAGTGCGTCAGGTAAATCTTTTATAGTAAAATATATTCTAGAAAATTTAGGAAATGAGCTTGTGTCAATTTTATATCAAGATAATTATTATAAAAAGAGAGAAGAGCAGTTAAAAGACGAAAAAGGAAATTATAATTTTGATCTTCCTAGTTCTTTTCATATTGATCGGCAGATTGATGACATAAAAAGAATTAAAATAGGAGAAAAAATTATTAAGAATGAATATACTTTTAACAATCCAGATATTGTTCCTAAAAAAATAATAGTAAAACCTAGGCCTATAATTTTAATAGAGGGATTATTCTTATTTGATAATCCTAATCTTTCTTCTCTTTTTGATAAAAAGATATTTGTTGATTCTAAAATTGAAACTATGATCAAAAGAAGGATAGAGAGGGATTATGAAACCAGGGGATATGATAAAGATGATGTTATATACAAATATAGAAATCATGTAATTCCAGCTTATAAAAAATATATTCTACCACAAAAAGACTATGCGGATTTAGTAGTTGATAATAATAATAAGGATTTTACAGGAGCTGAGACTACATTAGAATATATTAAAAAAGAATATGCTCTATATAATAAATAATTTACCTCTTAGTTAATTTCCATTTATTTCAATACTTTTGTCAACTGATTTTTGAAAAATAATAATGAAGAATAAAGGATTAATATATTTTTTAACGGTAGTAATATCATTCTTATCAATTTATTACCTTCAGTTTACTTTTGTGTCTCAACGTATACAAGGAGAAGCTACGGAAATCTCAAGAGATTCAAATGGAAATATTGATTTTAAGAAGAAACAAAAATATCTCGACTCTATATGGAACAAACCTGTTTATAATTTAGTTTCAGATTTTACTTTCAAAGATATTAAAGAATCAGAACTTAATCTTGGATTAGACCTACAGGGGGGTATGCACGTTACTCTTGAAGTTTCACCAGTTGATATATTAACTGGTTTATCATCTGACAGTAAGGACCCAGATTTTTTAAATGCTATAACTTCTGCAAAAGATAAAGTTAGAGGCACCCAATTGAATTTTATAACTGAATTTTATAACGAGTTTAAATCTTTAGCTCCACAGAAAAATCTTTCACAAATTTTTGCTACTGTTTCAAATAGAGGTAGGATAGGTTTTGATTCTTCTGATGCCGAAATTATTGATATAATAAATGGTGAAGTTGAGAGTGCTATTGATAGATCTTTTAATATACTTAGAACTAGGATAGATAGGTTTGGAACTTCACAACCTAATATTCAGAGGCTTCAAGGTACTGGTAGGATTCAAATTGAATTACCTGGAGTTGATAATCCCGAGAGAGTTAGAAAACTTCTCCAAGGAGTTGCTAAACTAGAATTCTGGGAAGTGGCGGAAGCTAATGAGACTGAAGTTCTTCAGACATTACAAGTCATTGACCAGTTTGCCAATACTCAAAATATTTTAAATAATAAAGTTGATAACGATAGTGAAAATAGTTCAAATCAGAATTCACAATCTGATGATCTTGAATCATTGCTTTCTGGTAATACAGATAATAATGAAGAAGACAATAGTGATACTGAAGATGCTACTGCTGAGGAGTCTATAGATTCAGAAATAAATAATTCTTCTTCTCCACTTCTTGGCAACCTAAGGTCTGAATTTGGGGGATTATATTATGACTTAGAAGATACAATGTCAATTAACACGATCCTTTCTAATGATAAAGTTAAACAGCTTATTCCTAATACTATTAAATTTTTATGGGCTGTTAAACCTACAGAAAATACTGCTGATGCTAGTGATCAAGTACTAGAATTATTTGTTATTAAGACATCAAGAGGAGGTAGGGCACCTCTAACTGGAGAGGTTATAACAGACGCAAGACAAGACCTAGACCAAAGTGCTAGACCATCAATATCTATGCAGATGAATTCTAATGGAGCAAAAAATTGGAGAAGATTGACCTCATTAAATGTTGGAAGAAGAGTGGCAATAGTTTTAGATAATTTTGTCTATTCAGCTCCATTTGTCCAAAATGAGATTCCAAATGGTAATTCTCAAATAACTGGAGATTTTACAATTGAAGAAGCCCAGGATCTTGCAAATATATTAAAGGCTGGAACCTTACCTGCTCCTACAACGATTGTTGAAGATGTAGTTATTGGTCCGACACTGGGTAAGGTTGCTCAGAGCCAAGGTTTTCAATCCATAATGTCAGGATTAATTATAGTACTTATATTTATGATAATCTATTATTCTGGAGGAGGAATTGTTGCTAATTTGGCACTATTCTTTAATATATTTTTTATTCTGGGAATACTAGCACAGCTATCTGCTTCCCTTACGCTTCCAGGCATAGCAGGTATTGTACTTACTATCGGTATGTCCATAGATGCTAATGTGCTAATCTTCGAGAGGATAAAGGAGGAATTAAGAAATGGAGCTAATATAAAACAAGCTATATCAAATGGATATGATAAAGCGTTTACTTCTATTATTGATGCTAATTTCACAACACTATTAGTTGGTCTCATACTTTATAATCTTGGTCAAGGTCCTGTAAAAGGATTCGCCATTACTTTAATTATTGGAATAATTTGCTCATTTTTCTCAGCTGTTTATATAACAAGAGTAATAGTAGAAAGATGGAGTAGGAATGGAGATAAGAGTTCACTTAGGTTCTCATTTCCATTCTCTAGAAATTTGTTGACTTCACTCAAAATTGATTTTCTTGGAAGAAGAAAATTAGCTTACTATTTTTCAGTTGCATTTATTAGTGTTGGTCTTATTTCTCTTCTTATAAAAGGTCTTACATTGGGCGTTGACTTTAAAGGTGGAAGGTCATATGTTGTAACATTTAATAATTCTCAAAATCCAACTCAATTAGAGACTGGTCTTCAAGAGCCTTTTAATAATGAAGGAGTTGAGGTTAAGACTTTTGGAGCAGATAATATTCTTAAAATAACTACATCTTATCTTATTGATGATGAGTCTGATGATGCGGATATTAATGTAAAAAACCAGTTGGTTTCTGGACTCAAAAATATAACAAATCTTAATTTTACTGAAGATGATACAATGGTAGATGAAAATAACTTTACTATATCAAGTTCATCAAAGGTTGGTGCTACTATAGCTGATGATATTCAGAACTCTTCCTTTTACTCTGGCTTATTAGCACTTATAGCAATTTTTGTTTATATATTAATAAGGTTTAGAAAATGGCAGTTCTCTACTGGGGCTGTGTTTGCTCTTTTCCATGATACTTTATTTGTTATATCTGCATTTTCTATAGCTAACTTATTTGGAGTTTCATATGAAATTGACCAAGTTTTCATAGCCGCATTATTAACTATAATTGGATATTCAATTAATGATACTGTAGTAGTATTTGATAGAATAAGAGAAAATCTAGGGATAAAAGCTGGTAGTGAGATTATTCCTGTAGTAAACGAGTCAATTAACAAGACGATAAGTAGGACTTTAATTACATCGATGACAACATTTATAGTTGTTTTAGTTTTATTCTTATTTGGAGGACCTTCATTAAGTGGGTTTTCTTTTGCACTTCTAATTGGAATTATAGTTGGAACATACTCTTCAATATTTGTTGCAACGCCTGTCTTTGTTGACCTATTCAAAAAATCATAATATTTAAGAAAGATTTCTTAACAAGTATCATCTAAATACGTAAGCTAGCTTATATGAAAATAAAATTATCAATTTTATTCATTCTTTTATTAAGTAATTTTCATGCATTTTCTCAAGAACAAAAGAGAAAAATTTTTGCAAAGAAAATATCACAAGAAATAGTATTAGATGGTGAGATGAATGAAGAGTTTTGGAAAAATGCTGAATCTTCTAAAGGTTACGTGCAGTATAGTCCAAGAGATTCTGTTCCTGCTGAATTAGATACGGAATTTAGAGTAGCATATGACGATAAATTTTTATACATATTAGCAAAGATGGAAGATATATCATCTAAGAAATTCATTCTTGGGGATCTAAAAAGAGATTTTTTTGGAGGATCAACAGATTATATATCTTTTACTTTTGATACATTTCAGGATGAGACTAATGGATATAATTTTGGTTTGTCTCCTTATAATATACAGAGAGAGGCTTTACTTTCAAATGGTGGGGAAGGTAATTTTAGTTCTGGTGGTGGTAGTAGAGGAGGAATCAGCTGGTTTAATATAAATTGGAATACAAAATGGTATTCTGGGGCAAAGGTTTATGATGGATATTGGATTACAGAGTTTAAGATTCCTTTTAACTCTATAAGATATAAGGCCGGAACTAAGATATGGAATTTGAACTCACACAGAGGAAACAGTAAAGTGGATGAGGGTTCTATATGGTCTCCAATACCTCTAGGATTTTCACCTGGAAACTTATCCATGACCGGAGAGCTTGAGTTTGAGTTTCCTTTGGAAAAGTCATCTCAGAGTATGGTACTAATTCCATACCTTTCTGGTTCAGGAATTAGAAATAAAGTTGCAGAGCCAGCTAGAGATTCTGATATTGATGTTGGTTTAGATATGAAGTTAGCACTTAGTTCTTCATTAAATTTAGACGTAACAATAAATCCAGATTTTTCACAAGTTGAAGTTGATGAACAAAGAACTAACTTAACAAGGTTTGAATTGTTTCTTCCTGAGAAAAGAGAGTTTTTCACTGATAATGCTGATCTTTTCTCAAACTTAGGATCTCGTGAGGCAAGGCCAATGTTTTCAAGGAGAATTGGTATTGCAAGAGATACTACGACAAGTCAATATGTCCAGAATCCAATTATTTTTGGTGCAAAACTTTCAGGGAAAGTTAACGAAGGATTAAGAGTTGGCTTATTAAATATGCAGACTGCAAAACTTTCTTCAAGTGGAGTTCCATCTTATAATTATGGTATGGCGGTTGTAGAAAAAAATATTTTAAAGAATTCTAAAATATCATCATTTCTTATAAATAAGCAATCCTTATTTAACGATAAATCTGTTGAATATGCACATGACTTAAGTAATTTTAATAGGGTATTTGGTTTCGAGTCTAAGCTCCAAACTAATAATACAAAATTTAAGTCTCAACTATATTATCATCAGTCTGTTGAGAATGAAGATGTAAATGGTGCAAATTCTTATGGTGCTAATGCCTCATACGAAGAGAGAAATTTTGAGACAAATGTATATTTTTACGGTGTAGGCGAAAATTTTAATCCTGAAGTGGGGTTTGTTCCTAGAAAAGATTATGTTTTTTTAAGCCCATCATTTCAATATAAATTTCTTCCTGAAAATATTTCTTTAGTTCAACATGGACCAGGTGTTGATTATGAGTTTTATAGAAATAAAATAAACGGAATTACCGACTATGATATAGATATTGATTATAATTTTAGATTTAGATCTCAGGCGTATCTAGTTTTAAAAACAAATATCCTCTATACTAAGTTATTAGACGATTTTGATCCATCAAGATCTGATGGGGTTCCTTTAGATGCTTTTTCAGAATACAATTATGTTAATCATACATTTTATCTAAGAACTTCAGAAAGAAAAATATTTTCTGTGAGGCTTAACGGAAAGATAGGGGAATTTTTTAATGGAAAAATAAAAAATATTGGGGGTACATTCACCTATAAATTTCCTCCTTTTCTCAACCTTTCACTTGGATCTCAGTACAATGATTTAGACTTTCCTGCTCCTTATTCTAGTGCTAACTTTTTCTCTCTTAACTCTAAAATAAATGTTAGTTTTTCAAAAGATTTATTTTTTAGTACTTATTTACAGTATAACAATCAGTTTGATAATATTAATTTAAATGCTAGATTCCAGTGGAGATTCCAACCATTATCTGATATATTCTTAGTGTATACTGACAATTACTATGCTGAGAATCCTCTTTTTCTAAATTTAAAAAACAGATCTTTTGCTTTCAAAATTAATTATTGGATTAATATCTAGAATTCCATGCTGATTTATTATAAGTAATAAATTAATCATTTATTTACCTTAATATAAATAGCTTAAATGCCAGATCCTCCCCTTGATCCTGAGAGAAATCTCACGGCTATGATTAATCCGAAAAATGATATTATGGCACCAACCATGAAAGGTGCACCAGGAAAGTAATAAAATGAATTTTCACTTGTGAAATAAGAAAATAAATTAGTCATTAATAATGGACCTATTATTGCTGTCAAGCTAACTAAACTTGTCATGCCTCCTTGAAATTCTCCCTGTTCATCATCTGGAATTTTATTTGTCATAATACCTTGTAATGCTGGACCAGAAATACCTCCTAATGAAAGAGGTATAGCAAAGGCAAATACCATCCACCCTTCCTCTGCAAAGGCGAACAATGAAAGACCTAAAATATAAAAAATCATACCAAAATAGACACTATTTATATTCCCTAGTTTTGGAATTATTACTCTTATAAGCCCACCTTGAACTATAGCTGCCAATAGACCAATAAAGCCAAGTGAGTACCCCACTAATTTTTCACTCCAATCAAACTTCTCGATAGTAAAAAAAGTCCACGTGCTATGAGTAGCATGTTGTGCTATATTAAATAAGACTATACAAATCAATAATCCTGATATTACAGGGTATCTTTTTAATGACATTAATGTTCCAACTGGATTAGCCCTTTTGATATCAAATTTTCTTCTATTTTTTTTGTCTAATGATTCTGGTAAGATAAAATATCCATATATTAAATTTATGAGAGTAAATGCAGCAGCAGCAATAAAGGGAACTCTTGAACCAAATTGACCTAGATACCCACCAATTACTGGTCCCAAAATAAATCCTAAGCCAAATGCAGCACCAATTAATCCAAAATTTTGTGCTTTTTTTTCTGGAGTACTTATGTCTGCAATATATGCTGAGGCTGTTGTTAGACTTGCTCCCATTATTCCCTGAAATATTCTACCTAAAAAAAGCCATATTATATTTGGTGCTAGTGCTAGAACTAAGTAATTAATCCCAAATCCAAAAAGTGAAAGAAGAATTACTGGTCTTCTCCCATACTGATCACTTAATCCTCCTAGAAATGGTGCAAATAAAAATTGAAGAGAAGCATAAGAAAACATAAGCCATCCGCTATACTTTGCAGCTTCACTAATAGAACCATTTATTAACTCAGTTATTAATGCTGGAATAACAGGAATAATGATACCTAATCCTGTGATATCAATGAAAATTGTGATAAAAATGAATAATAAACTATGGTCTTTTTTTTTCATTTGTGACTCGGCAATTTAGCTTTAAATTTTATCAAATAAATATTTTTCTTAATTTACCTTTAATTAACAATTTACAGAAATGAAAAAAAAAACTAATAGGAGAAAATTTATAGAAAAATCATTAGCATCAATCGCTGGTGTTTCAGCTGTTACCTCATGTATAAGCGCTTCAGAAGAGAAAGTAAAACAATCTGTTAATATAAATTTTAATAAAAGCTATAAGTGGAAGATGGTTACAACATGGTCTCCAAATATGCCAGTACTAGGAGAGGGGTGTAATATGTTTTCTGAATGGGTCAAGAAAATGTCTGGAGGTAGGCTTGATATAAAAGTATACGGTGGAGGTGAGTTAATTCCAAGTCTAGAATCATTTGATGCAGTTAGCAATGGTGCTATAGAGATGGGAAGTGGAGCTGCATATTACTGGGCAGGTAAAATTCCATCAGGACAGTTTTTTTCATCTGTGCCATTTGGAATGAATTCTAAGCAGATGAATTCATGGATTATTTCGGGGGGTGGCTATAAGCTCTACAGAGAAATTTATGAACCATTTAATCTTATTCCATTTGTTGGTGGTAATACAAGTATGCAGATGGGTGGGTGGTTTAATAAAGAAATTAATTCATTTGGAGATCTTAAAGGGTTAAAGATGAGAATTCCTGGTTTTGGAGGTAAGGTATTATCAAAAGCTGGAGGTACCGCTGTTACAGTAGCTGGAGGAGAAATTTATACTAACCTTGAAAGGGGAGTTATTGATGCTACAGAATGGATAGGGCCTTATCACGATTATCTGATGGGATTTTATCAGGTAGCCAAGTATTATTATTATCCAGGATGGCATGAGCCAGGTGGAGTTCTGGAAATGATAGTTAATAAAGATAAATTTTCTGAACTTCCTTCAGACCTCCAAGAGATTATAAAAAAAGGGATAGAGTCTCTAAATATTTGGATGCAGTGTGAGTTTGATTCAAAGAATAGTGAGTATCTAAATAAGTTACTAAAAGAAGAAAATGTACAACTCAGAAAATTTCCTAAAGATGTCTTAGAGGCATTCAAATTAAAATCTAAAGAAGTAGTTGAGGAGATGGTAGATTCTGATCCTAAGAGCAAAAAAATTTTTGAGGCATACGAAAAATTTAGAATTTCATTTGAAGATTGGTCAACTGTAAGTGATAAAATTTATTACGAGTTATAGTTCTCTAAAAATCCTGGTATTACATAAACATATTCTGGATTAAAGAATAAGAATATTAAAAAAAGAACTTGAATTATTACAAAAGGTATAACACCTCTATAGATATCTGAAGTGTTAACTTCTTTTGGAGAAACACTTTTAAGATAGAAAAGAGAGAATCCAAAAGGTGGTGTTAAGAAGGATGTCTGAAGATTTATTGCGAGCATGATACCTACCCATATTAGGTCAATATCTAATGCAATTAGAATGGGTGCTATGACAGGGACTATGATAAATATTATCTCTATAAAGTCAATGAAAAACCCAGCAATAAATACAGTAATTAGAACATATATTAAAAATATTTCAGGACTTAAGCTGGACGAGGTAATTAAATCAACAAGTATTTTATCACCTTCAAGACCTCTGAAAACTAAAGAGAAAGAAGTTGCGCCTAGTAGTATCATAAAGACTATCGAAGTAAGCTTGGTTGTTTCAGCCGAAATCTCTTTTAATTTTTTGAGGTTGATACTTCCCTGAATATAACTTAAAGCTAATGCTCCTAACGCTCCGATTCCAGCCGCTTCTGTTGGTGATGCAATTCCCATAAAGATTGATCCTAAGACTGCGAAAATTAAAATAAATGGAAGAAAAAAGGCATTAATTATATCTATAGTGCTAGTTTTTCTCCTAAACTCTTCTACTACCTCTTTTGGCATGGCCGGTGCCATTGAAGGATTTATTATAGATATGATCGCTACATAAATTAGATAAAGTAACACTAGAGTTATTCCAGGTAATAGTGCAGAAGTAAATAAATTTCCAACGGATATGTTTAAAACACTTCCAAGTAATACTAGTACAACAGAAGGGGGTATTATCTGTCCTAAAGTACCAGAAGATGCAATTACTCCTGTTGCTAGTTTTGGGTCATACCCTCTTCTTAACATAGTAGGTAAGCTAATAAGTCCCATGGTCACAACAGTTGCACCTACTATTCCAGTCGATGCAGCAAGCATTCCACCTACTATAATTACTGAATAGGCTAAACCACCTTTTATTTTACCAAAAAGAATGGCCATTGTTTCTAGTAGTTTTTCAGCTATTCCAGATTTTTCAAGTGTGAGTCCCATAAATACAAATAAAGGAACAGCTAGTAGGACAAAGTTGTTCATTATGCCATAAATCCTTAGAGAAACAAGATAGAAGAAGTCCACATCAAAAAAAATCAGTCCAGCAAGAATGGAAACTCCTCCTAGGGTGAGAGCTACTGGATATCCAAAAAGGATCAAGATAAATACTATCAAGAATAAGATTATAGGTATGCTATCCATCTGATAAATTTTTTAAATTTTTAAATACATTTAAAACTCCTTGAATAGCAAGTAATAGAAATGATATTGGTATAATAGATTTAATTAAGAATCTAAATGGCAACCCTCCTGGATCAGGACTAGATTCAAGGATTTTAAATGAGTCTTCCACAAAAGGGATGGAGGTATAGAATATGATTAAACTAAATGGCAATAGGAAAATAATGTTTCCAATAAGGTTAATTATATTTTTACCTTTATCTGAAAATTTATTATAAAATACATCAACCCTCACATGTTCATCTTTCTGTAGAGTAAGTGAAGATCCTACCATAAATATCACAGCAAACATATGCCACTCTAACTCATATAAAGATGCACTTGAAAAATTAAAAACATATCTCAGGAATACATCAAGTGAAATTAAAATCACTAATATAAATGAGAGCCAAGAGCAAATGTCACCAATTTTTTTAATTATTTTCTCTGGGATCATATTAAACCAAAATAGATATTTTTTAAATATATGCTTTTAATATCTTTGCTGGTATAAAAATAAAAAAAATTGAAAAGAGACATAAGAGAATTATCTATCGAAGATATTGAAAATTTTTGTGTAGAGCATGGTATGAGAACATATGTCTCAAATCAAGTTTATTCCTGGATTTGGAATAATTCTTGCTCTTCCTTTGATGATATGTCTAACCTATCAAAGAAGAATAGAGAGATATTTAGTGAATACTTCTCAATAAATAAAATAACTGAAGATTACTATGAAAAAAGTAATGATGGAACTATTAAAATAAAGTTTAAACTTTTTGATGGAAACTTTGTAGAAGGTGTCTTGATCCCCCAAGAAAAGAGAATGACTGCATGTATATCTTCTCAGGTTGGATGTTCACTTAGCTGCAAATTTTGTGCTACTGGCACAATAGGTAGAATAAGAAATTTAACTGCTGGAGAGATTTATGATCAGGTAGTAGCTATTGGTGATAAATCAAAAGAGTTTTATGATTTACCATTAACAAATATTGTTTACATGGGTATGGGAGAACCTCTACTAAATTATAAAAATGTTATAAGGTCTATACACTTCATTACGTCCGAAGAAGGTCTTCAAATGTCATATAAGAGAGTTACTTTATCTACTTCTGGAATTTCTAAGATGATAAGAAGACTTGCTGATGATAAAATAAAAGTTAATCTTGCGTTATCTCTACATGCTGCTTCAGAGGAGATAAGAAATGAGATTATGCCCATAGGAGACTCAAATTCATTAGAAGATCTTAGAGATTCACTTAAATATTATTTCTCTAAAACAAAAAACAAAATTACTTATGAATATGTATTACTCAAAGATGTCAATGATAGTATAAGTGAGGCTGAAAAACTATATAGATTCACTAAACACATACCTTCAAAAGTTAATCTTATTGAATATAATCCAGTTGAAGGTTTAGGTTTTGATAAATCTTCTCAAGAAAATACTGATGCTTTTGTTGATTTTTTAGATAATAAAGGAGTAAATGTAGGTATAAGAAGGAGTAGGGGAAAAGATATTAACGCAGCTTGTGGTCAATTAGCAAATAAAAAATAAAATTTTCATATATAGTCGACGTTATTAAAGTGCAATTTTTATGCTGTTGCCTATACTAAATCTTTATATTTGTAGATTGTAGATATACAAATGAAAAAATATTTATCGTTTTTTATTTTATGTTTTTTTCTTAATTCAGCTAATGTATTAGCTCAGGCTGAACCTATTGCGCATCTAAGTGTTGACCAATTATCGATAGAGGAGAATGGGGGTGTCTCAAAACTAACAATATCTCTAAAAGATGCTTCAGGAAATAGCATGAATGCATCCTCAAATATAAACGTTGCTTTAACTATATCAGGTTCTGCAACACTCGGATCAGATTATAGTATCACAAACCTTACTAATATAGATAACAAGATAATTACTATAAGTAGTGGCTCATCATCTGCATTCTTAACTTTCACATCAATTAATGATAATGATGTAGAGACTGAAGAAAAAATAATAGCAGAAATTGCAAGTGTTAGTTCTGGTTCAATTCATTCTGTAAATAATGACAGGACGGTAAATATATTGGATGATGACCTTCTAATATCGATGAAATTACAGGCTGGAGACACATTTCTTTTAGAAGAAGGATCTCCTAAAAGTAAGCTAAGAGTTGAAATACCTCAAGCCGTTGCTCAAGATATAGAAGTTCAAGTTGGTATGACTGGAGGAGATGCTATCAATGCGGATGTTAACTTTACTGGAATTGTTCAGATAAATGATGGAGATACTTTTACTGATTTTGAGATGTATGCCATCGATGATAATGCCTATGAGGACACTGAGTCTTTTTATCTAAAATTAACTAATGTTAAAACTGGACCAGGTAGAATAGTGAACGACTCTATAGCTTTCTCAGTTATTGATAATGACCCTCCTAAAGTAACCTTTACGCTTGATAAAGACTCTATTGATGAAGATGGTGGAGTTGCTAAACTTACTATAACTCTTAGTAGAGTTTTTGATAAGGATTCTAAGATAGCTTTAAACTATGAGGGTCTAGACCCTTCAGTTAATACTAACCTTGTAGCTGATAAAGACACAGATTTTTCAAGTAGTCAGACAGAAATTATAACTATTGCTGCAGGAAGTACTACAGCAGAAGTATTGTTAACAGGTATTGATGATAATATTCAAGATCCAAATGAGAGAATAGTTATTACTTTAAATAACACCTTTTCTGATACCCCACCATCTGAAAATATTTTTTACGAGATTGGTAAGAAAGCTATTATTAAAATTATTGATGATGAAAACCCTCCTGTAGCTGTAAATGACTCTTATTCGGGAGCTAATTGTGTAGATGAGGGAGGAGAATTAATTATTAGTGATCCGGCACAGGGTTTGTTAGTAAATGACTCTGATAAAGAGGGACCAATTGTTAGTATTGAACAGCAGTCATTTCCATTAAATGGATTTATCTCCTGTCCAACCACTGGTCTTCCAGGAATATGTTCTGACGGAACCTTTAGCTATCAACACAATGGTAATGAGACACCTAGCGGTAGTGATAGTTTCTCTTACAAGATTACAGACAATGATGGATTTTTTGCAACAGGTCAGGTGTCAATTTGTGTTAACCCTATTAATGATTGTCCAGTCGTAGACGGTGAAGCTCTTAAAGTAAACGAAGGAGAAGTTAAAACAAGAGACCTTACAGCTGGGGTCTTAGATCCTGAGTACACTTTGGGAATTGATTTAGTTCTTAACTTTGAGCTTATCACACCTCCTTCTGTTGGGTCAATAACTGTATCAACTGCTGGAATTGTCGAATATACTGCTCCACCTTTTGTCACAGGATCTGATCCATTAAATACTAGTTTTAAATATAAAGTGACTGACGGAGGAGGCTGTGTAGTTGAAGATGTTATTATGATTCAGATAAATAACTCTGTCCCTTTGGCAGTAGCCGATACATTTGTAGTAGGTGTGGGAGGTACAATAAACATAATTGCTCCTGGTATACTTTCTAATGATCCTATACCATCAGGAGCTACGGGTCAGTCAGGAATAGTAACTTCTCCTAATTTGGCAATTACTAGTGGAGGAAACGCATTTAACTTAAATAATGATGGAAGTTTTACATACACTCATAATGGTAGCTCATCTCCAAAAACTGACGAATTTGAATACAGATTAACAATTATCTATAGTCCTGGAGTTTTTGACGTGTCTGATGGTAAGGTGGTTATTAAAGTTAATGACTGCCCAACAACCGTCACAGATACTTATGTTGTGGATGAAGGGGGTACATTAATTGTAGATTCTATTAATGGTCTTTTAATAAATGACAGCGATATTAATGGGGATGTGATATATTCTTATAAAGATTCAGATCCTAAGGTTCTTGCTGACCATAAGGATAGTAAAAAAAGTTTAGTTACAGTTAATCCTGATGGTTCTTTTACCTATACTCATGGAGGAGGAGAGGGTTCGCTAGACTATTTCTTGTACTATGCTAATGACGGAGTTTGTGATAGCCCTCCTGACACAGTCAAAATTATTGTAAATCCTGTAAATGATTGTCCAGTTACACTCATGAATGGATATAATAGCTTGAGTTTATTAGATGGAGCTCCAATCAAAGACTATATAGAGGCACTTTCAGATAAAGATGGAAACCCAATTTCTATTGACAGTGTTAACGTAGATTCTGGAGGAGACACATTAACAGTATATGCTTCAGATGGCACAACCTGGATATTAGATATGGATGAGGGTGGAACAATTACTAGAGATTCTGCTGGAGGAGCACTTACAAAAGATCTTGATCCTGATGGAGATTTTATTTTTATGAGGGAGTTACTACCCGGGTCGCCTAATTGGCTTCTAGATAAGGACGGTAACCCAATTTATCCTTTTCCACCTCAGGCAAAAGATTACACAGTTAATGCTGATGGATCATTTACCTATGAACATAATGGTACAGGAGCTATTAGAGATGTGATATATGTTGAGGTATGTGATGTCCCCCAGGTGGGAATATCTTGTTGTTCTGTAGACTCTATAACTTTATTTTTTGGTCCTGACAATGCCTGCGCAGAGGGCTTGACAGACTACTTTACGGTAAATGAGGGAGGAACTTTGATAGCAGATGCCGCAAATATGGGTTACAACGACTACATGTTAAGTAAGGGAAGTAATAAAAAATATACAGGAGTACTCTTTAATGATGTTGACGAGGAGGGAGACACTCTAAACGTAGCACTTGTAGATAGACCATTATTTGGAACCATTGTGGGAGACACAATAAATCCTGACGGATCATTTATATACGTGCACGATGGTGGGGAACAAACTTCAGATATGTTTACCTATGTGATGGGAGATATGCAACGGGAATGTTCTACTGTAAAAGTTTATATAAATATTGTATCTGTAAATGAGTGTCCAACTGCTACTGATACTATTTATACAGTTGCTGAGGGAGGCACCCTAACGATCTCAGGTTTACCTGGTGGAGGTGATGGCACCTTCAGAAATTTCCCTGCTATAATGGGTAATGACTTTGATTTGGACATAGGCTCAAGACCACAGATAACAGATAGTCTAATTGCATTCTACTCTATGTCTGAATTTTATGACTCAATTCCAGGTCCTGGTTTAGATGTTGATGGAGACACAATACCTACAATTCTTGTGCGGAAGATGGCTGATGATCAGAGTAGCAATAACTTTAATGGTCTCATGATGGGTGGTGTTCCTGATACTGTAACTCTCCCTAATCCAACAAATTGTGAAAGTTTGACTGGTGGTAAATGTGGTTCTCAGCCATATTTAATAAATTACCCTAAGTCACCAAAAGTAGTTCCTGATAGATTCCAACCGCCACATGACAGGAATGCTTTTGAGTTTGATGGTGATTCTTCTTACGTTCATGTATTTGATCAAATTTTAGCATTAAACAGATCCAGATACTCGATTTCAGGTTGGTTCAGATCTTTTAATAATCCAACTGACTCTCCTACACTACTAAACTTTACTGTTGGTGGTAAAGAAAAAGGATTAACTATTGGAATTAAGGATGAAAAATTATCTCTTGGAATTGGTAATGGAACGGGGTATTCAGTAAAAGCATTAGGACCAATTGGAAGTACGAAATTAAAAGCTACATGGAATCACTTTATTTTAGTGAAAAATGGTGATAATTATAAGATGTACCTTAATAAGAATGAGATATATTCTGAAGATCTTATCAATACATCCTTATCAGGTGTCTCTGCTCAATTACTTATGGGAAGAAGCCTCTCAGGAAATTCATTTAACGGAAGGATGGATGAATTATATATTATCGGAGACACAGTCTCTCAGGAACAGATATTAAGTCTTTACTATGGAGTATCTACGTCACTTACTAATAAACCAGATGATGGTGAATTAACAAGCTTTGGTTCAGATGGTTCATTTACCTATGTCCACAGTGGTATAGGTGATGACTTTGAAGATAATTTTATTTACGAACTTTCAGATGGGGAATGTACTGATCTTGGAAAAGTAACAATAGTAATTACACCAGTTAATGATTGTCCAATTGGTGTAAACGATACACTTAGAGTTGACGAGGGGGGGACTGTTACGCTAGACGCCCCAGGAGTTTTGGTTAACGACACTGATGAGGAAAAGGACACGTTGACAGCTGAAAAAGTTGTTGATCCACTTCATGGAATTGCTACATTGGGTAAAGATGGTAAGATAGAATACATTCATGATGACTCTGAGACTCTGATCGACTCACTAAAATATGTTGTCAAAGATGGTTCTTCTAATTGTGCAGACACCACTACTGTTTATATAATAATTAATCCAGTTCCTGACTGTCCAATTCCAGTAGATGATATCTATTATGTTACGGAAGGAGATACATTGTTAGTGGATACTTGTATAACTAAAAAATTAAATACTGGTTCAAATAATGAAAATTGGAATACTGGTGAACCTAACAGCTCAGGTGATGAAAATATTGGTGAGATATATGCAAGTGGTAAATGGAACGATGAAAAAGAAACAACATTAAACCAAAGGTACTTGTTAGAGGTTGATCAGTTAATCTCCTCAAAATCTGGGTATACATTTCTAGGTCAATATAACGGTCACTCGTATTTTAGTTCAAACCTTTCCTTCCTTTGGTATGCTGCAAAGGCAGATGCTGAAGCTAACGGTGGTTATCTGGCGATGATAAAAACTAAAGAAGAAAATGATACAGTAGCAACAATGTTATCTTCTAACCTACATTTTGGTCTATATCAAGACGTATCAGATAAATATTTTAAAGAGCCAAAAGGTGGTTGGAAATGGGTAGATGGAACCTATCTATATGATGAAGGTGAAGAGAGAACTCTTTGTGGTGTGTTAATTAATGATAATGATGGTGGTGGAGACACACTATATGTTTCGGATTATAAATTAGATATGATGGATAATGGTACGTTAATTAATGATGAAATAAAATTTGACGGAAAATTTACTTATATCCATGATGGAAGTCAGTTAGGTGATACTATAGAATATAGAATTGAGAGTGAGCTCTGTGAAAGTGATGACTTTGGTAGAATTATTATTATGCCAATTAATGTTAATGATTGTCCTGTAGCAGTTCGTGATACTTTTTATATTGATGAGGGGGCAACTTTAGATACACTCGGAATCTTATTGAATGATATTGACCCCGACCCGGATTCGATAGATGCCCTGAGATCTGAAAAAGTAGGTTCAAGTAATGCAAACCATAGTGATAGTCTTAAAATTTTACCTAATGGAAGATTTTATTATGTCCATGATGGATCTGAATCATCTATTGACAGTGTTCAGTATAAGGTTATTGATCTTTCTGGTTGTGAAAGTATTGGAACTGTAATCATAATTATTAATAGAGTTAATGACTTGCCAGTTGGAGTAGATGATAACTATTCTGTTTTTGAGGGAGATACGCTAGATATACCTTTTAATTTAGGACTTCTATCTAATGACTCTGACCCAGATCATGACCTTGATGAGTTAAGAGTTTTAGGCCTATCGAGTGTATCAGGATTAACATTAAATTCCGATGGTTCATTTACATATATACATGATGGCTCTGATTCGCCTAATGAAATTTGTTTTAAATATATGATTTTTGATGGTGTAAATGGTCCTCCTCCTGGTCTCTCACAAGAGACTGAAGTCTGTATTACAATTCTTAATAGAGTGCCAATTTGTGATGGAGAAACTTACAATATTTTAGAGGGTGAAGTCCTTACAACTACTCTCCTCGATGGAGTACTTGCAAATTGTGAAGATCCAGATCCTCAAGATATTATGACAGTAATTTTAGACACTCCACCTGAAAATGGTGCATTTGTTCTAAATGATGACGGATCTTTCTCCTATGATCATGACTGTTCCGACGATCCTAATGAAACATTCTTTACCTACTTTGTCACTGATGGTGAAGATACTACTCAAGTTGCAGATACTGCAAGGATAAATATTCAAAATGAATGTCCAGTTGGTAACGACGATCTTTATAGTGGAGTAGATGAGGGAGGAGTTTTAAATATTGGACCATTTGATGGAGTTTTATCAAATGATTCTGATCAAAATGCATGTGATATACTAGAAATAAAATTATTAGATCCTCCATCTTTTGGTGGGGTTATACTAAAACCTGATGGTTCTTTTGACTATACGCATGATGATAGTGAGAATTTTATTGATGAGTATACTTATCTTCTTAATGACGGTGAGTGTAGTACATGGGATACAGTGACTGTTACTATTAGGATAGATCCTGTTCCTGATACTCCACCTGTTGCAGTGAAAGATTCTTTTGACTGTATAAATGAAGGTGATTTTATTCAGGTACTTCTCTCTGACGATGGAATCCTCTCAAATGATTATGATGATGATCGTGGTCAAACTTTAAATGCTGTATTAGTTACATATCCTCTTCATGGAGTTCTAATTTTAAATCCTAATGGAACATTTATTTATTCTCATGATGGAGGAGAGTCAACTTCTGACTCCTTTACTTATTTTGCAGTAGATGACACTGGCCTTTCAAGTGATACAGTTACTGTCTCGTTATGTATAAATCCTGTTAATGATTGTCCTATTCCTTCTGATGATATATTTAATATTAAGGAGGGAGATGTTATAGACTCATCTCTTGTATTTAATGACTTTGATGTTGAAGGAAATGATTTTATTATAAGTATAAGTTCACCTCCAAGTCTAGGAGGTTTCTCATGGACACAAGACGGTAAATTTACCTATTCAGCGCCTGATGATATACCTGCTCCTGGTCCAGAAATAATTACTTTTGATTATATATTGTCTGATATAGAAGACGGTTTTGCTACTTGTGACTCTACAGGAACAGTTACTATAATTATAAATTATGAAAATGATTGTCCAATTGTAGAAGATGATTCTATTATTGTTGATGGAAGTGTGGCTAGTTCAAGAATTATTCGTGTTTTAGATAATGACTCAGATCCTGATTCGCAGATCGATACCACCAGCGTGAAAATTATTTCAGGCCCGACATTTGGTGATGCTATATCAAATATAGATGGAACTATAACATATAATTTTGATGAGTCTCCAATTCCTTTTGATACTATCACTTACAGCGTCAGTGATTATGAAGGATGTGAGGTACTTGGTAAGGTATACATCTACATTGAAAATTTAAGAACTCCTAGATACAATCTTCCAAACTACTTTACACCCAACGGAGATGATTTTAATGACTTTTTCGTAATTAAATATGTAAATGTTTTAGAGGAAGATTTAAGTTTTGAGGTTAAAATTATGGACAGATACCAGAGAGTTGTATATGAGGGATTAGTTCAGGGAAGTGATAAGATATGGGATGGAATGAATTCTTTCACTTCAGATATTGTAAAGACAGATTTCTATTATTATGAAATAACCCCTGTAGAATATTATAATACTCCTTATGTCAGAAGAAGAGATAAGATGATAGGTACTGTTTACTTAGAGAAGGAAAGATAGATTTTACTTTGAGAAGTTATATATAGCAAATGTAGCTAGCCAGTGTTCTCCGCCGTAACCACTTTCAAACATTATATCATAACCTTTTTCAGAATGATTTTTTGCAATATTTAGAAGAAGTCTTTTGTCTGAATCACTTTTAATTTTACTTGCTATATCTTTTAGTGTCCAAGACCTATGAAACATAAGACCAATCAGATGACCGATTCCTGGGTCTTCTGGATCTAAAACAGTTGGTGGGTTAATAATATTAGCAAACTTTTTTTTATCAAGAGAAGGAATAAATTTTTTAAACCAATTATTAAAATCATTTTCGTTTAGTAAAGTAGACATTAGACTTGCTTCAGCAAGACATGGAGAAAGAAAATCTGTTCCTGATGGCTCGTAACTTATTGGACAATTTTTGTCATTCATGAAGTTTTTAATACTGTAATCTTTTATTTTATTTAATAAATTATAGTCTTCTGCTATTACAGCATATTCTACCATTAGTGAAAATGAGAAAGCTGAATTTGCATGAGTTCCAGGTCTTAGTGGTGTTGATAATTTATCTAAAAATGATATTGTTCTATTGCTAAGTAATTCTACTAGAGGCTTCATGTTATTTGCCCACTCAAGCCCTTTTTTATTATCCCATGTCAATAATTCTGAGTATAATTTCATTAGCCAAGCCCAACCGTATGTCCTCTCAAAACCTTTAACAAAATCATTTTGAAAAAATTCATACTCTTTCTTTAAATTTTCTTCACTTAGATTTTTTTCTAACTTTTTTAATATTATTTCTCTTTCTGAAATTTCAGGAAAATCCTTAATTATTTTCACCATTGCCCAGTGGCCATGTACAGCTGAGTGCCAGTCCCAGCAACCATAAAATGAAGGTGTCAACTCATAGTGAGGTCTTATCCATTCTTCATTGGTAAATCTATAGCCTATCTTATAAGGATATTTTTTATCTACACATTTAATTGAAAGTGATACTAATTCTTTTGCTTTGTTTTCATCTAATGATAAAGGTTCGATGTTTTCAGTGTTTTCTTTCTTAGAACATGAAAAGAAAATTAAAATAATTAGAAAGAAATGTATTCTCATTTTTTGCTTGCATTAAAGAGTTTCTCTTTCTCATTATTAGAAAGACTTTTATAACCACTATCAGATATTTTATCAAGTATTTTATCTATTTCATCTTGTGAAATATCTTTCTTTATTTCATTTTTTTCCTCCTCTTTAGAAATAACTTCTTTTTTATTTTTATTAAAAACATTTAAAATATCAATTATACCTTTTCCCATATTTACTCCATTTTGAAGTTGTCTAATATAAAGGTATCCCATCAGAGCTCCCCCAAGGTGTGCAATTTCTCCTCCAGCATTGCTTCCTGTAACATCAAAAAAAGATAATAAAACATAAAAAAGAGCAATATATTTTATTCTAACAGGCCCTAAAAATAAGAGGTAAAAAGTATAATTTGGAAGTAATGTGGCAGATCCTACAACAACACTAAAAACTCCTGCAGATGCTCCTAACATTAATGACTCAGAAACTCTATTGTCATAATATGGTATAATATTAAATAGTGCCATATATGATAGTCCGCCAATAATACCACCAATAATATAAAGAGATATTACTGCATTATTACCAATATTTTCGTGAATGATTTTTCCAAACCAGTAGAGAAATAACATATTCCATAAGATATGCATGAAGTTCATATGAAGGAAAAAGTAGGTTACAATAGACCATGGTTGAAAAATAAAAACCTTTAAAGACGCAGGAAGCATTAACTTATTTAAGAATAAATTAAATAACTCACCGAATCCCGATAAGGTTATGAAAACTTCAAGAATACTCATTGAAACAAAAACAATAACATTTATTAAAATGATCTTAATAAGGCCATTATTTTCCTTATTCCATGCGTTTTTAAAGTCTTCAATTATAAAGTTTGCCATAATCAGTAGTAAGTTCCATACTTATTTTTCCAGTACCTTAATATAACGTAACCAATTAGCATCCCACCTAAATGAGCTAAGTGGGCCACATTATCCCCAGGCATTCTATTAAATTCACTCCATATCTCATATAAACCATATACAAGAACTAGGTACTTTGCCTTTATAGGAATAGGTGGTATTAGAAGCATTAACTGCATGTTGGGAAAAAGCATAGCGAAGGCAAGCAATATCCCAAAAACAGCTCCTGATGCTCCTACCATAGGCACATCATTATTGCTCCTTAGTATTGTATTTGTAATGTCTATACTTTCTTTAATATACCCTTCATCACTTGGGTTATCAGTGTATCCACTGATGAAGTCATATAATTGATTATAATATTCTTTTGAATTATCTAGTATAAATTTCCTGAAGGAATCAGGGTTAGGATTGCTTTGATAGCTTCTGACCTCTAACTCAAGAGAATAGTTTTCATAAAAGTTTACACCAGAGTATAATATGCCAGCACCTATTCCTGTTATAAGATAGAAAGTAAAAAATTTTCTAGAACCCCATACTTTTTCTAGTATAGGAGCAAAAACAATAACCGCAAACATATTACTAAAAAGATGACCAAATCCTGCATGAATCCACATATAGGTTAAAAACTGATATGGCTTAAAATTATCAGATAATATATATCTGAGACCAAATTCTTCTATAATGTAACCACCTGTTAATAGGAATATTACACCGTTAATTATTAGTATGTTTTTTGCTGCTGGAGTGAGATTAAACATCAGAATAAATTTTCTACTTTATCAATACCTAATTCTATATAATTTTGTTTCCCATCAGGAGAATATTTTGGGTTTTCACAAGCAAATAATCTATCGATTATCAGATTCATTTCAGTTTGTGATAAATTTTTACTATTTATTATTTTAGCTTTCTTAGAAAAAGATTTTAGAATGATATCTTTTTTCTGAGACTTTAAATCCAAATTATTATTTTTTACCTCCTCAACAAAACCTTCGATAATTTCCTTTTCATTAATATCATCTAGACCACTAGGTATTCCATTAATTACAACAGAATTCTTCCCGAAAATATCAATACTGAAACCTATGGATCTAATATCTTCAAGTATATCCTCAATGATTTTAAAGTCAGGTGAATTAAATTCTATATACTGCGGAAATAAACTCTGTTGAGTATTAGAATAATTACTTAAACTATTTTTTTGATATTTTTCAAAGAGAATTCTCTGTTGACAATTTTTATGATTAAATATTAATAGTTTTTCTCCTAGTTGTTTAAATATAAAATTTTCTAGGAACTGGACAGGTTTATTTTCATTTTCAATAGAGTCTTTGTTTTCAAAAAGGAGTTTATCTGCATTTTCAATTTTAACATTTTCAAAAATTTTATTCCAATCTTTTCTTTTCTCTGAATACACAGATCTTTTATTTTGAGATGATGTTATTTCTGACTCTAAAAAACTTATATTTTTTGTGAAATTTACATCAGCATCAAAATCTAAACTAGGAGATACATTAAATTTTTCTAAGGATTTTTTTACAGAGGATTTAACTAGATTATAAATTAACTTCTCATCTTCAAATTTTATTTCTGTTTTTGTTGGATGAATATTTATGTCTATTAAATCGGTATTTATACTAATAAAAATAACATAAAAGGGAAATTTTTTATCTTCAATAAGTCCTTCATAACTATTTATAATAGCATGATTTAAATAACCATTTCTAATAAATCTATTATTTACGTAAATATACTGTTCCCCTCTTGTCTTCTTAGTATTTTCAGGTTTTCCTATGTAACCTTCTATTGATATACCACCATACTTCTCCTCACATGATATCAGGTTATTTTCATAATTTCTTTTAAAAATTGATACTAGTCTTTTTTTAAGATTAGAACTTTTAAGGTTATATACTTCGACCTCTTCATTGATAAGAATAAAATTTAAACTGTAATTTGCAATAGCACACCTTATAAACTCTTCAATTATATGTCTAAGCTCAACATTATTAGACTTCAAAAAATTTCTTCTAGCAGGTACACTATAAAATAAATTTTTACATGTAATGCTTGTACCTACCTGAAAGTTTATCTCTTTTCTTTCAGTTACTATAGAATCTTTTAATATAACTTGATGTCCAGTTTTATTATTTATACATTTTGTTTTTAATACTACTTCAGAAACTGCTGCAATAGAAGCTAGGGCCTCACCTCTAAACCCCATTGTTTTAACTTTAAATAGATCCTCGGTTTTTTCTAGTTTGGAAGTTGCGTGTCTATTAAAACAATTTATAGAATCTTCTTTAGACATTCCTAACCCATCATCTATTACTGATATCGATTGTTTTCCAGCATCTTTTATAATTATCTTAATGTTTTTTGCTTTTGCGTCAATACTATTTTCAACTAATTCTTTTATTATGGAAGAGGGTCTCTGGATTACTTCACCAGCTGCAATTTGATTTGCTACAGATTTAGGTAGTTGATTTATAATATTCATCTTATTTATTAGTCCACTTCTTAAAAAGGAACCATAAAGGTATTAAAATGATAAAAATAAAAATTTTATTTCCTAAATAAAGCCACCCAAAGATTAAAAAAGATAAAATGAAAGCTATAATTAACTGAAGTTTTGATGTGTTTATCTGGGTTTGGTTTCTGTTTCTTTTAAAATATTTTTTCTTTGTATTTTTTGATTCGGATACTCTCTGATATAACTCGTCTTTGATTGGGTCAAAGTGTCTTGGAGCAAATTTAAATCTTCTGTTATTTGGAAGTTTAAGAAATGAAGGAAGTCTCATATTTTATAAAAATCATATTAAATAATACATAAAGATAGATTGAAAAATTGTTAATTTAGTAATACTTATTTTATAAGCAAGTAATTAGGTTTTTCTATATTACTAATAATGTAATTTAATCTTTATATGAAGATTGGTATTGTCTGTTATCCTACATTTGGTGGTAGTGGTGTTGTCGCAACTGAACTAGGGAAAGCTTTATCTGAAAAAGGAAATACTGTACATTTTATATCATATGCTCAACCTGCAAGATTAAACGTATTCAGTGATAATCTATTTTATCATGAGGTATCTATTAAGAATTATCCTTTATTTGAATATCCTCCTTATGAGACTTCACTCACTAGTAAGCTTGTTGAGATAGTAAAATTTGAGGAGTTAGATTTAATTCATGTTCACTATGCTATTCCTCATGCATCCTCTGCTTTACTTGCTAAGGATATTTTAAAGACAATGGGAATAGATATTCCAGTAATAACTACATTGCATGGAACAGATATTACATTAGTTGGAAAAGACCCATCATGCAAACCGGTTATAAATTTTTCAATTAATAATTCAGATGGCGTTACTGCTGTGTCAAATAGTCTAAAGAAAGACACTATAGATATATTTAATATTGAAAATAAAATTAAGGTAATACCTAACTTTATAGATATTGACAAATACTCATCTGTTAAAAGAAATTCATATAGAGGTAAGTTATGTCAGAATGGAGAAAAATTATTAATTCATACTTCAAATTTTAGGAAAGTTAAGAGAATCCAAGACGTGATAAATATCTTTTGTAAAATAAATCAAGAAATTCCTTCTAAGCTTATAATGGTTGGAGATGGACCTCAGAGAGCTAACATAGAGTCGTTAACAAGATCTCTATGCTCTCTAAGAGATGTTTTGTTTATAGGAAAAATTCCTGATGTTGAAAATGTTTTACATAATGCTGACCTATTCTTATTGACTTCTGAGAAAGAGAGTTTTGGCCTTTCTGCATTGGAGGCTATGGCATCTTCAGTTCCTGTGATATCATCTAATGCAGGTGGATTACCAGAATTAGTTGAAGATGGTGAATCTGGTTTTACTTGTGATATTGGTGATATTGAATCTATGTCAAATAAAGCTATAACTATTCTAAAGAAATCTAATCTCAAGGGTTTTAAGGAAAATGCACTCGAAAGAGCAAAAAAATTTGATGTCAATATTATTTTACCTCATTATATTAATTATTATAATGAAATATTAAGAAAATAAATTATGCCTCAGAAAAAAAAGAAAATTTATGTTCTGGATACCTCAGTGATTTTATTTTCTCATGATTCAATAATGAATTTTGAGGAAAATGATATAGGTATACCTATCACAGTACTTGAAGAATTAGATCATCTTAAAAAAGGAAATGATACTATAAATTTTGAGGCTAGAGAATTTATTAGAATGATAGATGAATTATCCTCTGATAAAATGTTAAACGACTGGATTCCTTTGAATGGTAAGACAAAAGGTAAGTTTAAGATACTTGTAAATCAGAAAACTAAAAATAATATTTTTAATGATGAAATTAATGATCATAAGATTCTAGATTCAGCTTTAAACCTTCAGAAAGAAGAAGAAAATAAAATTGTCACACTTGTTTCTAAAGATATAAACCTCAGATTAAAAGCTAAATCATTAAACTTAAAGGCGGAGGATTACTTAACAGGTAAAATAAAGAACTTAAATTCTTTAGACTTAGAAGGTCTAGTTATTGAAAATGTAAAAACAGAAGTAATTGATAATATATATGAAAATAATATTTTAGAAAAGGAATCAATTTTTCCGAAAAAAAAATTAATTGACAACAGTTATTATATTTTAAAAGATTCAAAAAAGTCAGCTTTAATTTATTTTGATGCTGAAAAACAGACAATAAATAGAGTTGAGAAGACAGCTATAACAGGGATAAAACCTAGGAATGCTGAACAAGCATTTGCTATTCACTCCTTATTAAATGATAATGTTTCCCTCGTTTCTATAAATGGTGTGGCTGGAACAGGAAAGACATTATTAGCTTTGGCTTCAGCTATATCTCAGAGAAGAGATTACAAGCAAATATTTGTTGCTAGGCCTATAGTTCCATTAAGTAATAAAGATATAGGTTATCTACCTGGGGATATTAACTCTAAAATAAATCCATATATGGAGCCTCTTTGGGATAATTTTAAATATATACAAAATCAATTCAAAGAAACATCTAAAGAGTTTAAAGTATTAAAGAATATGATTGAATCTGAGAAGTTAATTATTCAACCTTTAGCCTATATCAGAGGTAGAAGCTTTTCAAATATTTATTTTATTATTGACGAGGCTCAAAATTTAACGCCTCATGAAATTAAGACAATAATATCTAGAGCAGGAGAAAACACAAAAATTGTTTTTGCAGGTGATATAAATCAGATTGACACTCCCTACCTAGACTCTCAAAGTAATGGTTTATCGTATCTCATTGATAAATTAAAAGGTCAGAAATTATATTCTCATGTCACATTAAGAAAAGGCGAGAGATCGGAATTAGCTAATCTTGCTAACGATTTATTGTAGAGTTTTTTTTGTTATATTGAATTATGATTAATAACCTAGAACAATATAAATCTCATTATACGGAAAGCATTAAGGATCCTGAAAAGTACTGGAAAAAATATTCCTCAAAATTTTTATGGAAAAAACAACCTTTAAATATTTTGAAATGGAATTTTACAGAACCAAAAGTAAAATGGTTTGAGGATGGAGAGCTTAATATAACAGAAAATATTTTTGAAAGAAATAAAGACAGAGGAGATGATACTGCAGTTATTTGGGAACCTAATGAACCAAATGAAAAGAATATAACTTATACATATAATCAATTATTTGAAGAGGTATGTTCCTTTGCTAATGTTCTCAAGAAACTAGGAGTTGAGAAAGGTGACAGAGTTATAATTTATCTTCCTATGATACCTGAAGCTGCAATTTCTATGCTTGCATGTGCAAGAATAGGTGCAGTTCATTCTGTTGTATTTGCAGGTTTTAGTGCATCATCTTTATCTGATAGGATTAATGATTGTAAGGCAAATCTAGTTATAACATCAGATGGAAATTTCAGAGGAAATAAAGTTATTCCTGTAAAAGATGTTGTAGATGAAGCTCTCGAGTCTACTACTACTATTGATCATGTATTAACTATAAAAAGAACATCTTCGGAAGTTAATATGCAATCAGATAGAGATGTTTGGTATCATGAAATTATAAAAAGTGTAGATAAAATTTGTGAAGCTGAGAAAATGAAATCTGAAGATTTATTATTTATTCTATACACTTCTGGATCTACCGGAAAACCTAAAGGAGTTGTTCATACTTGTGCGGGTTATATGATTTACTCTCAGTTTACATTTGAAAATGTTTTTCAATATGAAGATGGTGATACTTACTGGTGTACAGCTGATGTAGGTTGGATTACTGGACATAGCTATATTGTCTATGGACCTTTATTAAGAGGTGCAAAAACTATAATGTTTGAGGGCGTACCCACTTATCCTGATGCCTCTAGGTTTTGGAAGATAATTGATAAACATAAAGTCAATCAGTTTTATACAGCTCCAACAGCAATAAGAGCTCTTCAATCATTTGGAAATAAATTTTTAGAAGGTTTTGACTTATCGTCTCTTAAGGTTATTGGTTCTGTTGGAGAACCTATAAATGAAGAAGCTTGGAATTGGTACCATGACAATATTGGTAAGAAAAAATGTCCTGTTGTAGATACTTGGTGGCAAACTGAGACAGGAGGAATTATGATATCACCTCTTCCCAATATAATAGATTGTAAGCCAACCTATGCAACTTTACCATTACCTGGGATTCAACCAGTTCTATTAGATAATGATGGAGTTGAAATAAAAGAAAATAATGTTGAGGGTAACCTTTGTATAAAGTATCCTTGGCCATCTATTTTAAGGACGACTTATGGAGACCATAAAAGATGTAAAGAAACTTATTTTTCTACATTTAAGGGTTATTATTTTACTGGGGATGGCGCAAAACGTGATGATGATGGAATGTATAGAATTTTAGGAAGGGTAGATGATGTTATTAATGTATCTGGGCATAGAATTGGGACTGCTGAAGTTGAGGATGCTATAAATCAAGATCAAGAAGTTATTGAATCTGCAGTTGTTGGTTTTCCTCATGAAATAAAGGGGCAAGGTATTTTTGGTTTTGTAATAGTAAAAGATAATTCAAAAAAAATAGACTACTTTTCTAGGATTAGAGATATGGTAACTAAACAAATTGGTCCTATAGCTAAACCTGACAAGATTCTTGTTGTGCCAGGATTACCAAAAACTAGATCAGGAAAGATTATGAGAAGAATTCTAAGAAAAATTGCTTCAAATGAATTTGATAATTTTGGAGATATTTCTACTTTATTAAATCCTGAAGTTATAGATCAAATTATATCTGCTCATAAAAATTAATTTATTCTAATTTATCTTTTTCCTCTTCAGGAATTTTAGTGTAGCTTCTTTCTTCTCTCTTTATCATTTTTTCTAATTCTTTCTCTCCAAAACTTACCTTATCTCCATTAAAGAATACTCTCCATATTTTTCCCTTTTTGGATTCCGAAATATAAAGAGATCCATCTGGTCCTTGAGCTAATCCCATGGGCCTATAATTTGCATCTTCCATATCAATCAAAACACTTTTTCCAGCAAAACCATCAGCAAAAATTTCTATTTCTCCAGAAGGAACACCTTCATTAAATGGAATAAATCCTACTACATAACCTGCCTGTGGGTAAGGTACTCTATTAGTTGATCCATGAAATGCAATAAATGCACCATTTTTATATCTATAAGGAAATTGATCTCCAGTATAAAATAGTAAGTCATTAGGAGCCCAATGAGCGGGAAGACCCATAATAGGTTTTGTGTAGTTATCAGATATTTTTTTTCCATCACCCCCATACTCTGGTGCTAACATTCGTTTATTTTTAAAATGATCATAATAAGTGTAAGGCCATCCGTAGTCATCTCCATCCTCTATTTTCATAAACTCTTCTGCTGGTAATATGGTATTTTCCCATTCTGAATAATATTGAGGAGCATGATTATGCAAAAAATCTCTTCCATGATTAACTCCATATAAAGAATTATTTAATTTATTCCAGGTAAGACCAACAACACTTCTGATTCCAGTAGCATATCTTTTACCATCTTTCAAAGATTGCCCTAACTTGTTTTTATTAAATTTCCATATTCCTCCTAAAATGTCTAGTTGTTCACAAGGATATTCCCCTTTGACATCTTTTGTTGAATATGTATTTGGTTTTGTTTCCCAATTTTCACAAGCATTTGTAGGAGCACTAAATGTAACATAGATGTTGTCTTCATCATCGAATGCTAAAGATTTTGCATTATGCCATCTTATTGGATATGGATCAACTAAAATAATTTCCGGTTTTCCTTCAGGAATAAGTTTATTTTTTTTTAGTTTTTGTCTATATACAACTAGCTCAGAACTAAAATAAAGATATCCATCATTTATCTTCATTTCTGTACCAAATTTACCATCATTTGGATAGTCACCAAATCTTTCAACTATATCAGCCTTTCCGTCATTATCTTCATCTCTTAAAGCTACGTTACCATTTCTTCCAGTTGCTGTTCTTAATTTTACATAGATATCTCCATTATCATTAACCGCAATGTGTCTAGATGGGCCCACACCTTCTGTTACAACTAATGCCTCAAATCCTCCTGGGAGATATAATCCTCCATTTAGCTCATCTGCTTTTATTTTATTTTTCATCAAAACATGGGTGTTTTTCTCTTGATTTTTTGATGTGCTACATCCAAATAAAATCATTAATATGAAGAAGAATTTTACTTGATTAGATATCATGTAATTAAAATTAATACAAAAAAACTTGTGATCACCTAATCAATTTTGATTTTGAATTATTTAAGAATGTTTATAAGATTGTAAATATGAATTTCATTTTATCTTTCTTTTTTGTCTTTGGAATATCTTTTAAGAATCAAAATCATATTCTAGAAAACGACTTTATGATAATTAATATTTCTTTTAAATTAAAGGAAGAAACAAAGAAAAAAAATATATATGATGTTGACTTTTTAGTTCAAAATAAAAGTAATATGCCATTATATTATGTGTCAAGATATACTAAATCGGAAAGTAAAGAAGCTCAAAATAATTTTAATCTAAATTCTAATAATGATAATATAGATGATGTTGATCCTGTTGAATCTGGTGCACCGCCACTTTCATCATCAGCTTATGTTGATAGTGGAGGAGCAAAAAAAGTTGACGACACAGGTTCTTCTCAGAGAGGTGGAGGAAGAAAAATTTCTGATCAAAAAAATGATAAAGAGGCAATTGATAAAAATGAGATTATAGAATACAATTATATTTTAAGTAATGAATTGTTTGAACTTTATCTTAATGAGTCAAAAACTTCAAAATTTACTTTAAACCAATTAGAAAAACCCTTTTATTTTAAGAATAAAGAAGAATTTAGAGTAAAAATTAAATTTGATAATTCAACTGAAAATATTATTGACATAAAAAAGGGAAGTTATAATCCTGTGATATGTGTGATTCCCACTGAAGGTCTATCTTTAAAATCAACTCTTGAAACAAATAAAAAGAATGGCCTTGATGTTGATAAATTAAGTTTAATTTTTTCAAAAGACATCTACTACAGTAATAAAATTAAACTTCAATTAGATAAAAACTTTCATTCATCAATAGAGGAGGCAAAAGCTAAGTTCCTTGAGATGCAATCCGTACTTCAAAATAATCTAAATTAAAATAAAACCCCAACGAAATGTTGAGGTTAAAAATGTGAA
>CAZGPH010000010.1:0-45600 GCA_964527965.1 uncultured Marinoscillum sp.
TAGAGCACTTCCTTGGTAAGGAAGAGGTCACGGGTTCAATTCCCGTCATCGGCTCGAAAAAAATGTTAAAAATTGTATTATTATATAAATAAGTTAAATTTGAGTTAAATTTTAAAATTATGGCAAAAGAATCCTTTGATAGATCGAAACCCCATGTGAATATTGGGACAGTAGGTCATGTTGATCATGGTAAAACTACTCTTACTGCTGCTATTACAAAAGTCCTTGCGGATAAAGGTTTAGCAGATAAGTTAGATTTTGAACAAATTGATAATGCTCCTGAAGAAAAAGAAAGGGGTATTACTATAAATACTGCGCATGTTGAATATCAAACTGATAATAGACATTATGCTCACGTTGATTGTCCTGGTCACGCAGATTATGTAAAAAATATGGTAACAGGTGCAGCACAAATGGATGGAGGTATCCTAGTTGTAGCTGGTACTGATGGGCCTATGCCTCAGACAAGAGAGCATATCCTTTTAGCAAGACAGGTAGGAGTTCCTGCTTTGGTTGTATTTATTAACAAGGTAGATCTTGTTGATGATGCCGAACTATTAGAATTAGTTGAAATGGAAATTAGAGAGCTTTTAAACTTCTATAAGTTTCCAGGAGATGATATTCCTGTTGTTCAAGGCTCTGCTTTAGGTGCACTAAATGGTGAAGCTCAATGGGTTGAAAAAATAATGGAACTAATGGGTCATGTTGATTCTTATATTCCAGAACCTACTAGAGAAACTGATAAAGACTTTTTAATGCCTGTTGAAGATGTATTTTCTATTACAGGTAGAGGTACCGTTGCAACTGGTAGAATAGAAAGAGGTGTAACAAATACTGGTGACGCTGTTGATATTATTGGTATGGGTGCAGAAGATCTAAAGTCAACTATTACAGGAGTTGAAATGTTTAGAAAGATTTTAGATAAAGGTCAAGCTGGTGATAATGCTGGTCTTCTTCTTAGAGGTATTGAAAAAACTGATATTAAAAGAGGTATGATTATTTGTAAGCCAGGATCGGTAAATCCTCATGCTCATTTTAAGGCTGAAGTTTATGTTTTATCTAAAGAAGAGGGTGGAAGACATACACCATTCTTTAATAAGTACAGACCTCAATTTTATATGAGAACAACTGATGTTACTGGGGAAATTATGCTACCTGATAAAGTTGAAATGGTAATGCCAGGAGATAACTTAACTATCGAAGTTAAATTGATTAATAAAGTTGCTCTTGAGCAAGGACTAAGATTTGCTATTAGAGAAGGTGGAAGAACTGTTGGAGCAGGTCAGGTAACCGAGATTTTAGACTAAATTTTTATAAAACTTTTTTTAACTAATTATTTAACTTATTTATTTGTTAAATAATAACAATTATTCTAAATTTGCAGGCCGTTGGCCTGCATTTTAGTTATACGGGTGTAGCTCAATTGGTAGAGTAGCGGTCTCCAAAACCGTTGGTTGGGTGTTCGAGTCACTCCACCCGTGCTTGGCCGTTTTAATTTTTTTGGTATGAATAAATTAATTGTTTTAATCTCTGAATCTTATCAAGAAATGGTAAATAAAGTTACCTGGCCATCGATTAGCAGTCTCCAAAGTAGTTCAGTTTTGGTGTTAGTTGCTTCATTAATTTTCGCTCTATTTATTGGCATTATTGATTTAGGATTTGAAAATGTGATGTCTCTTTTTTACGAGAATTTTTAAAATATAAATAAATATAGATGAGTTTAAACTGGTATGTATTGAGGGCTATAAGTGGAAAAGAAAATAAGATTAAAACTTATTTAGAGAAGGAGATTAAAAGAAATAATCTTGAGAAATTTATTCCAGAGGTAATGATACCATATGAAAAAGTCTATGTGATGAGGGATGGTAAGAAAAAAATTAAAGAAAAAAATTATTTTCCTGGTTATGTATTAGTTTCTGCAGATTTCTCTCATGGAGAGGTTCAGCACGTTATTAAAAATGTTCCCGGGGTAATTGGTTTTCTTGGTTCAGGTTCTGGTGCTTCTAGGGTTCCAATACCATTAAGAGAAGCAGAAATAAATAGAATATTTGGTAAGTTTGATGAATCTAACAGTGAAGATGAATCTATGCTTTCTCCATTTGTAGTAGGAGAAGATGTTAAGGTTATGGATGGTCCTTTTAATGGATTTACTGGTTCAATTTCTCAAGTTTTTGAAGATAGAAAAAAAGTAAATGTAACGGTTAAAATTTTTGGTAGAAATACTCCTGTAGAACTTAATTATTATCAGGTTGAAAAAGCAAGTTAATTAATATGGCAAAGCAAATAGATGGATATTTAAAATTACAAGTAAGAGGTGGTCAGGCAAACCCTGCCCCTCCTGTTGGTCCTGCTCTAGGTAGTAAGGGTGTAAATATTATGGAGTTTTGTAATCAGTTTAATGCAAGGACTGACGATAGAAAGGGTCAAGTATTACCTGTTGTTATTACTATATATAAAGACAAATCATTTGATTTTGTTATTAAGACTCCACCTGCATCGGTATTAATATTACAGGCTGCAAATAAGAAAAAAGGTTCTGATCAACCAAACTTAAATAAAGTTGCTTCCATTACTTGGGATCAAGTTAAAGATATTGCAGAAACAAAAATGAAGGACTTA
Source organism: uncultured Marinoscillum sp. (assembly GCA_964527965.1). Taxonomy (GTDB): domain Bacteria; phylum Bacteroidota; class Bacteroidia; order Cytophagales; family MED-G16; genus MED-G16. Next base: position 2,620 of record CAZGPH010000010.1, read on the forward strand.
AATGCTTTTAAAGTTAGTTCAGCTATGAAGATGGTAGCTGGTACAGCAAGAAGTATGGGGGTAAAAGTAAAAGGAACATTTCCAGAAAATTTAAATTAAATGAGTAGACTTACTAAGAATAAAAAGGCAGTTCAAGGAAAGTATGATGTAGATAAACATTATACTATTGAAGAAGCTTCAAAAATTGTTAAAGAAATATCTACAACTAAATTTGATGCATCAGTAGACTTAGATATAAGATTAGGTGTTGATCCTAAAAAAGCTGATCAAATGGTTAGAGGTAATGTCTCTTTACCTCATGGAACAGGTAAAACTATTAGAGTTTTAGCATTATGTTCTCCTGATAAAGAAGATGAAGCAAAAAAAGCTGGCGCTGATCACGTTGGTTTAGATGACTATGTGAAAAAAATTAGTGGTGGTTGGACAGACATAGATGTAATTATAACTATGCCATCTCTTATGGCCAAACTCGGTAAACTTGGTAAAGTTTTAGGACCAAGAGGATTAATGCCAAACCCTAAGTCTGGAACCGTTACCAATGACATTGGTAAAGCTATTGAAGATGTGAAAAAGGGTAAAATAGATTTTAAAGTTGATAAAACGGGTATTATACATGCATCAGTAGCAAAAGTATCGTTTGAGCCAAAGAAGATACAAGAGAATGCCATGGAATTATTAAATACTGTAATGAAATTAAAACCTTCTTCATCGAAGGGGATTTATTTTAAAAGTGTTAATCTATCAAGCACTATGAGTAGTGCTATAAAGATTGACAGTTCTATGTTAATTAGTTAAAATGAGAAAAGAAAATAAAGTAGAATTAGTTAAAGACCTTACACAAAAGTTTAAAGAAAATAATATTTTCTATTTGCTTGATGCTTCAGGATTAACTGTGGATCAGGTAAATAATTTTAGAGAAAAGTGTTTTAAGCAAGATGTAGAATACAAGGTTGTTAAAAATACTTTTATTAAAAAAGCTCTAGAAAATCAAGAAGAAGATTATTCTGAGATAATAAATGGTGATTCATTAAAAGGTTTCTCAGGTTTATTATTTACTAGTCAGACTCCAAGTGGTCCAGCTAAAGTTTTAAAAGAGTTTAGAAAATCTTTAGATTCTGACCACCCTTCTCTAAAGGCTGCGTCTATTGAGTCAGATATTTTCTTAGGTGATGATAATCTAGATTCATTATCTAAATTAAAAGGAAAAGAAGAAATTATTGGAGACATAGTGTTGTTACTTCAGTCTCCAGCTAAAAATATTATTTCATTACTTAAAAGTTCTGAAAATAAAATTTCAGGTGTTATTAAGGCACTTGAAGACAAACAAGAATAGTGTATAAACTTTAAATTAAATTAAAATGGCAGATATTAAGAAGATGGCTGAAGATCTTGTAAACCTTTCGGTTAAAGATGTAAGTGAATTAGCTAATATATTAAAAGACGAATATGGTATTGAACCAGCAGCAGCAGCAACTGTAGTAGCAGGTGGTGCAGCAGCAGGTGGTGCAGACGCTGGAGCAGCTGAAGAAAAATCAAGTTTTGATATTACTTTAAAATCAGCTGGAGCATCTAAGTTAGCTGTAGTTAAGTTGGTAAAAGAAATTACTGGACTTGGGCTAAAAGACGCTAAAGATATGGTTGATGGAGCTCCAAAAGCAATTAAGGAAGGTGTTCCTAAAGATGAAGCTGAAGCAGCTAAAAAGCAGCTAGAAGAAGCTGGTGCTGAGGTTGAATTAAGCTAATTATCATTTAATACTTTTTTATTCCCACACAATTGTGTGTGTGGGATATTTATAACTTAAAAAATATAATCAATTGAAAATATCATCTAATAGAACAGACTTTTCTAAATTAAAAAATACTGTTGAGTATCCAGATTTTTTGGATGTTCAATTACAATCTTATAAAGACTTTTTTCAGCTGGAGACACCTCCAGAAAATAGAGATAATGAAGGTCTCTTCAAGGTATTTAAGGAGAATTTTCCTATATCTGACTCAAGAGATAATTTTGTCTTAGAATTTATAGACTACACAGTAGATCCTCCAAAATACTCAGTAGGAGAATGTATTGATAGAGGTCTTACTTACTCATTACCTCTAAAAGCTAAGTTAAGGTTGATTTGTAATGATGAAGATAATGATGATTTTGAAACAATTGAACAGGAAGTATTTTTAGGTAATATTCCTTACATGACCAATAAAGGTTCTTTTGTAATTAATGGTGCTGAAAGAGTTATTGTATCTCAGTTACATAGATCTCCTGGTGTATTTTTTGCACAGAGTAAGCATACAAATGGTACACCTTTGTACTCAGCAAGAATTATTCCATTTAGAGGATCTTGGATTGAATTTGCTACGGATGTAAATAATGTGATGTATGCTTATATTGATAGAAAAAAGAAGTTTCCAATTACTACATTACTTAGAGCTATTGGTTTTGGATCAGATAAGGACATATTAGATATATTTAAATTATCAGAAGAAGTTGAAGCTAAAAAAACTGCTTTAAGAAAAGCTTTGGGAAGAAAATTAGCAGCTAGGGTTCTTAAAACTTGGGTTGAAGACTTTGTTGATGAAGATACAGGAGAGGTAATATCAGTAGATAGAAATGAGTTAATACTTGATAGGGATCATATCCTTCAAGAAGAGGATATTGATGTAATACTTGAGTCAGAAGCTCCTTTTGTTACAATCCATCGAGAAGACATTAATGTAGGTGAATTTGCCATTATTTATAATACATTAAAAAAAGACGTTTCTAACTCTGAAAAGGAGGCTCTTGAAGAGATTTATAGGCAGTTAAGAAATACTGAAGCTCCAGATGAACAGACAGCAAGAGATATTATTCAGAATTTATTTTTTAGTGATAAAAGGTATGACCTAGGAGAAGTTGGTAGATATAGAATCAATAAAAAATTAAATATTGATACTGATTATAATGTTAGAGTTCTTACAAACGAAGACATTATATTAATTGTGAAGTATTTAATCACTTTGATAAATGCTAAAACAGTTGTTGATGATATTGATCATTTGAGTAACAGAAGAGTCAGAACTGTAGGGGAGCAATTATATTCTCAGTTTGGTGTTGGTCTTGCTAGAATGTCAAGAACTATTAAAGAGAGAATGAATGTAAGAGATAATGAGGATTTTAAACCAGTAGATTTGATTAATGCCAGAACTTTGACATCTGTTATTAACTCCTTCTTTGGAACTAATCAGTTATCTCAATTTATGGACCAAACAAATCCATTAGCTGAAATTACACATAAGAGGAGGATGTCTGCTCTCGGACCTGGTGGTTTATCTAGAGAAAGAGCTGGTTTTGAAGTCAGAGATGTTCATTATACTCATTATGGAAGACTATGTACTATTGAAACGCCGGAAGGTCCAAACATTGGTCTTATTTCATCATTATGTGTTCATGCTAAGGTAAACAATATGGGATTCATTGAAACACCTTACAGAGAAGTGTCTAACGGAAAAGTTGATATGACTGGTAAAATAAGTTATTTGACTGCAGAGGAAGAAGATGAGTCTTATATCGCTCAGGCTAATGTTCCTCTAAAGACAAATGGTCAATTTGTTGAAAATACTGTTAAGGCTAGATATGAGGGTGATTTTCCATTAGCAAAAAATAAGGAATTAAAATATATGGACGTAGCACCAAATCAAATTGTATCAGTTGCTGCTTCTCTAATTCCTTTCCTTGAACATGATGATGCAAATAGAGCATTAATGGGTTCAAATATGATGAGACAGGCCGTCCCTCTTATGAGACCAGATTCTCCAATAGTTGGTACTGGTATGGAGTACAGGGTAGCTAAAGATTCAAGATCTACTATTGTTGCTGAGGGTAAGGGTACAGTTTCTTATGTTGATGCAAATACAATTGAAATTAAATATGATTTAGATGCAAATGAGAAGTTAGTTTCTTTTGATGAGAATTCTAAAACATATGATCTAATCAAGTTTAGAAGAACTAATCAAGACACATGTGTAAACTTAACTCCGACGGTTAAATCAGGAGAAAAAGTTAAAAAGGGTCAAGTTATTTGTGAAGGTTTTGCTACACAAGGTGGAGAACTTGCACTTGGAAGAAATTTAAAAGTTGCTTTCATGCCTTGGAAAGGTTATAATTTTGAGGATGCAATTGTGATATCTGAAAAAGTAGTAAAGGAGGATGTTTTTACTTCTTTACATATTGAAGAATTTAAACTTGAAGTAAGAGATACAAAAAGAGGTGAAGAAGAGTTTACCAATGAAATTCCTAATGTAAGTGATGAAGCAATTAAAAATTTAGATGAAAATGGAGTAATTAGGATTGGTGCTAAAGTTAAGGAGGGTGATATATTAATTGGAAAAATAACTCCAAAGGGTGAAAGTGATCCAACACCTGAAGAAAGGTTATTAAGAGCAATTTTTGGTGATAAAGCTGGTGATGTGAAAGATGCTTCATTAAAGGCACCTCCATCACTAAATGGTGTGGTAGTTGATACTAAACTTTTTACAAGACAGAAAAAGGATAAAGACTCTAAGAAACTTGCCAAGAAACAAATTGAGTTATTAAAGGCAGATTATGGTAAATCATTAGTTGATCTTAAAGAGAGATTAATTTCTAAGTTTGAAAAGTTATTAAAAAACAAAAAATGTAATGGGATAAGTCATAAGTATGGTGATCAGCTTGTTAAGGCAGGTGTTAAGTTTAGCAGAAAAATGATAGAAGACAAGCTATTCCCTAAGAAGAACATATACTATGATATAAATAGTTTAAATGTTCCTGAAGAATCTAGTCTAATTCAAGATGTTGTATTAGAAGACTGGACTGACGATAAGAAAACTAATGATTCAGTATCCAGAGCTGTTAAAAATTATGTTATTAAAAGAAATGATTTAGCTTCAGGTTATAAAAAGGAGAAATTCTCTTTAGAAGTTGGTGATGAGTTAGCTCCTGGTATAGTTCAAATGGCAAAAGTATATGTTGCTAAGAAAAGAAAACTTAAAGTTGGTGATAAAATGGCAGGAAGGCATGGTAATAAAGGTGTGGTAGCTAGAATTGTTAAAGAAGAAGATATGCCATTCTTAGAAGATGGATCAACTGTTGATATAGTTCTTAATCCTTTAGGTGTTCCTTCAAGGATGAATATAGGTCAACTTTATGAAACCGCATTAGGTTGGGCTGGTTTAAAATTAAATAAAAAGTATAGGACACCTATATTTGATGGAGCAACTGCTGATGAGGTTAGTAAAGAGCTAGATAAGGCTAATCTTCCTTCATTTGGAAGGACTCATTTATATGATGGTTCTACCGGAAAAAGATTTGATCAACCTGTTACTGTTGGTGTAATATACATGCTTAAGCTAGGACATTTAATTGATGATAAAATGCATTCGAGGTCAATTGGTCCTTATTCTTTGATTACACAACAACCTCTTGGAGGTAAAGCACAATTTGGTGGACAACGTTTTGGAGAAATGGAAGTTTGGGCTCTTGAAGCTTTTGGTGCTTCTCATGTTCTTCAAGAAATATTAACTATTAAATCTGATGATATAATAGGTAGGGCAAAGGCTTATGAAGCTATTGTCAAAGGTGAAAATATGCAAACTCCGGGTATTCCTGAATCGTTTAACGTTTTGATTCATGAATTAAGAGGTTTGGCTTTAGAAATTACAATGAAATAAAAATTTAATAAACAGTTTATGATATCTAACAAAATCAATAAATCAAGTAACTTTTCAAAAATTATAGTAAGTTTAGCTTCTCCTGAATCTATACTTGAAAACTCTTTTGGTGAAGTTACAGCTCCTGAAACAATTAACTACAGGACATTTAAACCTGAAATGGGTGGTCTCTTCTGTGAGAGAACTTTTGGACCTGTAAAAGATTGGGAATGTCATTGTGGAAAATATAAGAGAATAAGATATAAGGGAATTATATGTGACAGATGTGGTGTTGAAGTAACTGAGAAGAAAGTTAGAAGAGAGAGGATGGGACATATTGAATTAGTTGTTCCTGTTGCTCACATTTGGTATTTTAGGACATTACCTAATAAAATTGGTTATATGTTGGGTATTCCAGCTAAGAAACTAAATCAGGTAGTTTATTACGAGAGATATGTGGTAATTAATCCTGGAGTTAAAGAAGAAGATGGTTGTCAGAAGATGGATTTATTGACTGAAGAGGAATACTTAAATATTGTAGATTCTCTCCCAAAAGATAATTATTTGTTACCTAATGATGATCCAAATAAATTCATTGCTAAGATGGGAGCAGAGGCTATTGCAGAACTTTTATCTCAAATAGATCTCGACTCTTTATCAGTAGATCTTAGGTATAAAGCTGCAAATGAGACATCTCAACAAAGGAAAGCAGAGGCTCTTAAAAGGTTAAGAGTAATTGAATCATTCAGAGATTCTAGAGAGAATATAGATAATAAACCAGAGTGGATGATTGTTAAGATGATTCCTGTAATTCCACCTGAATTAAGACCGCTTGTACCTCTAGATGGAGGTAGATTTGCGACATCAGATCTTAATGATTTATATAGAAGGGTAATAATAAGAAATAATAGACTTAAAAGATTACTTGAAATTAGAGCTCCTGAAGTTATTTTAAGAAATGAGAAGAGGATGCTTCAAGAAGCGGTAGATTCTTTATTTGATAATTCAAGAAGAATTAATGCTGTAAGATCAGATGGTAATAGATCCTTAAAATCTTTAACAGATATGCTTAAAGGTAAGCAAGGTAGGTTTAGACAAAATCTTCTTGGTAAAAGAGTTGACTATTCAGGTAGATCGGTAATTGTAGTTGGCCCTAAACTTAAAATGCATGAATGTGGTCTTCCAAAAGATATGGCCGCAGAATTATTTAAACCTTTTATTATAAGAAAGCTTATTGAAAGAGGTATTGTGAAAACAGTAAAGTCTGCAAAAAAACTTGTAGATAAAAAAGAACCAGTAATTTGGGATATTTTAGAAAATGTTTTAGTTGGTCATCCTGTCCTTCTAAATAGAGCACCTACTCTACATAGGTTAGGTATTCAAGCATTTCAACCTAAATTAATTGAAGGAAAAGCCATAGAATTACATCCTTTAGCTTGTACTGCTTTTAATGCTGACTTTGATGGTGACCAGATGGCTGTTCATGTACCACTTGGTCATGAAGCTATTATAGAGGCATCTCTTTTGATGTTGGGATCTAACAATATACTTAACCCTGCTAATGGTGCACCAATTACTGTTCCTTCTCAGGATATGGTTCTTGGTTTATACTATGTTTCTAAAGGTAAAAAGTCTACTAAAGAACATCCCCTTAAAGGTGAAGGTCTTATTTTTTCTAATTCTAGAGAAGTAATTATTGCATTGAACGAAGATAAATTAGATAAAAATGCAAATATCAAGATAAGAACTAATGTTAGATCAGCTGATGGAACTCTAGAAAATAAAGTAATAGAAACTGTTGCAGGAAGAGTTCTATTTAATAATTTAATTCCAGAGGAAGTTGGTTATATAGATGAGTTATTAACAAAAAAGAAATTACAACAGATAATTTCTATAGTTTATAAGGTATGTGGAATATCTAGAACAGCAGAGTTTCTTGATAATATTAAAGAACTAGGTTTTAAGATGGCTTATGAAGGAGGTTTGTCCATGGGATTAGGTGATATTCAAATTCCAGAGGCTAAACAAACATTAGTAGATTCTGCTAAGAAAGAAGTTAAGGCCGTATGGGATAACTACTACATGGGTCTTATAACTGATAATGAAAGATATAATCAAGTTATTGATATATGGACTAGGTCAAATACTAGGCTTACTACCACCCTTATGAATCAACTTGAGGATAATGACCAAGGTTTTAATCCAATTTATATGATGATGGACTCAGGAGCGAGGGGGTCAAGAGAGCAAATTAGGCAGTTAGGTGGTATGAGAGGTTTAATGGCTAAACCTCAAAAAAACCTATCAGGATCAGTTGGTGAAATTATTGAAAATCCAATTCTATCAAACTTTAAAGAAGGTCTAGATGTTATTGAGTACTTTATTTCAACTCATGGAGCTAGAAAAGGTTTGGCTGATACAGCTTTGAAAACAGCTGATGCAGGATATTTAACCAGAAGACTAGTTGATGTAGCACAAGATGTGATTATTAATGAACAAGATTGTGGTACACTAAGAGGTGTTACAATAAGTGCATTGAAAGATAATGAAGATATAGTTGAACCATTATCAGAAAGAATTCTTGGTAGAGTTACTGTTCATGATGTATATGATCCAATATCTAACGAACTCATTATTGAGTCAGGAGAAGAGATAGATGAGATAGTTGCTCAAAGAATTGATCAGACTAGTATAGAAGAGATAGAAATTAGATCAGTGCTTACATGTGAAACAAAAAGAGGAGCATGCGCTAAATGTTATGGTAGAAATTTAGCTAATGGTCAGATGGTTAATACAGGAGAAGCGGTAGGAGTTATTGCTGCTCAGTCAATAGGTGAACCAGGTACTCAGCTTACTTTAAGAACATTTCACGTTGGTGGTACAGCTTCTAATATTGCTATAGATGCAAATGTGAAGGCTAAGTTTGATGGTAAAATTGTATTTGATGGTATTAGATCTGTATCCACAAAGGATAGTGAAGGAAATAAAGCTGAGGTCGTAATGGCTAGAAGTGGTGAGGTTAAATTAGTTGATAGTAAAGGTGTATCGCTTATTTCTAATAATGTTCCTTACGGATCATATCTTAAAGTTAAAGATGGACAGAAAGTAAGTAAAGGAGATATTATTTGTAATTGGGATCCATATAATGCAGTTATTTTATCTGAGTTTAAAGGTAAAATCGATTTTGAATCTATTGAAGAAGGTATCACTTTCAAAGAAGAATTTGATGAACAGACTGGACATAGAGAGAAGGTTATTGTTGAGTGTAGGGATAAAACTAAAAACCCAGCAATATTAGTTAAGTATAAGGATGGAGAAAAAGGATATAATATTCCAGTTGGAGCTCACCTTTCAGTTGAGAAAGGAAGTTCAGTAAATCCTGGAACTATTTTATCAAAAATCCCTAGAATGATTGGTCAGTCTAGAGATATAACTGGAGGTCTTCCTAGAGTAACTGAGTTATTCGAAGCAAGAAATCCTTCAAATCCAGCTGTAGTTAGTGAAATTGATGGGGTTGTTTCTTACGGTGGAATAAAAAGAGGAAATAGAGAAATTTTTATTGAGTCCAAAGATGGAACCAAGAAAAAATATTTAGTGTCTTTATCTAAACATATATTAGTTCAAGATAATGATTATGTTAAAGCGGGTTCTCCTTTATCAGATGGAGCAATTACACCTGCTGATATTTTGTCGATTAAAGGGCCAACTGAAGTACAGGATTATCTTGTGAATGAAATTCAAGAGGTTTATAGATTGCAAGGTGTTAAAATAAATGATAAACATATAGAGGTTATTGTAAGACAAATGATGCAAAAAGTCATCATTGTTGATCCAGGAGATACTAATTTTTTACAAGATGAAAAAGTGGATAAGCTTGTATTTAGTAATGTTAATGATGCTATATTCGAGAAAAAGGTAGTTATCAATCCTGGTGATTCTAGTTTGTTTAGAGAAGGTCAAATAATTTCATCAAGGGAATTGAGAGATGAAAATTCATCCCTCAGAAGAAAGGATAAAAAGATTGTTGAAGTTAGAAATGCAGACGCAGCTGTTTCTAGACCATCACTACAAGGAATAACTAGAGCATCTTTAGGAACAGAAAGCTTTATATCTGCTGCTTCGTTCCAAGAAACAACAAAAGTTTTAAGTGAAGCTTCAATAAGAGGTAAAGTTGATGATTTAAGAGGGCTTAAAGAGAATGTTATTGTAGGACATCTGATTCCAGCAGGAACTGGGTTAAAAGAGTATAGTGATATGATAGTTGGTTCTGAAAGAGAGTATGATGAGCTTATGTCAAAATCTGATGAAGATGTTGTTATTGATGAATCTATTAGTTCTGATGTTCTTGAGGAAAATAAACAAGATCAAAAATGAGTCAAAAACAGAATCAGATAAATATTGAGTTATCAGATGAAATTTCAAAAGGAAAATACGCAAATCTAGCTATGATAGCGCACTCTAGTAGTGAGTTTGTGATTGATTTTATTCAGCTTATGCCTGGTGTTCCTAAAGCAAAAGTTAATTCTAGAATTATTATTACGCCTGAGCATGCGAAAAAATTTTCTATTGCTTTGAATGATAATATTTCAAAGTATGAACAAAAATATGAGGAAATTAAAGATTTTAATGAATTGCCTAAATTTCCTTTAGATATTAATAGTCAACCAAACAAATAATTTATATAGTTAGAAAGACTTAAAAAATTTTGTTTAAGACGTATGAATTTCTATTTTTGCGTCGCATTTAAATAATATTATGCCAACTATACAACAACTAGTAAGAAAAGGAAGAAAGAAGCTTAAGTCTAAATCTAAGTCTCCAGCTTTAGATTCCTGTCCTCAGAAAAGAGGGGTATGTACAAGAGTTTATACTACTACTCCAAAGAAGCCAAATTCTGCTATGCGAAAAGTTGCCAGAGTTAGACTTTCCCATGGTAAAGAAGTAAATGCTTATATCCCAGGAGAAGGACATAATCTTCAGGAGCACTCTATAGTATTAATTAGAGGTGGAAGAGTAAAAGACTTACCAGGTGTCAGGTACCATGTTATTAGAGGAACTTTAGATACTGGAGGTGTTGATGATAGAACCCAGAGGAGATCTAAGTATGGTGCTAAAAGACCAAAAGCAAAGAAGTAGTAAATGAGAAAATCTAAGCCTAAAAAAAGATATTTTTTACCTGATCCTATATATAAGGATACTCTAGTTACTCAGTTTGTAAATAATTTAATGCATGATGGGAAAAAAAGTGTTTCTTATTCAATTTTCTATGATTCTTTGAAAATAGTTGAGGATAAGACTAAAGAAAAAGGTCTAGAGGTATGGAAGAAAGCACTTAATAATGTAATGCCATCAGTTGAGGTTAAAAGTAGAAGAGTTGGAGGAGCTAATTTTCAAGTACCTATTGAAGTAAGACCAAATAGAAAAATAACTCTAAGTCAAAAATGGTTAATTCAGTATGCAAGAAGCAGAAATGAAAAATCTATGGTAGAAAGACTTGCAAATGAAATTATTGCAGCGTCCAAAGGTGAAGGCGGTGCAGTCAAAAAGAAAGACGATACTCATAGAATGGCTGAAGCAAACAAAGCATTCTCTCACTTTAGATTTTAATTTATTATGGCAGCAATTAAAGATTTAAATTATCTAAGAAATATCGGTATCATGGCTCATATTGATGCTGGTAAAACTACTACTACAGAAAGAATATTATACTATACTGGCTTAAGTCATAAAATTGGAGAGGTTCATGATGGTGCAGCAACTATGGACTGGATGGAGCAAGAACAGGAAAGAGGAATTACTATTACATCAGCTGCTACAACAACTTATTGGAAGTATCCCACACAACAAGGTAAGCTTATTGACTCTACAAATGATTACAGAGTAAATATTATTGACACTCCAGGTCACGTTGATTTCACGGTTGAGGTAGAAAGATCGTTGAGGGTCCTTGATGGTGCGGTTGCATTATTTTGTGCTGTTTCAGGAGTTGAGCCTCAGTCTGAAACTGTATGGAGACAAGCAGATAAGTATAAAGTTCCTAGAATTTGTTTTGTAAATAAAATGGATAGAGCTGGTGCTGACTTTTTAAATGTTGTAAAAGAGATTAAGGAAAAGTTGAATGCAAAGCCAGTTCCTCTTCAAATTCCTATAGGTGCAGAAGAAGGTTTTAAAGGAGTAGTTGACTTAATTACTAACGAAGCAATTGTATGGAATGAAGATGATATGGGTATGACATACAATGTTGTTGATATACCAGAAAATCTTAAAGGTACTGTTGATGAGTGGAGACAAAATCTTGTAGAAAGCGTTGCAGAATATGATGATAATTTACTTGAGAAGTTTTTTGATGATCCTGATTCTATAACCAAAGAAGAAATGATGGCTGCGATCAGAAAAGCAGTAATAGATATGTCTTTTTCACCTGTCATGTGTGGTTCTGCTTTTAAAAATAAAGGAGTTCAGGCTTTATTAGATGCAGTATGTTCATACTTACCTTCACCTTTAGATTTGCCTCCGGTATCAGGTACAAATCCAGACAATGAAGAAGAGACATCAAGAAAACCAAGTAATGATGAGCCTTTTGCTGCTCTAGCCTTTAAAATTGCTACAGACCCATTTGTTGGTAGACTATGTTTCTTTAGAGTTTACTCTGGTAAGCTTGATGCTGGATCATACATCTTCAATAACAGAAATGGAAAAAAGGAAAGGATCTCAAGGCTAATGCAAATGCACTCTAATAAGCAAAATCCTATTGATACTGTAAATGCTGGTGATATTTGTGCTGGAGTTGGTTTTAAAGATATTAAAACTGGTGATACGCTTTCTGATGAAAAATCTAAAATTGTCTTAGAATCAATGTCGTTCCCTGATCCAGTAATAGGTTATGCTATAGAACCAAAGCAACAAGCTGATGTTGATAAATTAGGAATGGCAGTAGGTAAACTTATTGAAGAAGATCCAACACTAAGAGTCAATACTGATGAAGAAACAGGTCAAACTGTTCTTAGGGGAATGGGAGAACTTCACTTAGAAATTATTATAGATAGACTCAAAAGAGAGTTTAAAGTTGAAATTAATCAAGGTGCTCCTCAGGTTGCTTATAAAGAATCTATATTATCATCAACCACACACCAGGAGGTTTATAAAAAACAATCGGGAGGTAGAGGTAAGTTTGCTGATATCGTTTTTGAGATAGGTCCAAGAGATGAGGATGCAGAGGGTGATGGTCTACAATTTGTAAATCAAATTACTGGAGGTAAAATTCCTAGGGAATTCATACCAGCAGTTGAAAAAGGTTTTAAGAACGCAATGAATAATGGGCCTTTAGCTGGTTTTCCTGTACAATCTTTAAAGGTAAGATTATATGATGGATCTTTTCACGATGTTGATTCTGACTCACTTTCTTTTGAGCTTGCTGCCGGTATAGCATTTAAAAAATCTGCTAAAAAAGCTAATCCTGTTTTAATGGAGCCTATTATGTCTGTTGAAGTCACTACTCCTGATGAGTTTACAGGTGGAGTAACTGGAGATCTTAATAAAAGAAGAGGTATAATGAAAGGTATGGATATGAAGGGTAATTCTCAGATTATTAAAGCTGATGTTCCTCTTTCAGCTCTATTTGGATATGTGACTGATCTTAGAACATTAAGTTCTGGAAGAGCATCTGCCTCTTTAACTTTCTCTCACTATAGCAGTGTCCCTAAAAATATTGCAGAGGAAATAATAAAGAAAAATAACGGAGAAATAAACTAATACTAAAATGTCCCAAAAAATCAGAATTAAACTTAAATCATTTGACTATAATCTTGTAGATAAAAGTTCTGAGAAGATTGTTAAGGCAGTAAAGACTACAGGAGCGATAGTTAGTGGTCCAATTCCTTTACCTACTAGAAAAGAAATTTTTACTGTTCTAAGATCTCCGCATGTCAATAAAACATCTAGAGAGCAGTTCAAGCTATGTACATATAAAAGGTTATTAGATATTTATTCTAATAGTAGCCAGACTGTAGATGCTCTAATGAAACTTGAATTACCAAGTGGAGTAGATGTTGAAATTAAAGTTTAGTATATTAAATTTTGAATTTTAAGGTCTGTCATATTACTTCGTATTGCTAATGACAAACTTCTATAAATTTCTTCTAGTTTTTCTACTCTTTTCAAACTATTCTTTCTCTCAAAACTTTCTTAGTACATCTGGAAAGTCTATAATTAATGAAAAGGGTGACACTATAATTTTAAGAGGTATGGGTTTAGGTGGGTGGATGGTTCAGGAGGGCTATATGATGGCTCCAGGAGGTTTTTCTTCTACTCAATATCAGATTAAAGATAAAATTACTGAGTTAGTAGGAGAAGAAGAGACTCAAATTTTCTATGATAATTGGCTCAATAATCATGTTACTAAGACAGATATAGATTCTATGAAATCTTGGGGTTTTAATTTAGTAAGAGCACCCATACATTATAACTTATTTACTTTACCTATAGAGCAAGAACCCTTTCCTGGTGCCTATACTGAAATTGATTTAGGTTTTAAACTTTTAGATTCTCTTCTTAGTTGGTGTAAACAAAATGAAATTTATCTTATGATCGATTTACATGCGGCGCCTGGTGGTCAAGGTTATAACGCTGATATTTCAGATTATGATCCGACTAAACCTTCTCTTTGGGAAAGTGAATTAAATCGAAATAAGACAGTTGAATTATGGAAAAGATTGTCTCAGAGATATATAAATGAAGAATGGGTAGCAGGGTACGATTTAATTAATGAACCAAATTGGGAAATTCCAGGTGGAGTGTTATTAAAAGAATTATATGTAAAAATAACAAATGCAATTAGGACAGATGTTGGAGATAATCATATCTTATTTATAGAAGGAAATTGGTTTGCGAATGATTTTACTGGTTTAACTCCTCCATGGGATGACAATCTTGTCTATAGTCCTCATAAGTATTGGAGTCCAGTAGACCAAGGATACTTAGATTGGATGTTGCCTCTTAGAGATACCTTAAACGTACCTCTTTTTGTTGGTGAGACAGGAGAGAATTCTAATTTTTGGTATAGAGATGCCGTAAAAGTTTTTGAAGAAAATGGAATAGGATGGGCTTGGTGGCCTTTTAAGAGGATAGGAGCAATTCAACCCCCTTTATCTATTAACTATAATGATAAATATAAGAATATTGTTGATTATTGGAATGGAGAAAAGTCTGCTCCTTCTAAAGAAGATGCAATTGAAGGGTTAACACAGTTAACAGAAGACATCAAGCTGGAAAATACTAGATACCAGAAGGATGTTATAGACGCATTAATTAGACAGCCGTTTTCTGATGAGACAGTTCCGTTCTCAAATAATGTAATTCCAGGAAAAGTTTTTGCTACAGATTTTGATATGGGTATTATGGGTGAAGCTTATTATGATGCCGGATCAGAAGCTAATTATGGTGGAGATTTTTCGGCATGGAATAATGGCTGGGGTTATAGAAATGATAATGTTGATATTCAAAGTAATGATGACCCACTATCAAATGAATTTAACGTCGGGTGGATAGAAAGAGATGAATGGATGAAATATTCTTTCACTTTGGCTCAAGAAGGTCTATATAATGTGAAAATTAGAGTTGCTACTGAAGATAATGACGGAAGATTTTATTTTAAAATTAATGATAATCAGGCTTCTGATATGGTAGATGTTCCCTCTACTGGGGCTTGGGATAGTTGGTCATATGTTTATATTGACTCTCTTGTCTTAAATAGCACTGACAATAGTTTTGTATTTCATGTTGATAGAGGAACATTTAATTTAGGTTTTTTTGAATTTGAGAGAATTGGAGACATATCACTATCTGAAACTCGATATATGAATTCTTTTACTTCAAGTAAAAATACAATTTTATTAAATACTAATAAAGATCTTAAAAGCTCATCGGAAATAATTTTATCTGATTTTCAGATAAAAATTAATAATAATAACATTGATATTAAAAATATATTATTTCCAGCCTTCCCAAGGTCTATTTTAATTGAGATCGATCAAGATATTCAGCCTACAGATTCGATTTTAATTTCTTATGATGGTAATTCAGTGAAATCTACTGATAATAAACAATTATCTATTTTCTCTGATAAGTTAGTTGACAATACAATTTCATTTGTTCATAATATTCCTGGAAAGATAGAGGCAGAACATTTCTTCTTTCAAAAAGGAATGGAATTAGAAAACACATCTGATGAGGGAGGAGGCTTTAATATCGGTAGTTTAGATAATGGTGATTATGCGGACTATTATGTTGATGTTCTGGCATCAGGGACTTTTAATGTTACATACAGAGCAGCAGCTGATCCAACTTGGTCATCAGGAGGTCAAGTTGAGTTAAGTATTTATGATTCTAATTCTAATTCATTTACTTTTCTTCAAAATATAATTATTCCTGCTACTACAGGATGGCAAGATTGGGAGAGTATTAGTAAAGCTGTAAATCTTGATTCAGGAAAACATCAAATTAGATTAAAAATTTTAGCTGGTCCATTCAATTTAAATTGGTTCTCCTTTGACGATTCAGTCTCTGTTGGTATACCAATACCAGGATATGTCCAAGCTGAAGATTTTGTATATCAAGAGGGAATTTCTCTAGAAATGACTGAAGATGAGGGAGGAGGTCAAAATATTGGATATTTAGATTCAGCTGATTATGTAGATTACATTATAAATGTTAATAAGACTGGGCTATATGATTTAAGTTATAGAGCAGCATCAGATGGTAGTCAAGATTATGCAAATGGTGGAACAATAAAGTTGCTTTTAATGGAGGACTCTGTAGGTGAAGAATTACATACTGTTTCTTTTCCAGCTACTAATGGCTGGCAGGATTGGGTTACTTTTAATAATTTTCCAAAAATTCATCTTGAGTCTGGGGATAAAAAAATTAGATTATTATTTACAAAGACACCATTTAATCTAAACTGGATTCAATTTGAAGAGTTTGAAGGCACAGTCCTAGGTTTTGAAAAAAATGACATAAGATTAAAAATATATCCTAATCCTACTTCCGAAAAAATTACTGTTGAATCTGATTTTGTAACTAATGAAATAATTAACTATAAATTAATAGATCCCAATGGAAGAGTATTTGTTGATATTAATAGATTATATAAATCTAAAATCTATGAGGAAATACGTTTAAATAATATTAATAATGGTCTCATTTTTTTAGTTATTTATGAGGGGGATAATTTACTTGAAATAAGGAAAATAATTAAGTCCAATTAGTAAAATTCTTTATCAATTTTTTATTAAAAATAACTTTTCTATTATTTGACAGAATATCTTAAATTGTTATCTTTGCACACATTTTAGGTAAAGAATATATACAAAATGTCAGGAATTATAGGAAAGAAATTGGGTATGACTAGTGTCTTCGATAGTAGAGGAAGAAGTATAGGTTGTACTGTTATCGAGGCAGGGCCATGTTTTGTCACTCAAATTAAAGATAGAGACAAAGATGGTTACAGAGCAATTCAACTTTCTTATGATGACCTAAAGTCTAGTAAGGTGAATAAATCTTTAAAAGGTCATTTCGCAGTTTCTAATGTTTCACCCAAGAAGAAATTAGTAGAGTTCAGAAACTTTAGAAAAGAATTTGATAGTAAAGTTAAATTAGGAATGGAAGTTAAGCTTGAGGATGTATTTAATGAAAACGAATTTCTAGATGTTACATCAATCTCAAAAGGTAAAGGTTTCCAAGGAGTTGTAAAAAGACATAATTTTGGTGGAGTTGGTCAGAGTACACATGGACAACATAATAGAAATAGAGCTCCTGGTTCTATTGGAGCAGGTTCAACCCCTTCTAGAGTTTTTAAAGGAATGAGAATGGGGGGTAGAATGGGTGGTGACAAGGTGACGATGCAAAACCTTAAGATTTTAAAGATTGATCAAAAAGATAATTTAATTTATGTCGGCGGATCTGTTCCTGGTTCTAAAGACACATATGTAGTTTTATCAAATTAAAAGTTAATGAAAGTAGATATAAATAAAATTTCAGGGAAAACTAGTGGAAAAAAAATTACACTTTCAGATAAGATTTTTTCTATCGAACCTAATGATCATGCCATATATCTTGATGTTAAAAGTTATTTAGCTAACCAGAGACAAGGTAATAGTAAAGTTAAAGGCAGGTCTGAGATAGTTGGTTCTACCAGAAAGATAAAAAAACAAAAGGGAACTGGTACAGCTAGAGCTGGAAGTATTAAATCACCTCTTTTTAAAGGTGGAGGTCAAATATTTGGTCCAGAGCCAAGAGAATATAAAAATAAAATAAATAGAAAAGTAAAAGATTTAGCCAGGAAGTCCGCACTATCTCATAAGATAAAGGAGAAATCAGTTGTAGTACTAGAGAATTTTGACTTAAAGTCCCCAAAGACTAAGGAATATGTTAGCATTCTCTCAAATTTTTCAATTCAAAATAAAAAAACGTTGCTTTTAACTTCTGAAAATCATAAAAATATAATACTATCTTCAAATAATTTGAAAAACGCAACAGTTAAAAAGGTTGAAGATATTAACACTTACGATATTGTAAATGCTGACAGCATACTTTTTGTTGAGGATTCAGTAAAAAAAATAAATGAAATTTTAAAGTAAAATGGCCATACTAATAAAACCAATTCTTACTGAAAAGGCAACTTCATCTAATGATAAAGGTAAGTTTTCCTTTATTGTAGATACAAAAGCTAATAAAGTTCAAGTTAAGAAAGCTGTTGAGAAAACTTATGATGTTAATGTAGTTAGTGTTAATACTATAAATGTCTTAGGTAAATCTGTATCAAAGTTTACTAAAACAGGTATTGTAAGTGGTAGAAAACCATCATATAAGAAAGCTATTGTTCAACTAAAAGAAGGTGAGTTTATTGATTTTTACTCACAAATTTAAATTTTAAGAGATGTCTAAGAAAATTAAACCAGTTACTCCAGGTCTTCGATTTAGAATTGCTCCTTCTTTTGATGAGATAACTTCAAGTTCTCCTGAAAAGTCGCTACTTAAGTCTCTTAAAAAATCTGGTGGTAGAAATAGTAGTGGAAAAATGACTGTTAGAAATATTGGCGGTGGCCACAAAAGAAAAATGAGAGTTATTGACTTTAAAAGGACAAAAGATGACATTGAAGCGACTGTTAAAACTATTGAATATGACCCAAATAGGTCAGCTAATATTGCTTTAGTATCATATGTTGATGGTGTAAAGAGTTATATTATTGCTCCAAATGGTCTTAAAGTTGGTCAGAAAATTGTTTCGGGTAATTCGTCACCGATAGAAGTTGGAAATTGTCTGAGTTTAGACAAAATACCATTAGGAACAATAATTCATAATGTAGAATTATTCCCTATGAAAGGTGCTGCAATGGCAAGAAGTGCTGGCTCATATGTTCAGCTCGTTGCAAAAGAAGGTAAGTATGCAACTTTAAAATTACCATCAGGAGAGATGAGATTAGTTCTTTTAACTTGTAGAGCTACAATTGGCGCCGTATCAAATTCTGACCACATGAATACAAGGTTAGGTAAAGCCGGTAGAAACAGATGGTTAGGTAAAAGGCCTAGAGTTAGAGCTGTTGCTATGAATCCTGTTGATCATCCTATGGGTGGTGGTGAAGGTAAGGCTAGTGGAGGACATCCTAGATCAAGGAATGGACTTTACAGTAAGGGTCTAAAGACTAGAAAGAAAAATAAATATTCTGATAAACTTATTATTAAAAAAAGAAAGTAAAAA
Organism: uncultured Marinoscillum sp.; assembly: GCA_964527965.1. GTDB lineage: Bacteria > Bacteroidota > Bacteroidia > Cytophagales > MED-G16 > MED-G16. The sequence goes on from CAZGPH010000010.1 coordinate 22,037, forward strand.
ATGGCTAGATCATTAAAAAAAGGACCATACATAGATTTCAGACTTAGAAAAAAGGTTGAAGATGCTAATGATAAAGGCAATAAAGGTGTTATAAAAACCTGGTCAAGAAGATCAATGATCTCTCCAGATTTTGTTGGACATACATTTGCTGTACATAATGGAAATAAGTTCATTCCTGTATATGTAACAGAGAATATGGTAGGTCATAAACTTGGAGAGTTTTCTCCTACAAGAAATTTTAGAGGACATGTCAATAAAAAAAATAGATAATGGAAGCTATAGCAAAACTTAATAACGTCCCAACCTCTCCTAGAAAAATGAGATTGATAGCAGACCTTATCAGAGGTATGGGTGTTGATTTAGCATTAAATACTTTAAAATTTGACTCTAAAGTTGGTTCTAAGAGACTAGAAAAGCTTCTTCTATCTGGTATTTCTAATTGGCAAGAAAAGAATAAAGAAGAGAAGATTGAGGATGCGGAATTATACATAAAAGAAATTTATGTTAATGGTGGTAAAATGATTAAAAGGTTAAGACCTGCACCACAGGGTAGAGCACATAGAATTAGAAAGAGATCAAATCATGTTACAATCGTTTTAGATAGCTTAAATAAACAAAATAAAAAAGATGGGGCAAAAAATTAATCCAACAGGTCTAAGACTAGGAATTATAAAAGGCTGGGAATCTAGCTGGTATGGAGGAAAAAACTTCTCTGAAAAAATTGTTGAAGATCATAAAATACGAAACTATATAGCACTTAGAATACCTAGAGGTGGTATTTCTAAAGTTGTAATAGAGAGAACAATGAAATTGTTGGAGATTACAATTCATACCGCAAGACCTGGTATTATTATTGGTAAAGGTGGTTCTGAAGTTGATAAGCTTAAAAATGAACTTAAGAAAATTACAGGTAAAGATATCCAAATAAATATATTCGAAATTAAAAGACCAGAGATTGATGCAAAGCTAATTGGTGACTCCATTGCTCAACAGTTGAGAGCTAGAATATCACACAGAAGAGCTATGAAGCAGGCTATTGCATCTGCAATGAGAGTTGGAGCTAAGGGAATTAAAGTCAAAGTTTCAGGTAGAATTGGTGGTGCTGAGATGGCTAGATCAGAACAGTATAAAGAAGGTCAAACTCCATTACATACAATTAGAGCTGATATTGATTACGCAATATGTGAATCTCAAACTATTTATGGAAAAATTGGAGTTAAGGTATGGGTTTATAAGGGTGAAGTTGTAGGTAAAAGAAGTTTATCCTTGAATGTAGGAAGTAAAAATACTTTTAAAGCTTAATTAAAAAAAAATGTTACAACCTAAAAGAACAAAATTTAGAAAAAAACAGAAAGGCAGAGTAAAGGGTATTGCTCAGAGGGGACATACTATAAGTTTTGGTTCTTTTGGAACTAAGTCACTAGAAGCTGGATGGATTACATCTAGACAAATTGAAGCTGCTAGGATTGCTGTTACAAGAAAAATGAAGCGAGAAGGTCAAGTCTGGATTAGAATCTTCCCAGATAAGCCAATCACAAAAAAACCTGCTGAGGTTAGGATGGGTAAAGGTAAAGGTGCACCTGAGTATTGGGTCGCTGTTGTAAAACCTGGAACAATAATGTTTGAGGTAGGTGGTGTAACTATTGCTGAAGCTAAAGAGGCTTTGAGATTAGCTGCCCAGAAATTACCTGTTAGAACAAAATTTGTAACTAGAAGAGATTACGCAGAATAATATGAAGAATTCAGAATTAAGAGCTTTATCGGTTGAAGAACTTCAAAAGAAGTTGGTTGTTGAAAAAGAAAACCTTGAAAAATTAATTTTTTCTCACGCTGCCACTCCAATTGAGAACCCTATGAGAATTAAAGTTGCAAGAAGATTTGTTGCAAGAATAAAAACAGAAATAAATAATAAGGCATTAAAAGCTTAATGATATGGACAGAAATTTAAGAAAACAGAGAGAAGGAATTGTAACAAGTAATAAAATGGATAAGACTATTACAGTTGAGGTTCAGAGGAGAGTTAAGCATCCAATTTATGGTAAATTTGTAAAGAAATCCTCAAAACTTACTGCTCATGATGAACAAAATCAATGTGATATTGGTGATTTAGTGAGGGTGATGGAAACTAGACCAATAAGTAAAAATAAGAGGTGGAGATTAACTAAAATAGTTGAAAAAGTAAAATAGTTATGATACAACAAGAAAGTAGATTAAAAGTTGCTGATAATAGTGGTGCCAAAGAGGTTCTTTGTATAAGAGTACTAGGTGGTACTAAGAAGAGATATGCTTCAGTAGGAGACAAGATTGTTGTCACTGTAAAACATGCAATACCTTCAAGTTCTGTTAAGAAGGGTGCTGTGACAAGAGCTGTTGTTGTTAGAACAAAAAAAGAAGTAAGGAGAAGAGATGGATCTTATATAAGGTTTGAAGATAATGCAGCAATTTTATTAAATGAGAATGATGAGCTTAAAGGTACTAGAGTATTTGGTCCAGTAGCTAGAGAGCTTAGAGAAAAAAACTTTATGAAAATACTTTCACTAGCACCTGAGGTACTATAAATAGATATAAATGAAAATACATATTAAAAAAGGAGATACAGTTTATATTTTGTCTGGAAATGATAAAGGTAAGTCTGCTAAGGTTCTTACAGTATTCCCATCTAAGTATAAGGCAATTGTAGAAGGTCTTAACCTTTCAACAAAGCATATTAAGCCTTCTGCTGATAACCCTAAGGGAGGTATTGAAAAACAAGAGTCTCCAATTCATATAAGTAACTTAATGTTAGTTGATCCATCAGATGGGAAGCCAACTAAGATTTATAGAAAAAGAAATAAAGAAGGTAAAATCGAAAGGTTATCTAAGAAAACAAATAAAATAATATAATAATGGAATTTCCAAGATTAAAGAAAAAGTATATTGATGAAATTGCTCCAGGTCTAATGGAAAAGCTTCAATATAAGTCTGTTATGCAGGTTCCAAAGATTAAGAAAATTGCTATTAATCAGGGTTTGGGGGCAGCAGTTAATGACAAAAAATTAATTCAGGCTGGTGTTGACGAACTTACTTTAATAACTGGTCAGAAAGCAGTCGCTACAAAAGCTAAGAAATCTATTTCAAACTTTAAGTTAAGGGAGGATCTACCAATTGGAGCTAAGGTTACATTAAGAGGGAATATCATGTATGAGTTTTTAGATCGATTAATTTCTGTATCCCTTCCTAGGGTTAGAGATTTTAGGGGTCTTAATAATAAAGGCTTTGACGGTAATGGTAATTATACTTTAGGAGTCAAAGAGCAGATTATCTTTCCAGAGATAAGTATTGATAAAATTAATAAGGTTACAGGAATGAATATCACTATTGTTATTGATTCAAATACCGATAAAGAAAGTTATGAGTTGTTAAAGGCTTTTGGAATGCCTTTCATCTCTAAAAATTAAATTTAAATTATGGCAAAAAACGCAGTTAAAGTTAGAGACCTAAAAAGAAGAAAGCTTGTTGAAAAGCTCGCTGCAAAAAGGGCAGAGCTTAAGGCTAAAGGTGACTGGGAAGGACTTGATAAGCTTCCAAGAAACTCATCTTCTGTAAGACTACATAATAGATGTAGTTTATCTGGTAGACCAAAGGGTTATATGAGAAAATTTGGGATTTCTAGATTAGAATTTAGAAAAATGGCTTCTGAAGGTAAAATACCTGGGATAACAAAAGCTAGTTGGTAACTTTTACTTTAATTGATTAAATTTGCAAGCTTTTTAAAAAAAGAATATGAACACTGATACAATTGCAGACTTTTTAACAAGGATTCGAAACGCTATTAGAGCAAATAAAAGAATTGTTGAGATTCCTGCTTCAAATATTAAAAAAGAAATAACAAAAGTCCTTCATGATAAGGGCTTTATAACCAACTATAAGTTTGAGGATAATGGTCCACAAGGGACTATTAAAATTGCCCTTAAATATAACCCTAGAACTAATTTATCTGCTATTGAAAAGATTTCAAGAATAAGTAAGCCAGGTTTAAGAAAGTATGTAAACTTTGAAAATTTACCTAGAGTAATTAATGGGTTAGGAATTGCAATCTTATCTACTTCTAAAGGTGTGATTACAGATAAAGAGGCTAGAAAGTTAAAGATAGGTGGAGAAGTTTTATGTTATGTTTATTAATTAAATATTATGTCTAGAATAGGTTTAAATCCAGTTTCAATCCCAGAAGGCGTTTCGGTAAATGTAAACGGTTCTGTTATTAATGTTAAAGGTCCTAAGGGTGAACTTAATCAGAAATTTGATTCTGACTTTAAGATAAAAATTGAAGATAACATTCTAACAGTAAGTAGACCATCCGAACAAAAAAGACATAAATCTCTTCATGGCCTATACAGATCTTTAATTAATAATGCTGTTCATGGTGTTTCAGAAGGATACGAACATAAACTAGAATTAGTTGGTGTAGGATATAAAGCTTCTAACCAAGGAAATTTACTTAATTTAAGTCTAGGGTATTCTCATAATATTTACTTTCAAATACCTGATGAATTAAAAGTTGCAACAGAAACACAGAAAGGTAAAGCTCCTGTTATCACTTTAAACGGTATTGATAAACAATTGATTGGACAAATTTCTGCAAAATTGAAATCACTTAGACCAGTTGAGCCTTACAAAGGTAAAGGGGTTAAGTTTGTTGGCGAGTATGTTAGAAGGAAAGTTGGTAAAACTGCTGCCGCATAAATTTTAAAATTATGAGTGTAAACAAAGAAAAAAGAAGACTTAAAATAAGAAAAAGTATCAGATCTAAAATATCAGGTACTAAGGAGAGACCTAGAGTTTCAGTATTTAAAAGTAACAAAGCAATATACTCTCAGATTATTGATGATATGAGTGGTAATACCTTAGTTTCTTGCTCTTCAGTTGATATAAAGAAATTTGGAAAGAATAATATAGAATCCTCAAAAGAGGTTGGAATGAAACTCGCTGAAAAAGCTAAGAAAAAAGGAATCAAAAAAGTACTTTTTGATAGAGGAGGGTACGTATATCATGGTAAAATAAAATCTTTTGCTGATGGGGCAAGAGAAGGAGGATTAATTTTTTAATAATATGAATAACATAAAAGCAAGTGATTTAGAATTAAAAGAAAAAGTTGTCTCAATTCAAAGAGTAGCTAAGGTAGTTAAAGGTGGTAGAAGGTTTAGTTTTTCTGCTATTGTTGTGGTTGGTAATGAAAACGGAGTTGTTGGTTATGGATTAGGTAAAGCTAATGAGGTCACTAATGCTATTATTAAAGGAACTGATGATGCTAAGAAAAACCTTATTAATGTTCCTGTATATAAAAATACAATTCCTCATGAAATTTTAGGTAAATATGGCGGTGGGCTAGTTCTTATGAAGCCTGCTTCACCAGGAACTGGAGTAATAGCTGGAGGTGCTATGAGAGCTGTTATGGAAAGTGCAGGTATAAAAGATGTTTTAGCAAAATCAAAAGGATCTTCAAACCCTCATAACGTTGTAAAAGCAACCTTTGATGGATTGATTAGACTAAGAGATCCTCTAGCAATTGCTAAGCAAAGAGGTGTAAGTTTAAAAAAGGTATTCAATGGCTAAAGAAAAAAAGACTAAAGTTTCTATAACTCAAGTTAAGAGTACAATTTCTCAAACTTCTAGACAGAAGAAGACAATTGCAGCTCTTGGCCTTGGTAAAATTAATAGAACTGTAGAAAAAATAATGACACCTCAGATTAGAGGTATGATCAATAAAGTAAATCATTTAATTGAAGTAAAAGAGGTAAAATAATGAAATTACATACTTTAAAACCAGCAGAAGGATCAACAAAACCAGGTAAGAGGATAGCTAGAGGACAGGGTTCTGGAAGAGGTGGGACATCAACTAGAGGACATAAAGGTGCTCAGTCTAGATCAGGATATTCTAGAAAAGCTGGGTTTGAGGGTGGTCAAATGCCATTATATAGAAGAGTTCCAAAATTTGGTTTTAGATCTCCAAATAGGATAGAAACGAAACCTATAAATTTAGATACGATTCAAACACTTTGTGAAGCATCTAAGGTAAAAGAGATTAATCCAGAATTCTTAATTAAAAATGGTTATGCGAAAAAGTCTGATCTTATAAAAGTACTTGGCAGAGGTAAGTTAAAAGCTAAAGTAAATGTCACTTCCCATTATTTTTCAGCTTCAGCAGTTAAATCTATTGAGAAATCAGGAGGGAAAGTTAAGAAATTGATAAATGATTAAACTTTTTGAAACAATTAAGAATATCTTCTCCATTGAAGAGCTAAGAGATAGAATTATCAATACTGTATTCTTTTTGATAATTTTTAGATTAGGTTCTTTTGTGGTACTTCCTGGAATTGATCCATCGAAGTTACAGCAGAGTGCAGGTGGTATTTTTGGTTTACTTGATACTTTTCTAGGAGGTGCATTTAGTAATGCTTCAATTTTTGCTCTTGGAATTATGCCATATATATCTGCTTCAATTGTAGTGCAACTTCTTGGCGTTGCTTTACCTTATTTTCAGAAATTACAGAAAGAGGGAGATAGTGGTAGAAAAAAAATGACTCAAATAACTAGGTACTTGACAATAGTTATATGTCTATTTCAAAGTACAGCATATATATCAGGAACTATACCTGCAGAAGCTATTCTAGTACAAAATAAATTTTTATTTACGATTTCTAGTTTAGTGATTCTAACCTCTGGTACAATATTCTGTATGTGGCTTGGAGAAAAGATAACTGATAAGGGGATAGGAAATGGTATTTCCATGCTTATAATGATAGGTATAATCTCAAGATTCCCTGGAAGTATAGTTGCTGAGGCTCTATCTAGAGGTATGAACCAGGCTCTATTCTTTCTAATTGAAATAGGAGTGCTATTTTTAGTAGTGATGTTTACAATTATGCTTGTTCAAGCGATAAGAAGAATTCCTGTTCAGTATGCAAAACAAGTAGTAGGTAGTAGCCTTTATGGTGGTAAAAGACAATATCTTCCTTTAAAGGTTAATTCTTCTGGAGTTATGCCTATTATTTTTGCTCAGGCTCTGATGTTTTTACCTGCTATAATTGGCCTCCAGTTTGCTGAAAATTCAGATTTTTTTCAATATATTGCAACCTCTTTTTCAAACATGCAGTCATGGTTGTATAATGTAACCTTTGCAGTATTGATAATTGCGTTTACATTTTTTTATACCGCAATTACAGTCAATCCTAATAAAATGGCTGATGATATGAAAAGAAATAACGGATTTATTCCGGGAATTAAACCTGGTCCTGAAACATCGGATTTTATATCTAATGTGATGGATAGGATAACTCTTCCAGGTTCTATTCTATTAGCTGTAGTAGCAATACTACCTGCTTTTGCAATGATGTTTGGTGTAAACCAGAGTTTCGCTCAGTTTTATGGTGGAACATCTTTGTTAATTATGGTTGGAGTAATATTGGATACTCTGCAGCAAATAGAAAGTTATTTACTGATGAGACATTATGATGGCATGATGAAATCAGGAAAAATAAAAGGAAGAAGCGTTTAATTATGGCTAAACAGAAAGCGATAGAACAAGATGGTATAGTGACAGAAGCACTATCTAATGCTATGTTTAGAGTTAAATTAGACAATGGGCATATTGTGACGGCTCATATCTCTGGTAAGATGAGAATGTTTTACATTAGACTCTTGCCTGGAGATAAGGTAAAACTTGAGATGTCACCATATGATTTAACAAAAGCTAGAATAACATTTAGATATAAGTAAAATGAAAGTTAAAGCATCAGTTAAGAAAAGAAGTAGTGACTGTAAAGTCATAAGAAGGAAGGGAAAGGTTTATGTAATTAATAAAAAAAATCCTCGATTTAAACAGAGGCAAGGATAAATTATGAGAATTGCAGGTATAGATATTCCAGATAATAAAAGAGGAGAAATCGCCTTGACTTACATATATGGTCTTGGTAGAAGCTCTGCTATAAAAATATTAAATGAGGCGGGAGTAGCCTTAGAAAAAAAGGTTTCTGATTGGACCGAAGAGGAGTCAAATAAAATAAGAAATATTATTTCTAATGAATTCAAGACAGAAGGTGATCTGAAATCTGAAGTAAGGCTTAATATCAAAAGGTTATTAGATATTGGTTGTTACAGGGGATTAAGACATAGAAAAGGTCTTCCTGTTCGTGGTCAGAAGACAAAAAATAACTCCAGAACAAGAAAAGGTAAAAGAAAAACAGTTGCAAATAAAAAGAAAGCAGTTAAATAATGAATAAGAAGAAAGATAAGTCTAAAAAGAGAGTTGTTGTTGTTAAAACTAATGGGCAAGCTCATATAAAGTGTTCTTTTAATAATATCATCATTTCTATTACTAACGAAACAGGTCAGGTTATCTCATGGTCTTCTGCTGGAAAAATGGGTTTTAGAGGTTCTAAAAAAAATACACCCTTTGCAGCTCAGATAGCAACTGAAGATGCTGTTAAAACTGCATTTGAACTTGGTCTAAGAAAAGTAGATATTTTTATAAAAGGTCCTGGTGCTGGAAGAGATTCAGCCATCAGAGCCATGCAAAATGCTGGATTAGATGTTATGTCTATTAATGATGTAACTCCGTTACCACATAATGGATGTAGACCACCAAAAAGAAGAAGAGTTTAAATTATTAAATAATGGCAAGATATACTGGACCTAAATCTAAGATTTCAAGAAAATATGGAGAACCTATATTTGGTGACACTAAGGCATTAGAAAAAAAACCTCACCCTCCAGGTCAACATGGAAGAGGTAGGAGAAGAAAAAAATCAGAGTATGCTATTCAGCTTGCTGAAAAACAAAAGGCTAAATACCTATATGGCATTTTAGAAAAACAGTTTAGAAATATGTTTGATAAGGCTACGAGAAAAGATGGTATTACAGGAGAAAACTTATTACAACTTCTTGAAGCAAGACTTGACAATGTTGTTTATAGATTAGGTATTGCTCCAACCAGAAGATCAGCTAGACAGTTAGTAGTCCATAAGCATATTACAGTTAACGGAAACCTTGTTAATATTCCTTCATACACTTTAAAAGAAGGTGATATGATTGCTGTAAGAGAACGTTCTAAATCTCTTGTTGCTATATCAGAAAGCGTATCTAATAAAACTGCAAATAAGTACAAGTGGTTAGAGTGGGATGATAAATCTCTTCTTGGAAAACTTGTTACCTATCCAGAAAGAGAATTAATTCCAGAAAATATTAATGAACAATTAATTGTTGAATTGTATTCAAAATAAAAAATATTGTATAAATAAACTTTAAAAATTATGTCACTACTTTCATTTCAATTACCAGATAAGATAGTAATGGAAAAAGCCGATGATTTCCACGGTATTTTTACATTCTCTCCACTTCAACCAGGTTACGGACTAACTATTGGTAATGCGGTAAGAAGAGTATTATTATCCTCCTTAGAAGGATATGCAATTACTGGTATCAAAATTCCAGGTATACAACATGAGTTTTCAACTATAGACGGTATAGTAGAGGATGCTTCTGAGATAATCTTAAATCTAAAAACTATAAGATTTAAGTCATTGACTGAAAATCCAGATAAGAGTGTGGTAGTTTCTTTCGATAAAAAGGGAACACTAACAGGTGGAGATATAGCTAAGAGTACTAGCTCTTACGAGGTATTAAATCCTGATCAAGAGATTTGTACACTTAGTAAAAAAGTTAAATTTTCAATTGAGCTTAAAATAGAAAGAGGTAGAGGATATGTGTCATCTGAAGAAAATAATTCTAATTCTTCTGATGTAGATTTTATTTCTATTGATTCTGTATTTACTCCAATAATTAATGTTAAATATAATATAGAAAATACTAGAGTAGAGCAAAAAACTGACTTTGAGAAATTGATTTTAGATATTCAAACTGATGGTTCTATTCATCCTGAAGATGCTTTAAAGGGATCAGCTCAGTTATTAATTAAACATTTCTATTTATTCTCTGACAAGGATATGGAGTTTGCAGAAGATAATTCTGATGAAATAGAAGTAGTTGATGAAGAATTACTTCATATGAGAAAACTTCTTAAGACCTCATTAAATGATCTTGATCTGTCAGTTAGAGCATATAATTGTCTTAAAGCTGCTGATATCAAAACTTTAGGTGACCTTGTGAGTATTGAAATATCTGATATGATGAAATTCAGAAATTTCGGTAAAAAATCATTAACTGAACTTGAGGAACTTGTAGATGTCAAAGGTCTTAATTTTGGAATGGATTTAACTAAGTATAATTTAGATTAATGAGACACGGGAAAAGATTTAACCATTTAAGTAGAAAAGCGCCACATAGAAAGTCTATGCTTTCCAATATGGCATCATCTTTAATATTACATAAGAAGATTGAGACTACTTTGGCTAAAGCTAAAGCTCTAAGAAAATTTGTTGAACCATTATTGACAAAATCTAAATCTGATACAACACACTCTAGAAGATTAGTGTTTTCTCTTCTAGAAAATAAGGAAGCTGTTAATGAGTTATTTAATAAAGTATCAGAAAAGATTTCCTCTAGACCTGGTGGTTATACTAGAATTATTAAAACTGGATTTAGACTTGGTGATAATGCCGAGATGTCTATAATAGAATTGGTTGATTATAATACCTTGTTGTTAGGAGTTGATGAAAGTGATAAAACTACTAAACCTAGAAGAAGAAGAAGAAAGAAATCTACAGCGGATGTAGGATCTGATAATAAACCAAAAGCTATTAAAAAAGAAAAAAAAGTAGTTAAAAAAGATACAAAAGACTCAAAAGATAAAAAATCGAAATAGTATCTTTTTTGAAATTGATAATTTAAAGGGATTAAATTTATTTAATCCCTTTTTTATTATATATTTTTGGGACAAAAATGGAATTGAAATCTAGAAAATCAGCAGTTCTGTTACTAGAAGATGGCTCTATCTTCGAAGGCACATCTCTCGGTAAAATTGGTATTGCTACTGGCGAAATATGTTTTAATACTGGCATGACTGGTTATCAGGAAATCTATACTGATCCTTCATATTTTGGACAGATAATAATTAACACCTCTTCACATATAGGGAATTATGGTACAGTTGATGAAGAACAGGAAAGTGATCTTCCTCAAATTAATGGGGTAATTATAAATGAGTATTCTGAAGTTTATAGTAGATATAATTCTGGTGAGAGTTTAGAAGAATATTTTATAAAAAATAATACTGTTGCTATTTATGATATAGACACTAGGAAATTAGTAAAATATATAAGAGATAAAGGTGCAATGAATGCTATAATTTCTAGTGAAATACTTGATCCTAAAAAACTTAAAAGTCTTCTTGATGCTGTTCCTCCAATGAAAAATTTAGAATTATCTTCTAAAGTAACAACAAAAAATGAATATACATTTGGAGATAAAAATTCTGACCTTAAGGTTGCAGTGTTAGATCTTGGTTGTAAAAAATCAATACTTAAAAATTTTAGTGAAAGGGGAGTTTATTGTAAAGTTTTTCCTGCTAAAACTTCTTTTGAAAAGATGCAAGAATGGAAGCCTGATGGTTACTTTATATCTAATGGACCAGGTGATCCTGCTTCTATGGATTATGCGGTTAGTACAGTGAAAGAAATTATAGAAAAAAATAAGCCAGTGTTTGGTATATGTCTGGGCCATCAAATTTTAGCTAGAGCAAGTGATGTATCAACCTACAAATTACATAATGGACACCGAGGAATAAATCATCCTGTAAAGAATTTATCCTCAGGAAAATCTGAGGTAACTTCTCAGAATCATGGGTTTGGTGTTTCCATGGAAGAAATAAAAAAATCAACATCCTTAGAATTGACACATGTAAATCTTAATGATAACACAGTCGAAGGGATTAAAGTTAAAGGTAAAAAAGCTTTTTCAGTTCAGTATCACCCTGAGTCATCTCCAGGCCCTCATGATTCAAGATATTTATTTGATGACTTTATAAATATGATTAAGGGTGAGTAAGATAACAAAAGTCAAAGGGAGACAGATTTTAGATTCTAGAGGAAATCCTACAGTTGAGGTTGATATTTATTCTGATAATATCATGGGTCGAGCAGCTGTTCCTTCTGGTGCTTCTACTGGTGAAAACGAAGCTGTCGAGCTTAGAGATGGCGGTAAAGAATATCTTGGTAAAGCAGTTACCAAAGCAGTTAATAATATTAATACTACTATTTCTAGCGAGTTACTTGGAAAGAGTTTTAATAATCAAAAAGAAATTGATAATTTACTAATAGATCTTGATGGATCTCATAATAAATCAAACCTTGGTGCTAATGCTATATTAGGTGTTTCACTAGCTTATGCTCACCTTTTATCTAATCTCAATGGTATACCATTATATAAACATTTAGGTGGAGATAAAGCTAATTTATTGCCTGTTCCTATGATGAATATAATTAATGGTGGTTCTCATTCTGATGCTCCTATTGCTTTTCAAGAGTTCATGATAAGGCCAGTGGGTGCAAATTCATTTAGTGATGCTCTAAGATATGGTGCTGAGATATTTCATACTTTAAAGTCAATAATAAAAGATAAAAAGTTAAGCACTGCAGTTGGTGATGAAGGTGGATTTGCTCCAAATTTTATAGGTGGTACTGAAGAGGCTATAGAAACTATATTAAAGTCTATAGAAAAGGCAGGTTTTGTACCTGGTAAAGATATTACATTAGCTATGGACTGTGCTGCATCTGAATTTTATAGAGATGGGTTATATGATTACCGTCTTTTTGAGGGTAATAAAGGAGATGTCCGAAGTTCTCAAGATCAAGTGGATTTTTTAAAAAGTTTAGTAGATAATTATCCAATTGATAGTATTGAAGATGGTTGTGATGAAAACGATTGGGAAGGTTGGGGTATGCTTACAAGTTCAATTGGCGATAGGTGTCAGATAGTTGGAGATGATTTGCTTGTCACTAACCTAAAATATCTCAAAAAAGCTATTAAAGATAAAAGTGCAAATTCTATTCTTATAAAGCCAAATCAAATAGGTACATTGACAGAAACTATAAGTGCAATAAACTTAGCAAAAGATTCAGGCTGGACTGCTGTTGTATCACATAGGTCTGGAGAGACAGAAGATTCTACTATATCTGATATTGCAGTTGGATTAAATGTTGGACAGATCAAGACAGGTTCATTATCTAGATCTGATAGAACTGCTAAATATAATCAGCTTCTTAGAATAGAAGAGGATTTGGATGAAAAAGCAAAATTTCCTTCTAAATAAATAATTATATTTGGAATATGGTTTTCAAAAAGTTTAGAGATCTTTTAAGAAATTTTTATTTTCTTTTTTTTATTTCTTTTCTTATTTGGATGACAATAATTGACTCTAATGGGTTTATTAATAGGTTTAGATTATCTGAGAAATTAGATGAGTTAAGGACGGAAAAGGAATTTTATATACAAGAGATTGATAAAGTCACTATAGATAAAGAAAAGTTTGAAAGTGATGAAGAAATTTTGGAGAAGTATGCAAGAGAAGAATATTTAATGAAAAAAGAGTCTGAAGACATTTTTTACGTAATAGAAGAATAATGGATAAACATAGCGAAGAATTTTTGTTTAAGTATTTGAATAACCACTCACCTACAGGATTTGAGTCATCAGGCCAAAGGATTTGGCTAGATTATATTAGCCCATATGTGGATGAATATATATCTGATACATACGGTACAGTTGTTGGAGTTATAAATCCTGAATCAAAATATAAAGTTGTTATTGAAGCTCATGCAGATGAAATATCATGGTTTGTAAATTATATCACAGATGATGGTTATATCTATGTAATTAGAAATGGTGGTTCAGATCATCAAATTGCTCCCTCAAAAAGAGTGAATATTCAAACAGATAAAGGAATTGTGAAAGGAGTTTTTGGTTGGCCAGCAATCCATGTAAGAGACCCAAAGACTGAGCAAACTCCATCTCTTAAAAATATTTTTATTGATGTGGGTTGTTCTTCTAAGAAAGAAGTTGAAGCCTTAGGGATACATGTAGGGTGTGTAATTACTTTTGAAGATGAGCTTATGGTACTAAATAAAAAATATTATACTGGAAGAGCTCTTGATAATAGAATGGGAGGTTTTATGATTGCAGAGGTAGCTAAAAGACTTCATCAAAACAAAAAGAAATTAGATTTTGGATTATATGTTGTTAATTCAGTGCAAGAAGAAATTGGTTTGAGAGGTGCTCAGATGATAGCTGAGAGAATAAATCCAGATGTTGCTATAGTTACAGATGTCACTCATGATACAAATTCTCCTATGTATGATAAGAAAAAAAGTGGAGATATTAAAGCAGGTAAAGGACCTGCGTTAACTTTTGGACCTGCAGTTCAGAATAATTTATTGAAATTACTTATAGAAACAGCGAAGAAAAATAAAATCTCTCATCAGTTAATGGCAGCCTCAAGATTTACAGGAACTGATACTGATGCATTTGCCTACTCTAATGATGGGGTAGCTTCTGCACTAATATCTTTACCTTTAAAATATATGCATACAACTGTTGAGACAGTTCATAAAGATGATGTTGAAAGCTGTATATGTCTGATGTATGAATCTGTGCTTAATATTAAAAAAGGTCAAGATTTCAGATATATTAAGTAATATTATATCCTGCTTTTTTCATATCATCCCAGAACATTGGGTAAGACTTATTTACTACTTCAGGGTTATTTATTGATATATTTATCTCTGATGCTAGCGGCGCAAATGCCATTGCCATTCTGTGATCTTTATATGTATCTATTGAAACTGATATAGGAAATTTTTTATCTCTTCTTTCTAGTATCCAAAAATCTCCTTTTTCATAAAATATTACTCCAATTTTATTTAGCTCATTTCTCATGGCATTTAGTCTATTAGTTTCTTTAATTTTTAGGCTTTCTACTCCATAAATTTTTAGTTTTATTTTATGGAAAGCGGCTACTACAAGAACAGTCTGGGCTAAATCAGGACAATCTTTAAAATCTAATTCAATATAATCACATATGCTGTTTTTCTTAATTATCTCAATTCCATTTTTATTGTAAGTAGTATTTATACCTATTAATGACATTATCTTTGAAATAATTTGATCTCCTTGTAAGGAGTTCTTTCTTAAACCTAATAGATTAATTTTTTCAATATTTTTATTGATAGATAATATGCTGTACCAGTAACTTGCTGCGGACCAATCTGATTCTACAGAATAGGTACCTCCTACATAATCCTGACTTTTTATTTTAATTTGATTATTATCAAATTTATAAATCACACCAAAAAATTCCATTAGTCGAAGAGTCATTTTAACATAAGGCTTACTGTAGAAGGGTTTTATTATATTTATTTGTATCCCATCTTTAAGTTTTGGAGCAATCAAAAGTAGAGAGGATATGTATTGGCTACTTACATCTCCTCTTATTTCAACTTTATTATTATTTTCAATAATTTTTCTTTGAATTTTTAATGGTGGATAACCTTCTTCTCCTTGGTATGAAATAGTTGCTCCTATTTTATTTAGCGCATCCACTAAAACCTTAATTGGTCTTTTCTTCATTCTATCAGTACCTGTCAATAATACATTATCTTTTTTTAGCGATAAATATGATGTGAGAAATCGCATAGTTGTCCCGGCATCTTCTGCATCCCATATTTTTGATAAATTGTTATCTACTAGGTCTTTTAGAAGTAATGTATCATTTGCATTTGATAGGTTTTTTATTTCTATCTCTTCTTTTGCTAATGCTTTTATAATAATTAATCTATTACTTTCACTTTTTGAAGCATTTAATTTTATAGATATATCTTTTGGTGTGGATAAAAATTTAATTGTATAATTATCCATCACACTTTAGATTATAGTAGTCAAGACTTTGAATTATTATATCTTCATTAATCACAATATCATATTCACAATTTCCTATACCTTTTAAAGACGAAATTCTTATCTTATCTGAAAGATTTTTTTTATCAAAATATGCATTTTTAATAATTTCATCATAGTATTCAACTTTAGATAAGTTGAATACTTTCCTTATATAGTTTGTTGTTTTTTCGAGTTCATCATTTCTTAATTTATTAAAATTATTTGAAATGTAAGCTTCACAAATCATTCCTATTGCAATAGCTTCACCATGCAAAAATTTATCCAATTTATTTAGGTAAGTTGTTTCAATTGCATGACCAATAGTATGACCAAAATTCAATATTTTTCTAAGCCCATTTTCTTTTATATCTTTTTTAACAATATCAGATTTTATTTTTATTGAGTGATTAATTATAAAATCCCAGTCAATATCTGTCCACTCTAGATTATAAATTTTATCAAACATAATCTTATCTCTAATAAGACAATGTTTTATAACTTCAGCATAACCAGATTTTAACTCTCTTTCTGATAATGTATTTAAATAATTAGTATCAATTATTACCTTATTAGGTTCTTTAAATACTCCAATTATATTTTTTATATTTTTATAATCAATCCCAAGTTTTCCGCCAACACTTGCATCTACTTGTGATAAAAGAGTAGTTGGTATATTTATGAAATCAATACCTCTCATAAACGTTGATGCAACAAAGCCACCTAGATCACAAATAACTCCACCTCCTAAATTTATAAGAATTGATTTTCTATCAAATTTATATTCAATAAGTTTATCCCAAACTTTTTTTGAAGTTTCTAAATTTTTATTTTCTTCACCATCATCAATTAAAATTTTTTCATATTGGAAATCAATACTATTAGAAATTCTATTAAAACAATGATTTAAAGTATTAGTGTCAAGAAGAAATGCAACCTTAGAGTAATTTCCAGATTTTATAATCTTAGATAAATTATTTTCAGTCTTTCCAATTAGAATATGATCAGGAATCATATTTTAAAATTAGCCTTTTTTTTATTTACTATTTTATTCTGAACATTAATTGAACCCAGGTGAATAACTTTATATAAATCCTCAATAAAATCTTTCTCTAATCCCTTTTCAACTGCCCAATTAATTCTGGATTTAAATATCTCGTTCCATCTGTCAACTTGAAAAGTTGTAAGATCTTGTTCTTTCTTGAATTCACCAATCTTCTCAACAAGCCCAATCCTCTTAGAGATAATGTCAATTATTTCTTTATCAACATCATCAATATTTTCTCTAATTTCATTTAGAAGATGTTGATATGATTTTTCTTCCTCTTTAGAATTTTTCACCTTTAAATCTTTCTTCATCTTTGATAAAGTTTCAGGAGTAATCTGTTGCTTAGCATCACTCCAAGCATTATCAGGGTCTATATGTGACTCAATTATTAAACCATCATAACCTAGATCTAAAGCTTTTTGAGATGTTTCAAAAATCATATCTCTATTTCCACATATATGAGATGGATCACAGATGACAGGAAGGTTTGGTAAATTACTTTTAAGGTCTATAGCAATTTTCCACATAGGAATGTATCTATATTTTGATTTTCCAGTCATTGAAAATCCTCTATGGATTGCTCCAAGTTTGTTTATGCCAGCTTTATTTATTCTTTCTAGAGCACCCATCCAAAGAGAGAGGTCTGGATTTATAGGGTTTTTGATAAGAATTGGAGTGTCAGTACCTTTTAACGAGTCTGCTATTTCTTGAACTGAAAAAGGATTTACAGTTGTTCTAGCACCTATCCATAATATATCAATGCCATATTTTAAAGCTAATTCGATATGGCTAGTATTTGCAACCTCTACAGTAAACTGTACATCTAGTTCTTTTTTGATATCGGAGATCCATTTAAGGGCTTCCTCACCATTTCCTTCAAATGTTCCTGGTCTAGTTCTTGGCTTCCAAACACCAGCTCTCATTAGATTTATTCCATGAGATTTTAATTGCTTACAAGTCTCAAAAAGTTGGTCATAAGTTTCTGCGCTACATGGCCCTGAGATTATTAATGGATCGTTTTCATTTTTTATCCATGTATTAATTGGATCGATATTTAACTTTTTGCTCATTTCTATTATATTTTTGCTTTTTGTAATAAATACTACAACTTACGTAAGTGGACAAAAATATAAAAAACTTATTTAATAACACAGAATTAGCGTTTACTAATAAATCAAATTTTGAACTAACAAAAGCTTATTTTTTATTTTCTGTTCTTGACTATCCACTACTTACTAAAATAGGTAATGCTTTTCTTCTTTTAGTTCTAAAATTAAGACTCCCATTTAAGGTAATAATCAAAAACACAATATTTAACCATTTCTGTGGAGGAGAAACACTTGAGGATTGTAAAGAAACTTTCCTTTCATTAAAAAAATATAATATAAGTGCAATGCCCGAGTATTCAATTGAAGCAGAATCTTCTGTTGAAGGATTTGAGAATTATAAGAGAGACTCCATTAATATTATTAATTTTCTAGGTAGAGAAGGGTTGCCATTTATTGCTATAAAATGTACTGGTTTATTAGATATAGATTCATTAGAAAAAATTTCAAGTGGAGAGTATACTTATGATTCAAAAGAATACGTATCATTTAAGAAAAGATTGGTAGATCTTTGTGATTCTGCTGTAAGAAATAATGTTCAGGTCTTGATAGATGCTGAAGAGACTTGGATTCAGGATGCTATTGATAATGTTGCTATTGAGTTAATGCAGATTTATAATAGAAAATCTTCTGTTATATTTTTAACTCATCAATGTTATAGGACAGGTACTCTATCAAAAATCAAAAAAAACCTCGAAGTATCTAAAGAAAAAAAATATTTTTATGGTATAAAACTTGTTCGTGGTGCTTATATGGAAAAAGAAAGAAATAGGGCACTTCAAAAGGGCTATAATAGTCCTATACAACCATCCAAATTGAGTACAGATAAAGAATATAATGAATCTCTTAAATACAGTATTGAAAATATAGATAGAGCCTCACTATGGATTGGTAGTCATAATGAAGAATCAAGTTTATATTTAATTAATTTGATGAATGATAATAATTTAAGACCTCAAGATAAAAGGATATGGTTATCTCAATTATATGGAATGAGTGATAATATTTCATATGCCTTGTCAAGTCTAGGTTATAATATTGTTAAATTAATACCATTTGGACCAATTGATAAAACCATTCCATACCTTATTAGAAGAGCTAATGAAAATAGTTCAGTTAAAGGACAGAGTAATAGACAATTTACATTAATAAAAAAGGAAATAAATAGAAGAAAAAACTTAAATTGAAACTATGATTTTAAGCGAACAGGAAGAACAAAGACGTAAGTCTAGAGAAGAAATTATTGAGCTTGGTATAGACCCTTACCCTTCTGAGGTTTATGAGGTTAATTCTTTCTCTGATGATATAAAAAATAATTTTGATGAAAAGAAAAAAAACTTTTCCGATGTTTCATTAGCAGGTA
Source organism: uncultured Marinoscillum sp. (assembly GCA_964527965.1). GTDB lineage: Bacteria > Bacteroidota > Bacteroidia > Cytophagales > MED-G16 > MED-G16. The sequence goes on from CAZGPH010000010.1 coordinate 41,415, forward strand.
GGCTAATGTCAAGAAGAGTTATGGGATCAGCCTCATTTGCTGAGATTCAAGATTCTAAAGGAAAAATCCAGATTTATGTTAGAAGGGACGATATATGTGATACAGAAGATAAAACTCTCTATAATACTATATTTAAGAAAAAATTAGATTTGGGTGATATAATAGGTGTTAGAGGTTTTGTATTTAAAACACAAATGGGAGAGACCTCTTTACACGTTAAGGAGTTAAAAGTTTTATCTAAATCAGTCAAGCCGCTTCCTGTTGTAAAGGAATCAAAAGATGATGCTGGAGAATCAAAGAAACATGATGAATTTAGTAATAAAGAATTAAAATATAGGAGAAGGTATGTTGACCTTATTGTTAACCCTGAATCAAGAGATATATTTATTAAACGATCTACAATTGTTAATGAGATAAGAAATGTCTTAAATGAAAATAATTTTCTTGAGGTAGAGACCCCAATACTTCAGCCAATCTATGGTGGAGCAGCAGCAAGACCTTTCAAAACATATCATAATACTTTGGACATTCCTCTTTACCTTAGAATTGCAAATGAATTGTATTTAAAAAGACTAATAGTAGGTGGCTTTGATGGAGTTTTTGAGTTTGCTAAAGATTTTAGAAATGAAGGTATGTCAAGGTTTCATAATCCTGAGTTTACTCAATGTGAATTTTATGTTGCATACAAAGATTATTTGTGGATGATGGATTTTGTTGAAGATATGTTCAAAAGAATTGTTAAAAAAGTAAATAATAACAATACCAAAATTAAGTGTAGTGGAAATATTATTGACTTCGGAAAGAAATGGGAGAGATATTCTATGTATGAGGCAATTGAAAAATTTACATCAGTAGATGTATCTAATATGGATGAAAAAGATCTTAGGAATGTATGTAAAACATTAAAGATAAAGACAGATAAAACGATGGGAAGAGGTAAATTGATTGATGAAATCTTTGGAGAAAAATGTGAACCAAATCTTATTCAGCCAACATACATAACTGACTACCCAATAGAGATGTCTCCTCTTGCAAAAAAACATAGATCTAAAGAAGGCCTAGTAGAGAGGTTTGAACTTATATGTAATGGTAAGGAAATTTGTAATGCATTTTCTGAGATTAATGACCCTCTCGATCAAAGAAAAAGATTTGAAGAACAAGTTAAATTAGGTATTAAAGGTGATGAAGAGGCTATGGTATTAGATGAAGATTACCTAACTGCTCTTGAGTATGGAATGCCTCCAACTGCAGGTATTGGAATAGGTATTGATAGGTTAACTATGATAATGACAGATGCTGATTCCATACAGGATGTCTTATTCTTTCCTCAGATGAAACCAGAAAATTCTTAGAGATTATCAAAAAATCTACTTCTCTTCTCTAGTTTTAAATCTTGGAGAAGAGCAGATACTGCATTAATAGTTAGGTTGTAAGATTGAAATCTCCCAAATGGAACCCAGCTGAAGCTTATTCTCCAACAATGTAGGTCTCTAGTTGCGTTAATACTAGTCTGAGTTAACATTTTAAATTTAAAGTCATATCCAGATCTAAATGATATTTTAGTCTTTTCTGTTATACTTACATCACCTGAGAATGTAAGTGTTTGGGTTATTGATGGATCTCTAAATCCAATCTTTCTCCTATTTAAATTATAGCTAGCATTTATCGACCAAGGGACATTAAAGTCAATATATTCTGCAATATTTGAGTTTATATAATCTATTTCTTCTCTAGTTCCGTATGTTGATTCTTTTTCTCCTTCGTCTTTACTTTGAAAGTCTTTAGCAGAAAATCTAACACCTAGAGACATATTAATATATGCCAAGGAACCTAATCCTTGATTATTTTTATAAGCCATCTCATTAATTCTTCTCTGGTAAACTGTTTTTAATCCAGAAGAAGATTCGCTTATGCTATCTAGTCGGAAGGCGTATGGGTCAATATTTCCAGATACGCTTAGGTTAATAAGTCTTCTAAAAAATGAAGTTCTTGTGCTAAATCTAATTGGTGATAAATTAAAAGAGTCGGCTAGGAAATTATAACTACTAGAAAAAGATAAGTTATCAAATATTTTTATTTTCCTAGTACCACTTATTGTATCTTTTTTATCCAATACTTTCATCTCAAGATTATTTCCAATATAAAAATTCATTGAAGCTGAGCTACCTATTCTTGGAGCACCAAATAAAAAATTTTCATATTTACTTAAGAGCTTAGTATCTCCCTCATTATTAATTTGAACATTCTCATAATAACCATATCTAGGTCTAGTAAAATCTGGACTAAATGACATTGATATTTCGGGTGATATAACATGTCTTATAGCCTTAATTTTACCTTTTTTAAAGAAAACTGTTCCATAAATTCTAGTGGACATAGCAAGAGCGGTAGAGTAGGACCATGCTCTTGAAAATGAGTTTGTAGTATCAATTTCTATTCCATTTTGTGACTCATCAAACCTATAACTGAGTTTTTTAAAGTACCATAATTCATCATAATTAAGACTTGGGCTTACAGTAAAGTATTTAAGTAAGTTGAAAGAAGTTGAAATTGGGATAGTATGTTTACCTCCAATTTTAGATCTGTCAATAATAGAGCTGATATTATCTGCACTGAAGTCAATTTGTTCATTAAAGTTATTTCCAGAATTAATAATATTTAAACCACCTAAAGAACTACCTACTGCTCCATTAGTCAGATCAATTCTTCCTGTAAATCGGTGACTTATACTTAATTTGCCTAGAGCAGTTTTGCCAAGCTTTCCAACATTTTTAAAAGGATATATTCTACTCATATTATAACTTATGTCAGGAAGCGTAAGGTTTACTTTTTTTGTCTGAACATTTTGTGAGTGTCTTAGGTTTGCTGAAAAGTTAAAAGGGGTCCCAGTGAATGTCTTTGAGTAAGATATATTAGAATTGAATTGAGCGTTTATACTTTCGTTAAAATTAGAGTACACTAGGTTTTTATTTTGATTATAAGAGTTCGTCTGAAAATTTACTGAAGATGAGAACCTGCTAGACTTTCCTCTTGAATCAGGTGTATGTGACCATGAAAGAGAGAAATCATTTGAAGTTGCAGGATTTTCAAAATCCCCTAATTTACTTTTATTAAAATTAAATCTAAGACTTCCACTATAAGAGTATCTCTTCTTATAGTTTGTACCAAGAGTCATTCCGTAGCTCCCTTTTGAATAAATATCTCCAGTCAGTCTAAGATCTAGATTATCGCTTACTGCAAAATAGTAACCCCCATCTCTTAGGTAGAAACCTCTCCTCTTCTCTTCACCATAATTGGGCATAATTAAACCAGAAATTTTTTTCTTTGGTTGAGGGAACATGCCAAATATAAATCCAAGTGGAGTAGGGATTTCTCCAAATTTTAAGTGGAAAGGACCAGATAAAACTTTTTTACCAGGAATTACTTTTATTTTGCTTGATGATATATGGAAATGAGGCACCTCTAGATTACAAGTAGTGTATTTAGCATGACTTATAAAAAGTTCGTCTTCTTCATTTTTTTTCACGTCTTCACCTTGCATGTAAGCATCATCAAGTTGAGTTACAATTCCTTTTATTTTTGCTTTTTTGGATTCGAAATTATAAGTTATTTTATCTGTTTCATATGACTGGTTTCCTTCTGAAAAAACTGGTTTTCCAATTTTTTTACCTGTGGAGTCAGTTTTAAAATTAGCATCTAATGTTTTTTTATTCCAATCTACCAAAATCTCTTGAGCCTCTAAATTAATTTCACCATAGTCAATTTGAGAATTCCCATATAACATTATCTTTTGATTTCTTAGGTCATAAAATATTGAGTCCTTTGCCTTATAATTAACAGTTGTCTCTATTTCACTTACATCTTGCAAAGTGTCAGTTTGATCTAAATTAATACTGTCTGTTCTCATCATAGAGATAAGGGAGTCGGATTCCATCTGTGAAAAGGAAATATATGGAGTAATTAAAAATAAGAATATTACTATACTTCTCAATTTTATAAATTTATCGCTTTTATGTAAATTTACATTCATGCAAAGTTATCATCTGCTGACTAAATAAGTGTTAATGAGAAAAATTAATATATCAATTTTACTGGGTTTATCCCTTATTTTAACTTCTTTTAACTCACTAAATCGATCACAAAACAGGCCTATGACAGTTGTAATTGATGCTGGACATGGAGGTAA
>CAZGPH010000011.1:0-44641 GCA_964527965.1 uncultured Marinoscillum sp.
CAAAATAAATTTGAGAATTTAGATGTATTTGAATTACAGTATGCTCGTGACCCACAAGTTTCTCCAGATGGTAGTAAGATAGTCTATATACGTACTAAAATGGACATTATGAAAGATAGTAAAAGTTCATCTTTATGGATCATGAATTCTGATGGTACTAATCACCAGAAATTAACTTCACTTGTCAAAAATGAGAGTAACCCAAGGTGGAGTCCAGATGGTAAGAGAATATCTTTTATTTCTAATTCAGGTGATGGAAACGGATCTGAAATTTTTATCTATTGGATAGATTCAAAGCAATACTCATCAATATCTCAACTCGATGGATCTCCTAGATCACTAAATTGGTCACCAGATGGTAATAATATAGGGTTTTTGATGTTTGTTCCTGAGAAAGCCTTACAGTTAGTATCACCTCCAAGAAAACCTAAAAATGCTAAATGGGCAGAAAAACCAAGAATTACTGATAGATTAAAACATGAAGCAGATGGTTCTGGATACATGAGAGAAGGTTTTTCTCATATCTTTTATATTTCATCACAGGGAGGTAAACCCACACAGGTAACAAAAGAAAATTATAATCATAGAGCATTTGACTGGATGTCAGACTCTAAGGGATTTGTATTTTCATCAAATTATAATTTAGATTGGCAATACGACTACAGAAATTCTGAGCTTTATAGCATAAATATAGACGGATCAAGCTTAAGGACTTTAACAGATAGAAATGGACCAGATAGAGGAGCTGTAGTCTCTCCTGACGGAAAGAAAATTGCATACTTAGGTTATGATGACAAGGTTCAAACATATCAGACTTCAAGACTGTATATTATGGATATTGATGGAGGAAATAAAAGAGAAATTAAAACGGATTTAGATAGAAGTATATCATCAATTAAATGGTCATCAGATAATAAAGGACTTTATTTTATGTATGATAATGAAGGAAATACAAAGGTTGCATATTGTTCTCTTAGTGGTAAGACTACTAAATTAGTTGATAATGTTGGTGGCACAACAATTGGAAGACCTTACGGTGGAGGATCATACTCAGTATCAAAAAATAATTATATAGTATATACCATGACTTCTCCTTATAATCCAGCTGATTTAGTTATTTATTCAAATGGAAAAAATAATAGACTTTCTAATTTAAATTATGATCTACTTAAAGATAAGGACTTAGGAATAATCGAGGATATATGGTATGAATCATCAGTAGATGGAAGAAAGATTCAGGGATGGATAGCAAAACCTCCTGGTTTTGATCCAAGTAATAAATATCCTTTAATTGTTGAAAATCATGGGGGACCAATAAGTAATTATGGTGACAGGTTTTCTCCAGAAGTTTTACTGTATTCTTCTGCAGGATATGTTGTATTTTATCCTAATCCTAGAGGAAGTACTAGTTATGGAGAGGAATTTGGAAATTTATTATATAGAAATTATCCCGGGGATGATTACCATGATGTTATGGATGGAGTAGATGAGATGATAGGTAAGGGTTATATTGATGAAAGTAATCTCTTTGTTACTGGAGGAAGTGCAGGTGGGATAATGACGGCATGGATTATTGGAAAAAATAATAGGTTTAAGGCCTCTGCTGTTATCAAGCCAGTTATGAACTGGATTTCTAAGACATTAGTTGCAGATAATTATTTTGGGTATGCTTACTCTAGATACGAAGGCCAGCCTTGGGAAAATTTCAATCATTATTGGAGTTTTTCGCCAATATCTTTAGTTGGTAATATTGAGACTCCAACAATGGTAATGGTAGGTTTAAATGACTTAAGAACACCTCCTTCTGAGGCAAAGCAACTGTATCACGCTCTTAAATTAAGAAAAATTGAGACTGTTTATGTTGAAATACCAGGTGCTTATCATAATATTTCAAATAAGCCAAGTCAATTAATTACAAAGATTGATCATATTCTATATTGGTTCAATAAGTATAGAAATAAATAAATTTTATATTTTTATACATTAATAATAAAAATTCAAATAATTATGAGAAAAATACTTTTTATGCTAATTGCTTTATTTGCAATAAGTTGTACAAACAATGGTGTGACTGTAACTTTTGATGATGAGAAATCAAATGCAATAAGGGCACATTATCAAAATTACTTAAATAATGATATAGACGGACTTAAATCTCTGTGGTCGCCGGATTTAAAGATTTATATGAACAGTCCAGATGCTTCAGGTGTTGATGATATATCTTCTTTAATTACTGCTCAACATGAAAACTTTGATAATATATCAATGACTTTTCAAGATGATGAAGGAGGTGAAGACTTAGGAGTTTGGGTTCAGACAATTACATATCCTGCAAATAATGGTTATCCTGAGACTACTATGACTCAGACATGGTTTACATGGAATGCAACTGGAAAAGCTAGTGGAAATAAATTAGAGGTTCCTGCACATATTGGTTTTGAGTGGGCTGATGGAAAAATTGCTAAAGAATGGCACAATTTTGATCCATCTGGTATGATGGCAGAATTAGAGCTTGCAGCATCTCAGTCTGAAGAATAATTAATACATATTTCAAAATAAACCCTGCAATGCAGGGTTTTTTTTTGATAGTTTTAATCATTTTTAATTTATATAAATAATTAAATTTGTTTTATATCATTGATTAATAATTAAAGTAAATGAAGTCATGAAGTTAAGGAGGATATATTATCTATTTCTATTTTCTATATTAAATACTAATTCATTATTTGCTCAAGAAAATAATTTTTACTCTACTTCTAATATCAGTTTAATGTTAGAGAAGTTAGATGTGTTTGGAAAGGTATTATATATAGCAGCTCATCCAGATGATGAAAATACTAGATTGATTGCATACTTAGCAAATGAAAAAAAATATGAGACAGCCTACCTTTCAGCAACTAGAGGTGGAGGAGGTCAAAATTTTTTAGGTACACATCTTAAAGAAAACCTTGGACTCATAAGAACTCAAGAACTGATGGAGGCAAGAAAAATTGATGGAGGAAAACAATTCTTTACTTCTGCTGTTGATTTTGGTTATTCTAAAGGTCCTGTTGAATCACTTAATTTTTGGGATGAAGAAAAAATATTGTCAGATTTTGTATGGATCATAAGAAAATTTAGACCAGATATTTTAATAACTAGGTTTAACCAAACTCCTGGGATTACCCATGGCCATCACACTGCATCGGCAATTTTAGCTGATAAAGCATTTAATCTCTCTGGAGATCCTGATGCGTTTCCTGATCAATTAAAACATGTTAAGGTATGGAAACCTAAGAGAATTCTTTGGAATACATCATCTAGATTTTTTAATCTTGATAATTATGACATGGATAAGATGTTAAAAATTGATGTTGGAGTCTATAATAATAAGATGGGTAAATCATATAATGAAATTGCTTCGGAGAGTAGATCTATGCATAAAAGTCAGGCTTTTGGTTCGTTGAGAAGGAGAGGTAGTGAAGTAGAATTATTAGTTTATTCACAAGGAGTTGAAGCAAAAAAAGATATAATGGAGGGTGTAGAGACATCATGGAAGAGGGTCAGAGCAAGTGAAACACTTACCCAACATATTAAGAATGCACAGGATTCATTTCAAATTAATAGACCATATGATATTATTGATGAATTAACATTAGCATATAAGGAACTTAATAGACTTGTTGATAGAGACTGGAGGGCTATAAAAAAAAATGAGATTAAAAATCTCATTAAAGCATGTTCAGGTTTATTTTTTGAAGCTTTATCTAGTTCAGAGATAGCTACAGCTGGAGAAGAAATCAATATTTCTTTTGATGCTATAAATAGAAGTCCTTATAATATAAAATTAGAAAAAATATCAATACTTGGAGAGGAAATTGATGTTGATGATATTCTAGAAAACAATAAAATGTTTAGACTAGAAAAGAAAATTAAAATACCGGTAAATAAACAATTTTCTGAAAAATATTGGCTAGTTGATAAAGCAGACTTTGGTACTTATAAAATTAATGATCAAAAGCTTATTGGAGATCCTGATAATTCTCCTCCATTATCATCAAAATTTATATTTAGAGTAAATGGACAAGAAATAAGTTATAATGTGCCGGTTGTTTTTAAGGTAAATAGTCCAATAAAAGGAGATGATTACAGACCTTTTAATATAGGTAATCCTGTCTATTTAAATCCAAAAAATTCAATGGAATTGATTGTGAATTCAAATAAAAAAAAGCTTAGTGTTGATGTCGTATCAGGAATTGAGAATTTAAAAACTAGAGTTCATTTAAAAGTTCCAGAAGGAATTAAGGTTCAACCTGAATTTTATGATGTTGAATTATCTACTAAGGGTGAAAGAAAAACATTTGACTTTAATATTTCTTTACCAAATGAAAAAAAATTAATAAGTGAAGTCTATTATGAGGCAGATATTAATGGTAATTTTTATTCTAGAGCTCTCGAAAATATTATATATGATCATATAACTCCTCAAACAAGATTTCCTAAATCTGATGTATCGCTTATTAAATTTGATATTAATTTTAAAGCAAATAAAATAGCGTATTTGATGGGATCAGGAGATAAAGTCCCTGAGTCTTTATCTCTAGTAGGATATGAAGTTGACTTGTTAGAAAAGAGTGATATTAATATTAATAAACTTGAAAATTATGATGCTTTGATTATTGGAGTTAGAGCCTTTAATTCTGATAAGTCTCTATATAATATTAAATCTCAAATAACAGAGTATATGAATGGAGGAGGTAATGTTATAGTTCAATATAATACATCAAGAAATATAGATGTAAATAAATTTGCGCCTTATCCATTTAAATTATCAAGAAATAGGGTATCTCAGGAAGATGCAAAAGTTGAGATTATCAATAAAAATCATGAGGTTTTAAATTATCCAAATAAAATAAAATTAGAAGACTTTGATGGTTGGGTACAAGAAAGAGGTTTATATTTTCCAGTTTCTTGGTCAGATGAATACCAGACTGTGATTTCATCAAATGATGTTGGGGAAGATCCTAATGATGGAGGTATTTTAATTTCAAAAGTTGGTGAAGGATATTTTGTATATACTTCTTACTCATGGTTTAGACAGCTTCCTGCTGGCGTAGGTGGAGCCTATAAAATCTTTTCTAACATACTCTCACTCGGAAAAAAATAGTCGCTTTCTAAATAAATAATTTTTTTCCATATATTTATTTATAGTTTTAAATATAAAAAGTTATTAGAATTACAAATAAGCTTTTTTTCTTCTTTATAGGGTTATTAATATTCTCATGTATAAGTCCTGATGAAGTCAATTATAGAAATAAATTTATAAATAAATCTTTTTATGATATTCCTTATAAATCAGGGAATTGGGATCACCCTAACTATGTAGATAAATTCACTTTTTATGGAAATCATAGAGTAGTAGTAAAGCTAGAAAAAATATCTAATGAGATTCATCAGGTCAAGATTCCATGGAGAAGGAGGGATAATTTGCCAAACACAAAAGATATTATAATTATTAATGCTATTAATGGAGAAGAAATTAAAGAAAAATATTTTGTAGACATAAATAATGAATTTGGCCATATAATTTTTAAACCAGATCAGTCATCTGATATATACTATTTTTATTATTTACCTCACAAATCTACTGGTGGATACTACCCCAAGGTAGAATATCTTGAACCTTTGAAAATAGAAAATCAGAACGATTTTAATCCAAAAAAATATTTTAATAATTTTTCTGAAATTAAAGAAGCAAAAGTAACTGCATTTGAATCTATTGATGATTTTCATAGTTTTTTTCCAATGGAAATTATATCTACCAAAGAAGAAAAAGTTAATCATTTTAAGGTTTTTAATAAACAATTCTATCTCTTCCCAGAGTATAGAGATTTTCCCATTAAAATGAAAAATTATTTACCTAAGAGATGGATTCTTGATAAGAACAATATTAACGGATTAAATGATAATGTTTTAAAGGGGGAATATTATACTTTTCAGGTTGGGTTAATATCTCTAAATAAAGATATTGATGATATAGATGTTATTTTTACTGACCTAAATTCATCATCAAAAGGTACAGTTGATAAAAAGTATTTTACTTGCTTTAATAAAGGAGGGGTTGATCTTGATGGAAAAGCTTTCACAAAAAAAGTTTCAGTAAAGATGGGTGAAGTTCAATCATTATGGTTTGGGTTAGAGATTCCTTTAAACACTAAATCAGGTATTTATAATTCTCTTGTTATAATTAAACCTAAGGGAATGGAAGAGGATACTATTCATTTAAAAATGAATGTTTTAAATTCAAAATCAAATGATTTTGGGGATAATAGGCCTGAAAGAATGTCAAGATTAAGATGGTTGAATTCTGATATAGGATCTGATGATAATTTAATTATAAAACCATTTAAAGAAATCAAGATTTCTGAAAACAATTTAGAATTTTTAGGAAGAAAAATTGAATTAAATAAAATGGGATTACCTATGAATATTTTATCATTTTTTTCACCTGAGATGACATTCATAAAAGATGAACCTGAAAACATATTATCTGACAAGATAGATTTCAAGGTTAAAAATAAAAATGGAGATTTAGAAAATTTTGAAAACTCATTATTTAATATATTTAAAAGCAATAGAGCTAGTGTTAACTGGATATCAAAAAACCAATCTAAGAACTTCAATTTAATTATCTCTGGGATATTGGAATATGATGGCATGATAGATTATAAGATTCAATTAATTGCTAGAAATGATATTAATTTAAAGGATGTATCACTTAAAATTTCTTTAAATGAAGATGCTTCAAAATATATATTAGGTTTAGGAAAGAAAGGTGGAGAATTGACTAATAATATAGATTGGAAGTGGGATGTTTCTAAACATCAAGAAGGAGTATGGTTAGGTAATATTAATAAGGGGCTTCAGTATGTTTTGAGAGATAATAATTATGAGAGACCATTAAATACTAATTTTTATAGATCAAAGCCTTTAAATCTTCCAAAATCTTGGTATAATAACTCAAAGGGTGGAATATCAATAAAAAAAAATAAAGGAGTAGTAGATATAAACAATTATTCTGGTGAAAGATCAGTGAATGAGGGAGATACTCTGAATTTTAATATAAGATTTTTAGTTACACCATTTAAAGCTATTGATACAAAAGAACATTTTAATACTAGGTTTGTTCATAAATATATCCCTGTTGACTCTGTATTAAAGTTAAATGGAACAATTGTAAATGTTCACCATGCAAATGAAATTAACCCTTATATAAATTATCCTTTTTATAATATTGATAAACAAAAAGAATATATAGATGAAGCACATTCTAAAGGTATAAAGGTTAAACTATATAATACTATTAGAGAATTAACTTATAAAACCCATGAAATATTTGCTCTTAGAAGTTTAGGTACTGAAATTTTTAATGATGGTAATGGTGGAGGTCACAGCTGGTTGCAGGAACATTTAAAATCAAATTATCACTCGGCATGGCATGCTGTTAGGGTAAATGACGCATCAATTTTAAATAAAGGGACTTCTAGATGGACCAATTATTATATTGAAGGTATCAATTGGCTTGCAAAAAATAATTCTATTGACGGTTTATATTTAGACGATATTGCTTTTAGTAGAAGTACTGTAAAAAGAATAGCAAATGTATTTAGTATAAATAGAGATTCTTTTATAATTGATCTTCATTCTGCAAATCAGTTTAACGTTAGAGATGGTTATATAAATAGCGCATTTCTTTATATGGAACATTTTCCTTTTGTATCTAGATTATGGTTTGGTGAGTATTTTGAATATGAACTTGAACCTGATTATTGGATGGCAGAGGTCTCTGGAATTCCTTTTGGTTTAACTGGTGAAATGCTAGAGAAGGGAGGAAGACCATACCATGGTTTAGTTTATGGTATGACTACAAGAGTTTATCATAAATATAACCCAGGAAACATTTGGAATCTCTTTGAAAATTTTGGTATTTCTGATAGTAGAATGATAGGCTACTGGGTAGACTATTCACCTATCAAAGTTGAAAATAATGATATAAAGTGTACTATTTATAAAAAAGATGATAAGGTGTTAATTTCTCTTGCTTCATGGTCTAATAAAGATGAATTTATAGATCTATTTATTGAATGGGATAAAGTCAATATTTCCCCTACATCTGCAGAATTAATAAGTCCTAAAATAGAAGATCTTCAAGATTATAAAAAATACAAAATAGGAGAAAAAATAAAGCTAGAAGCTAATAAAGGTTTAGTATTAATTTTATCTCAAGATTAATTTAATTATTTTGATTTTTTAGAATACTCCTAAATATATAAACAACTTCATTTACATTTTCTTTAGAAAAACAGATAGGGGGTTTACTTTTAATTACATTATCATAAGGTCCATCAGAACCTACTAAAATTTGATTTTTTCTAAACTCATTTTTTATCGTTTGAGCTAATTTAGTATCAGGAATTTTTGAGTTTTCTTTTATTATTTCTATTCCAATAAACAATCCAGAACCTCTAACATCTCCAATATTTTTAAATTCTTTTTTTAATTCATTAAGTTTTCTCATATAATACTTACCAACATTATATGCATTTTCCTGTAATTTTTCTTCTTCAAGTACATTTAAAACTGCAATTCCAGCAGCACAAGAAACGGGATTTCCTCCAAATGAACTAAAAAACTCTACTCCTTTTCCAAAAGATTTAGCTATTTCATCAGTTGTGATAACTGCACCAATAGGGTGACCATTGCCCATTGGCTTTCCTAAAATAACTATATCAGGTACAACTTTATGCATCTCATATCCCCAGAAATATTTTCCAAGTCTACCAAATCCTGTTTGGACTTCATCACTAATACATACTCCGCCTCTTTTTCTTACTTCTCTATAAATTTCTTTTAGATAACCTTCTGCTAAAGGTACTTGTCCACCACATCCTAATATAGGTTCAGAAATAAAAGCTGCAACATCATCTATTTTATTTATTGCATCTTCAGCATATTTTTTACCAATTTTTATTTTTGGGAGCTTATAAATACTATTATAAGTATTAGGCATTGGCACTTTAATTATATAATCTTTTTTTCCTTGCCCTTTTTCATTATTAAATTTATAATGACTTATATCAGTACCTCTTTGTGTGTGCCCATGGTATCCGTTTTCAATAACCATTATTTTATTTTTTTTTGAATGAGAAAAAGCAATTTTTATTGCTAAGTCACTTGCCTCACTTCCAGAATTCACAAAATAAATTTTACTTAATTTTTTAGGAAACTTTTTAATCAATCTAGAACCATAATCATAGAGTTGATCATATATATATCTAGTGTTTGTATTAAGTTTATTTATTTGTTTTGATATAGCTCTAGTTACTTTTGGATGTGAGTGACCAACTATTGGAATATTATTATATGCATCGAGAAATGTATTTCCACTTTTATCAAACATATACTGGAAAGCAGCACTATCAAAAGCAATAGGTTTTTTATAACTCAGAGAAAATATTGGACTTATTATAGAATGCCTTTTTTTTATATATTCTTTAATACTTTTAATTTTGGTTATTTTCCTATTTAAGGCCTTTCTAAAAGTATTTTCAGCATGTATTGGACTTATTTTTATTAGATATTTAAGCATTTTCCATGCACTTTTTTCAGATATAAGAGCATACTTATTTTCTGGATTTAATTTTTTAGAATATGCTGAATTACATACACTTATACACAACTTAGCTGCCATCAAATAATAAATTAACGAAACTTCAGTATCTGTCAATCTTATTATTTTATTATATGATTTAAGAACTAATGATGCAGAATCTAGAGGTTTCTCTTTATCGTATGAAGCGTATGTCATACATATTGCTACCTCATTTACTAACTGAGATTCTGTTAAATCTCCAAAATCTATAATACCTAAATCTTTATTTTTTTTTACTAATATATTCCACTCATTAGTATCATTATGGATTATTGATGTTCTAAGTTTTTCAAGTTTAGGTTTTACAAATTCATCAAATTGTTGAAAGAAATACATCACAATTTTTCTTTTGTTTGGATCTTCTATGTGTTTTAAAAGTTTTTTATTAAGATGTAAGTATTGAATATCCCATTCCCACTTTCTACTTGATATTGAGTCATTAGAATAATTTTTTAAATGTTTAGTTAGTTTTCCAACTATTTCTCCGATTGATGAAAGAATATCATCATTCACTTTTATTTCCCCTAAAAATTTTCCTTTAAGATATGATAATACTCTTATAATATATTTATCATTTTTTGAACCTATAATCTCTAAGTATTTATTACCTCTAGAAAAAATAGGTTCTGGGTATGAGTTATTAGAATTTTTATTTAAGTGAATTAAGCAATCATTTTCTGAAGATATTAAAGAAATATTATTCTTGGAAAAAGGATATTTTTTTAAAATAAATTTTTTCCCTTCATGAGAATCTAAAAGATAATTTTCGTTATCATATCCATTGAGTTTTTTTAAACTTTTAATATTTAACCCGTAGGATTTTTTAACAAATTTTATTAATTGTAATGTTTCCATACTGCCGAAGAACCATCTTTTCTGACATAGAGGACATCGTACTCGGCTTTTTCATTAATTGTTTCCATTCCTGGAACATTAGTTCCTGCAGGCATTCCAGGTACAGTAAGTCCAGCAACATCTGGATTTTTAGCTAGAAGTTCTCTAATGTCACTTGCTGGGACATGACCTTCTATGAAGTATGAACCAATTATTCCTGTATGACAAGAAGTATTTTTTTGAGAAATTTTATATTTTGTTTTGATTGATCTCATATTATTTTCATAAATTGATTCAACTTCAAAACCATTGTCTTGTAAATGGGACACCCACTTTTTACAGCATCCACAAGTTGGTGACATATAGACAGTAACTTTGTCTTTAGAAGCTCCACAGGACAAAGAAACAAATGATAGTATAATTATTAAGTATTTCATATATGTAATCTAATATATAACTTTAAAAAGTTAAATATGATCTATAATTAAATTAAAATATTTATGATCAATATTAAAAATATAAAATTAAGACTCTTATTAAATTTCTTTACAATTATAGCTTTTATATCCTGCAATAGGAGTTCACAAATTAATCTAAGTGAAGAAGAAGATATGAGTCAAATTATTGATTCTTTTGAAGAATATAATAACGAAGATAATCATTCATCTGATTACATATATGATCAAAATAAATTTCATAGGTTTGATATATTTTTAACTCAAAATAATTTGAATGAAATCAACAGTAACCCAGCTGCTGAGAAATATGTGGAAGGATTTTTAGTTTTTGAAGATAAAATTATAAAAAATGTTGGTGTAAGGTATAAGGGATCAGTTGGGGCATGGGTCGGATGTTTATCTAATGAAGATTGGACAAACCCAAGTGGATACAAAACGTGCCCTAAACTTTCAATGAAAATTAAAATTAATTGGAGAGGTGACAAAACATTTTATGGGATGAAAAAACTTCAATTTCATTCTCAAAATCTTGATAAATCAAAAATGCACGAGAGGTTGGGGTATTATATGTTTAGAAATTTTGGTATAACAGCACCTAGATCAAATCACGCCTTAATTTACATAAATGGTGAGTTTAATGGAGTTTTTGCTAATACTGAAAACGTAGATGGGCCTTTTACAAATACACATTTTAATAACCCTGATGGAAATTTATATAAGGAAGTTTGGCCTGTAAATAGTTCAGGAGAAAATAGAAATGAAGATTATTTTATTGATGGATTAAAAACAAATGAAGAAATATCTGATGTTTCTAAAATCAAAAAATTTTCTGATCAACTAGGTGTAGTAAATCATTTAGATGCAAAAGATATAGTTGATAATTGGATAGATAAAGAGACTTTTTTAAAAACTATTTTAGTTGATAGAAGGATTGCAAATGATGATGGAGCCTTACATTTTTATCATGAAGATGGCGAGAACTATGAAAATCACAATTATTATTGGTATGAAGATCCAAATCAGGATAAACTACAATTCATACCATGGGATCTAGATAATGCTTTTGAAAATTTAATTCAAAATATAAATCCAGTTACACCGATTAAAGATAAATGGTATGAAACTTCTAATAATTGTAATGGTTTTAATTATGGTGCATTTAATCTATTACAAAAATCAGCTGCTTGTGATAAAATAATTGGATCTTTTTCAGGTTATAGAGAAGAATATGATAGTCTAGATATAATATTTCAAAATCAATTATATAATATGACTAATATTAACTCTCTTCTAGATAAATGGTCTGATCAGATAAAGGATGGAGTTGAACAAGCACATTCAATTCACGGAGATGAAGAACCTACCTCTCAGGAATGGACTAATAATATTAATTATTTAAAATATTCAATTAATCAATCACTAAATTAATACCAATGAGAAATTTTAATTTTATAATATTAGTTATCTTTTTCATCTCTTGTGATGAGGTAGATGTAACTCAAAATACTAGCAGAGGTCTAGTTATTAATGAATTTTTAGCAAGTAATGATGAATGCTGTCCTGATGAGTCTAATGATTATGATGACTGGGTAGAGCTCTATAATGATACACCTGATGATATTGATATTGGAGGAATGTATTTTACTGATACTCCTAATGATGATAACCCCTATCAGATACCAAGTACTGACCCATCAAAAACAACTATTCCTTCTAAAGGATATTTACTTATTTGGTGTGATGATGATCAGGAACAGGGACCAACGCATGTAAGTAAAAAATTAAAGAAGGGTGGTGAGTCAATCATTTTAATTTCAAGTGATAAGATATCAATTGTAGACTCTTTAACTTTTTCTGAGCAGACTACAGATATTTCTATGGGAAGGGATCCTAATAATTTTGAAGAATGGATATTTTTTAATATTCCTACACCTGGTGCAAGGAATAATTAGTTAAGAGCAAGAGGCTTTTTTGCCATTGATTTAAGAAAAAGAAAATGAGACTTAAGAGCTTCTCTTGTAGTCTTGTATTCATTATAAGGCAGACTAAATTCTTTTGCAGTCTTTTTTACTATCTCAGATATTTTTTTATAATGTATGTGAGAGATGTTAGGAAACAAATGGTGTTCAACTTGAAAGTTTAGTCCTCCCGAGAACCAATTCATTATTTTATTTCCAGTTGAGAAGTTAGAAGTTGTAAATAGTTGATGTATTGCCCAGGAATTCTTCATTCCTAAAGATTTACTAGGTAATGGCATTTTAACCTTTTCTACAATGTGAGCAAGTTGAAAAATAGTACTTAAAATGATTCCCGCTGTATAATGCATAATAAAAAACCCAATTAATATCTTCCACCAAGCTAGGTCAAGGTATATCATTGGAAGGACTATCCAAATAGAATAATATAATATCTTAGTTAATAAAAGGTTTATCCACTGTTTTGTGGGATTTATAAATTTTTTAAAAGACAGTTTTCTTTTAATGTATCTTTTCGTTTGAAAGTAATCAGTAATTATAGCCCAATTAATAGTCATTAGTCCATATAATAAAAAAGAATAAATATGCTGAAACCTGTGATGAGGTTTCCATTTACTGTGTTCACTAAAACGAAGTATTCTACCGGCATCCAAATCCTCGTCATGACCTTTTATATTAGTGTATGTATGATGAAGAACATTATGCTGAATTTGCCAGTTATATGCGTTTCCAGCAAGAATATATATGCTACTTCCCATAAGTTTATTAACCCATTTTTTACTTGAAAAGGATCCGTGATTCCCGTCATGCATAATATTCATTCCAACTCCAGCCATTCCAACTCCAGATATCATAATTAAACCTAAACAAATCCATTGATTAAGATCAAACAACATAATCAGAAAATAAGGGATTGCAAAAATCCCAAAAATTATTAATGATTTAGAGTAGAGTTTCCAATTACCTGTTTTCCTTAATTTATTATCCTTAAAATAATTATTTACTCTAGAGTTTAATGTTTTAAAAAACATTTTAGGATCTTTTCTTGAAAATCGAGGAAATTTATTAGTCATATCTGTAAATATTATAAATTGTTATTTAATATGAGAATGAAAAAATAGATTTTTTAAATATACTGATTTATGAATAAGGATTATGATTATGAAAGCCACTGGGATAAAGCCTATCTTAAACCTGTAGAAGATTTGGGATGGTATGAAAATGATCCAATATCATCTTTAAATTTAATTAATAAATGTAGTCTTTCTAATGATGCATTATTATTTAATGCTGGAGCAGGAGCAACTAAACTTATTCAAAAATTAAAAGATATTGGATACTCAAATATTTTTATAAATGACATATCACAAAGAGCAATAGACAAACTTAAATATTCTATAAATAATACTGATGGATTATCATTCGTAGTAGATGACCTTACAAATCCAACAGACTTGTTAAATCTTAAAATGGTTGATTTGTGGCATGATAGAGCTGTTTTACATTTTTTTGTTCAACAATCACAACAAGATAATTACTTTAATTTGCTTAAAAGCAAAGTCAAAGATGGTGGATATGTTATATTCTCTGAATTTGCCATAGATGGAGCAAAGAAATGTTGTGGTTTAGATATCTTGAATTATAATGAAGAAATGTTACTAGATAGACTAGGAAATGATTTTAGTCTTATTAAATCATTTAATCATTTGTATACTCATCCATCAAATGGTAATACCAGAAAATATATATATGCATTATTTAAAAGAAAGAATTAAAATCTTACTATTTTAAAATTGCTATTTGATCCCTCCTAGGTAGCAACATGAAATTATTAAAATCAGTATTAGATAATTTAAAATACTTTTCATTAGTAAAAAGTATTATTTTAATCAATAATATAACTACATTAACATTATATAATGAAAAGATTAATTATTCTATTTTTAATTTTCTCTTGTTCATCAGATAAATCAATACAGCCTGAGGCTTGTGATAATAATTATAATCCTCCTTTTGGAGGAACTATTTTCATTGATCCTGATATTATAACTCCAGAAGACCCCACAACTTTTGTCAGTTTATCTTATTCAGGTACCGGAACTAGACAGATGTATGATAGGAGGTCAGGATGGATAACATTAGAACCCTACTTATTCCCAGCTGAATATGATGATGGACTAAGTATTGAGATTCAAGTAAATCCTGAGTTTGGAACATGGGAAAATGCACAGGTATATGCTTTAAAATATGCTGAGGTAATAGGTAGACTAACTACACAGCTCAGAAAAGATGTCAAGACATCCTGGATTCATAGGGGAGATGAACCCTTTGGTGGAGGTAACAATAACCTTTTAATTCATACTGACTGGTCCGAAAAAAATTACGAGAATCAAGGGATATTGGAAGAGACACTTGTCCATGAGGCATCTCACACATCTCTTGATTCCTATCATGCTGAATCTGAAGGATGGTTATCTGCTCAAGATAAAGACTGTGAATTTATATCTACCTATGCCAGAGATAATCCAATTAGAGAGGATGTAGCAGAAAGTTATTTACCATATCTTGCAATAAGATATAGATCTGATAGAATATCAGATAACTTAAAGAAAAGAATAGAAGAAGCAATACCTAATAGGATTAAATACTTTGATGAACAAAACTTTAACATGTATCCAATTCAATAAATTTTAATTATGAAAAATTTTTTATTCTTACTATTTATTCCTTTTATCACTTTGTCTCAGATTGAAACCCTCCCAGAAAGACCTTCATTTAAAGCTAATTTACTTGAAAATTCTCCTGAATTGGATGGTAATATTTTAGAAGATGAAATCTGGAAAAACTTACAATCTATTGGCCCTATGGTTCAGACAAAACCATCATTTGGTCTCTCTTCATCTGAAAAAACAGATATTAAAGTAGCATTTTCTAAAACAGTTATGTTTGTTGGTGTGGTGTGTTATGATTCAAGTCCAAATACACTAGTGGTTTCAGATTCTAGAAGAGATGCTAGTCTGGATGATGACGATAGTTTTCTTTTTATTATAGATACATATAATGACCAACAGAATGGGTTTTTATTTGGAACTAACTCTGCAGGTATGGAGTATGATGCTCAGATTGATAATGAGGGTGTTGGTAATAGAACAGCTCAAAGACAACAAGGTGGAGTAATAGGGGGCACAAATTTAAATTGGGACGCTTCATGGGATGTAAAGACAGAAGTTGGTGATTATGGATGGAGTGCAGAATTTGCTATTCCTCTAAAATCTTTGAGGTTTAGTCCAGGTGAGAATAAAATTTGGGGAATTAATTTTCAAAGAAATATTAGTAAATCAAATGAAATTGCTTTCTGGGCAGCATTGCCTCTTGGATTTAACTTTGGAATTAAAAGAGTGTCTTTAGCTGGTAAAATGAATGGTATTTCATTAAAGAAACCTGGAAATTTGAAATTTTTTCCATATGGATTAACTCAGTTTACAAATAACTCTATAGATAACAATACATCTTCTAATGTAGAATTCGGAGCTGATTTAAAATATAGTATTACACCATCATTAACATTAGACTTAACATATAATACTGATTTTGCTCAAGCTGAAGTTGATAAACAACAGGTTAATCTTGACAGGTTTAATCTATTTTATCCTGAGAAAAGATCATTTTTTTTAGAAAATGCAGGTCAATTTTCAGTAGGAAGCCCTGGAGAGATAGATCTCTTTTTTAGTAGAAAAATTGGAATATCTGATAATGGTTCAGTAGTACCAATACTAGGAGGAGGAAGACTATCTGGGAAAATAGGAAGTACTAATATAGGAGTTCTTTCAATGGTTACAGATGATGTTGAAAATGTTGTATCAAAAAATAATTATAGTGTAGCCAGGGTAAACCATAATTTTAAAAATTCCAGATCTTCAATAGGTCTTGCATACATTTCAAGAGATGGCATTGAAAATAATAAAACTGGTGCTATGGATGATTATAATAGGGTTTATGCTTTAGATGGTGTTTGGGGTATTGGAAAGAAGGCAAAAGTTTCTGGTTTTATGTCTAAAAGTTCAACTCCATTTATTAATTCAAACGATCACGCATTTAAATTTTCTGCAAACTATGATTGGAATAGTTGGAATATATATGCTCAATATTCTGAGGTTGGTGAGGGTTTTAATCCTGAAGTTGGGTATTTAGAAAGATCATCATTTAAAAAACCATCATATTTGATTTTTAAGACCATAAGAGTTGGAGAAGATCGTAAACTTCTTGAGTATAGACCTCATATTTCTGGAAGATATTATTTTGATACAAAAGGTAATATAGTCACAACATATACTCATATAGATACACACTGGGCCTGGAAAAGTGGACTTGAAATACATACTGGTTATAATGTGAGAAAAGAATGGGTCTCTGAAGATTTTTTTATATCAAACCTCCGAGTGAACTCTGGTGAGTATAATAACAGTGAGGTTCAGTTAGTTTTTATGACTAATAAAAACCAAAAACTTTCTTTTAATAATAGGAGTTATATAGGAGGATATTTTGGAGGTTCAAAAATATCGAATAATGCTAACCTGAATTTTAGATATGGTGACAAATTCAGTTCATCATTATCAATTAATTCAAATAATATTAAGATAGAAGAAGACAAGTTAAACATCATTATAAGTGGTTTAAATTTGACGTATTCATTTAGTCCTAGAATGTTTCTTCAGAGTTTAATTCAATATAATAATGTTGCAAATTTATTATCTATTAATACCAGATTTGGATTACTTAATGACGCTAATACTGGATTATTTGTTGTATTTAATATTTTGCATGATAATGATAAAATAGATAATTTAAATAGTCAACAGATAACACTTAAGTATACTCATTCGTTAGATCTAATAAAATAAATTATTTTGAGAGTAGTATTTATAAGTATAATTCTATCATTTTTAATTTCTTGTGAAAAAATTGAAAGTTATACATTAGATACTATAATATTTCCTGATCTAAGTGGCACATTAAATATATATAATGGTACATTTAGTCCTGGGGAAGAGATCATAATCGAGGCATATCCAAATGAGTATTATGAATTTGTTAGCTGGGGCGGTAGTGTTTCTGGAGAAGATTCTAAGATTAGTATAGTAATGAATGAAAATAAATTGATTTATGCTGAATTTAAGTT
Source organism: uncultured Marinoscillum sp. (assembly GCA_964527965.1). Taxonomy (GTDB): domain Bacteria; phylum Bacteroidota; class Bacteroidia; order Cytophagales; family MED-G16; genus MED-G16. The sequence goes on from CAZGPH010000011.1 coordinate 18,139, forward strand.
AAAAGATTCTGATGGAGATGGCATAAATGATGATATTGATAGGTGTAACGATACCCCTGCTGGTCTCTTGGTTAATAATTTTGGTTGTTCGAGTCTTCAAGCTGATTACGATAAAGATGGAATAATAAATGAATTAGATATTTGTCCTAATACCCCTTACTCAACTTCAGTTTCAAGTAATGGTTGTCCTTTGATATATCTTGATGAAAATGGTGTTACTTTAAGAGCAACTCCTGAAGCTGTTGATTCAATTGGAAAAACAGTTAAGTTTAAAGGAAATAATGTTGAGATCATAAGAGATTGGGAACACATTAAAAGTTTAAACCCAGGCAGTTATAAAAGTACTAATAAGTTAGTCACAACTTTTTTAGAAGAGACAAATGTTCTTTGTGCTCTTCCATGTCAAATAAATGATAATTTTGATATGGCAGTATGGGATGTAAGTAATGTAAAGACAATGTATTTTACATTTTGGAATTTAAATGGATTTAATCAAGATATATCTATCTGGGATGTCAGCAAAGTTGAGGATATGGAAGGTCTATTTTTTCATTCTTATAATTTAAATGTTGATGTATCTTCTTGGGATGTCTCGAGTGTAAAAAGTATGAAGAGAATGTTTAGGGGAGCATATAATTCTAATCCAGATGTGTCATTATGGGATGTTTCTAATGTATTGAATATGCTAGAAATGTTTTATGAAACAGATATTAATCAAGATTTAAAGCAATGGAATGTTAAAAGTACAACTAATATGGAAAAGATGTTTTACGGTGCGAAATTCTTTAATCAAGATTTATCAAATTGGAATGTTGACAATGTTGAAAATTGTGATAGTTTTTATGAAGGTGCTGATGCTTGGGTTCTACCTAAACCCAATTTTTTAAAATGTAATCCTAACTAATAATTATTTAAGTAAATTGTTAAAAAAATAGAAAATGAAAAAAGCGATTATAATAGGAGCATCCTCAGGTATAGGTAAGGGCATATCTCTTGAACTTTTAAAAAAAAATTATAAAATTGGCATTTCTGCTAGGAGAGAGGAGAGACTTCACGAAATCAAAAAAGTTAGCCCAGATAATGTTATAGTTAAAGTTTTTGATTCATCAACAGAGAAAAACGATATATTATTAGATTATTTTATAAATAAATTGGATGGAGTTGATTTAATAATATATTGTTCTGGTATTGGAATTTTAAATAAAGAATTAGAATATAATATAGAAAAAAAAGTTAATAATTTAAATGTATCAGGATTTACACAAGTTGTTACTCATGCATATAATTATTTTGTGAAGCAGGGCTCAGGTCATATAGTGAATATAAGCTCAATTGCCTCAGAGATAGGTAATGGTATTGCTCCTTCATACAATGCTTCAAAAGCATTTCAGGCAAATTATCTTCAGGGTCTAAGGTTTAAATCAATTAAAATTAAACTCCCAATATTTTTGACAGATGTTAGGCCTGGATTTGTTGATACTGAAATTTTAATGGGTAACAAGGACAAATTACTTTGGGTTGCTCCACTAGAGAAAGCATGCAAACAAATAGTTGCAGGTATTGATAGGAAAAGTAAAGTTTTGTATATCACTAGACGTTGGAAAATTATATCATTTCTCATCAAAATCCTTCCTGAAAGTATTTTGAGTAAATTCTTTTAATTATTTCTTTTTAAATTAGATAAATTATAATGTAATTTATTTGAGTATTAACAACAAACCCTTAATCTTATGAAGAATTTAAACTTCTATCTACTACTTTTTCTAATTCCTTTTGTCAGCTTAGGTCAGATAATTGATAAAAAAATGATTTCAGATATGCAATTTAGGCATATAGGACCCATTGGCAATAGGCTAACTTGTGTTGCTGGTGTACCAAATCAACCATTGGTCTATTATGTAGGTGCAGCATCAGGAGGTGTCTGGAAGACATTTGATGGTGGGCTTAATTGGCAACCAATTTTTGATGACCAAGAAGTTCATTCAATTGGTGCAATTGCTGTAGCTCCATCTGATCCAATGACAATTATTGTTGGTACAGGCGAAAGCTCAATTAGATCAAATGTATCTATAGGGGATGGAGTTTATAAGTCTCAGGATGGTGGTAAGACCTGGAAACATATTGGACTAAAAAATTCTGGCAGGATATCTAGAATTATTATCCACCCTGACAATCCTGATCTATTATATGTTGGCGTACTAGGTCATGCGTACTCTCCTCAAAAGGAAAAGGGTCTTTACATGAGTAAAGATGGTGGTGAAACATGGATTCAGACCCTTTTTATTGATGATAATACCGGAATATCTGATATTGTAATGGATACAGATAATCCTAGAGTTATTTTAGCTGGAGCTTGGCATTTAGAATTAAAAACATGGAAAAGAATTAGTGGTGGTCCTGGGAGTGGAATATTTAAATCTAAAGATGGAGGTGTTACATGGAAAAGATTAAAAAATAATGGTCTTCCTACAAAACCAGTTGGTAAGATAGCTTTAGCAATGACTCCAGCAGCACCTGATAGGGTATATGCTTTAATAGAGACTGGTGATGGTATTCCTTATAATGGTGAGGAAACAGAATCTGGAGAATTATGGAGGTCAGATGATAACGGTGAAACATTTAAACTTATAAATTCAAATAGAGAATTAGGTTCTAGACAAGCTTATTATACAAGGACAACAGCTTCTCCTGATAACCCTAATGAAGTTTATTTTATAAGTTATAGATTCTTTTCAAGTATTGACGGAGGGACTTCTTTAGAAAATAGATCACAATTATCTTCTCCTAATTGGGATCATCATGAAATGTGGATAGACCCAAATAATGGGAATAGGATGGCTGTAGCAGGAGATGGAGGAATTTCAATTTCACAAAATAGAGGTAAATCATGGCATAGAACATTTTTGCCTATAGCGCAGTTATATCATGTTACAACAGATAATAACATACCATATAATGTTCTTACTAATAGACAAGATGGACCTTCGATGAAGGGTCCGAGTAGAAGTAGAACTGCAAATTGGTTTGGTCCTGGCATGATTCAGTCTGGTATGTGGAGATCGGTAGGGGGTGGTGAAAGTGGATTTGCAACTGCTGATCCTAAAGATCCTGATGTTGTATGGTCAAGTGCATCTGGTTACGGACCTTTAGGGGGGATAGTCACAAGGTATAATGAAAAAAATAATCAATTTAGACAGCTAGAAGTTTGGCCTGAATTCACTGCAGGTAGTCATGCAGCACTATTGAAGTATAGGTTTCAGTGGACATTTCCTCTTCTAATATCGCCTCATGATAACAAAACAATATATGTCACAAGTCAGCATGTACATAGAACTACTAACGACGGCCAGTCTTGGGATGTTATAAGTCCGGACCTTTCCTTAAATGATAAGTCAATGCAAGGTTTTTCTGGAGGTTTAACAGGTGATAATATTGCAGTTGAGTATGCTAATGTTATTTATGCTTTTGACGAATCACCTGTGAAAAAAGGTATTCTATGGGCCGGAACTAATGATGGTCTTGTTCATATAAGTAAGGATAATGGTGATACATGGACCAATGTAACAAAAAACATCCCTAATTTACCAAAGCTTGGAGTAGTTAGAAATATAGAAGCTTCTAGATGGAATGAGGGCAAAGCTTATCTTACAATAGAATTTCATCAGGTAGGGAATTTTGAACCTTATGTTTATAAAACTGAGAACTTTGGGAAATCATGGAAAAAGATTACTGCTGGTATTAAAGAAGGAAATTTAAGTTACACCAGATGTGTAAAAGAGGATCCTGTAAAAGAGGGGTTATTATATCTAGGGACAGAAAATAAACTTTATGTGTCATTTAATGATGGGGAAAATTGGCAGGAGATGATGTCAAATTTGCCTCATGCTCCTATGTACTGGATTGATATTCAAGAACATTTTAATGATCTTGTCTTAGGTACATACGGAAGAGGAATTTGGATTTTAGATGATATTTCTCCACTTCAGCAGATGGACGAAAATATTGTCAAAAAAGATATTCACCTTTTTGATATAAAGCCATCATATAGGTTTCATAATGTGACTAGCTCATTACAGATGTTTCCTGAAGCTTCAACAGGTGCTGATCCACCTAATGGTGCTTCAATAAATTATTGGCTAAAAGAAAGTCAGCAAAATGTTAAAATTATTATTACTGATTCTAATAGTGACACAATTAAGACTATAAATGAAAAAGGTTCAAAGGGTATAAACAGATTATGGTGGGATTTTAAAGGAGAAAGTACAGATGAAATTATCTTGAGAACAAAACCTCAATTTGCCGAATGGGTATCATTAGGAGATGAGAGAAAAAGAAAATTGCCATTTTCAATATCTATAATGTCTCCTCCTGGGATTTATAATATTAATTTAATATTAGGCGATGAAGTTGTCACTAAATCATTAGAGGTGATGAAAGATCCTCATTCTGATGGTAATATGGAAGACATAATACTTCAGGATAATTTAATGAGGAAGATATATGAAGATGTAAATATTACAGCTCATTATATTAATTCAATAGAAATAATAAGAAGACAACTATTAGATCTAAAATCTATGATTTCAAATACGAGTAAAGATGAAAGTCTTATCTCTACTGTAGAGAAATTAGAGAAACAATTTTTGAATGTAGAAAAGAAACTTGTCCAGCTTAAAGAAACTGGTACTGGTCAAGATGATGTTAGATTTGAAAAGATGATAGGTGAGAAATTAGCATATCTAGCAGGAAACGTTCCCAATGCCGATTTTAGACCAGCTGATTCGTATTATGAAGTATATGATTTATTACACAAAAGACTTGAAGAAGTAGGTTTAGAGTATAATAATCTAAGAAATAAAGATTTAAAAAATGTTATCGAAGAACTAAATGAGAATGGGATCAACACCATAGTTTTAAAATAAATCAATTCATTTATTGTTATTTTGATTACATTTTCTACTTTTGGCACTTCAGTTTTAAATACATCTTTTATTAAACGTTAAGACTGTTTGTATTCTAAGTAATTTTAAATACATAAGGCATTGTTATCTGTTAAAAATATAAGTAAGTCGTATGTTGGTCATAAGGCCCTAGATGATATTTCAATAGATATTAAAAAGTCTAGTATTTTTGGTCTTTTGGGTCCAAATGGTGCTGGAAAAACATCCTTAATTAGAATTATAAATCAAATTATAAACCAGGACAAAGGTGAAATTTTTCTAAATGGAAGACCTATTAATTATGATGATGTAAGGAAGATTGGTTATATGCCAGAGGAGAGGGGCCTATATAAGAAAATGAAAGTTGGAGATTTTCTGCTTTTTATGGGAAAACTTAAAGGATTAAATAGAAATCAATGTATTGACGCATCAAAGTATTGGTTTGAAAATTTAGAGGTTTCTAATTGGTGGAATAAAAATATTGAAGATTTATCTAAAGGAATGAGTCAGAAGGTCCAGTTCATTTCTACAGTTCTTCATGATCCTGACCTTATAATTCTTGATGAACCATTTTCTGGGTTTGATCCTGTAAATGCTAATCTAGTAAAGTCAAATCTTTTAAAACTTAAGGAAAACGGCAAAACAATTATTTTTTCTACTCATAGGATGGAATCAGTTGATGAATTGTGTGATCAGTTAGCAATGATTAATAATTCAAAAAAGATTCTTGATGGGGATACAGAACAAATTAAAATGAAATATAAGTCAGATAACTATCTTATTGTTCATGATAAAAAATTAAAGAAAGAACCAAGTTTTTCAATTATTAAATCAGAAAAAGTGTCTGAAGGAATTTATGAATCAGAAGTAGGCTTAAATAGTAAGAAATCTTATAAAGATTTATTTAAAGTAATATCAAGTTATACTCAGATAATTTCATTTAAAGAGAAGATTCCAAATATGAATGATATATTTATAATGAAAGTGAAGGAGGGGGGCAAAGATGAGTAAAGTATGGATCATTTTTGAGAGAGAATATCTACAGAGAGTTCAGAAAAAATCATTTATTCTAGGAACATTACTTACACCATTGATTTTTCCATTATTTATCTTTATTGCTGTTTTACTTATAGAATCTGATGAGAAGGAAATAAGGAGAATAGCTGTGGTAGATAAATCTGGGCTAATTGATGATACTCTTTCATTTGGATATAATAATATGTTCTTAAGTAATTCAGATATAAATTCTTTACAAGAGGAAATTCTCAGTGGTGAAATTTACGGTGCATTAGATATTCCAAAAATGGATATATATAATCCAGATGCAATTAATTTTTATTCTAAAAATGTACCTAGTAGTGATTTTGTAAATGACATAGAAAGAATTGTTGAGGATAAGATTAAAGATAGAAAGATAGAGGAACTGAATATAGAGAAGTCTTCCTTAGAGAAGTTAGAGACTAGAGTGGATATGGACACGTATAGTGTTGAGGAAAATGTTATTTCCGATGGAAGTGAAATGGGAGTTAATAAATCAAGTTCTGGCCTTGCGTTTGGTTTAGGTTATTTTAATGGATTTTTGATTTATATGTTTGTTTTTATATATGGAAGTTTCATTCTTCAAAGTGTTTTAGATGAAAAGACAAGTAAAGTTGTTGAGGTGATTGTATCATCGGTTAAACCAATTCAACTTATGATGGGTAAAGTTCTAGGAGTAGGAGCAGTAGCTTTTACTCAGATATTTATCTGGATTATATTAGTTTTTTCAATTTCAACTTTGACATCACTCTATTTTGGAATTGATACTGTCGGCTCTACACAAATTCCTGGAAATCAACAAGAAATTGATCAGTCTAAAGAAATGGTAGCTGGTATTTTTGATCTATTTTCTTCAATAGATGTGTACAAGACTATAATTGTATTTTTAATTTATTTTACTGGTGGATTCTTCTTGTATGGAGCGTTTTTTGCTGCTATAGGTTCTGCTGTTGATAATTTACAGGATGCAAGTCAGTTTACACTACCAATTTCTCTTCCTATCATAGCAAGTTTAATGTTTATGTCAGTAATATTAGAAAATCCTGAAAGTAATGCCTCAATTTTCTTGAGTATGTTTCCTTTCACATCACCAATTTTGATGATGGCAAGATTACCTTTTGGAGTTCCTGATTGGCAATTACTTCTTTCAATTCTTTTATTAGGTGTTTTTGTCTTATTTGCACTATGGTTTGCTGGAAGAATATATAGAGTAGGTATCCTTACTAGTGGTTCTAAAATTACTTATAAACTACTTTGGAAGTGGTTTGTAATGAAGAATTATTAATATAATTTATTTAACTTTTAGAGTTTTATAAATTTATATGAGAAATATAATTCTATTATTATTCCTTATTAGCATTACCTCATGCTATAAAAGTGATCAGAAAATCAATGTCCAATTAAATAATTCCAAGGATGGAATAGTCAGTTCAGCTCAACCACTTGCATCAAAAGCTGGAGTAGAGATAATGAGAAAGGGTGGTAATGCAATAGATGCTGCTGTAGCATCTGCTTTTGTATTATCTGTTGTAGAACCAAGTATGAGTGGTATAGGAGGTAGGCTTCAAGTTATTTTCAGATTGCCTAACGGAGAGGTAAGGGGAATTGATGCCTCTACTCAAGTCCCTGAATTATATGACCCTAATACTCATGAAAAATCTTCTTATGGTTATTCTACAATTGGAATTCCTGGAGTTGTTGCTGGACTAGTAAAATTAAATAAGGAATATGGAAGACTCCCTTTAGAGACAGTAATGCAACCAGCTATAAAATATGCTAGTGAAGGTTTTAAGATATTGCCTGGAGAGGCAATGAGACATGCCTATGTAGAAAATATAATTGGAGAATTTGCTGGAACAAAAAAATATTTCCTTGATAACACAGGTAATACATATAAAGAAGGAAACCTATTTATTCAACAAGATCTTTCCAAAACTTTAAAAGCAATTGCTGAAAATGGTAAAGATGGTTTCTATTCTGGTGTGGTTGCTGAGAGAATGGTTCAAGATATTCAAGAAAATGGTGGGATATTAACTATGAATGATTTAAAAAATTATAAAGCTATTGAGTCAAGAGTTCTTAAAAGTACATATAGGGGACATGAGGTCAATACATTATATCTTCCTTCTTTTGGAGCAATAACAATTGAAATCTTAAATATTTTAGAAAATTTTGATGTAGAAAACTTAAGTGATTCTGAATGGATAAAATTATTTTCAGATATTACAAAATTAGCGTACAAGGATAGACCTATACAAAATAATTATGATTCTCTAAATATAATTTTATCAAAAGGTTATGCTAAACAGCAAGCTAATAAAATACATTCTAATAATATTTTATCTTTAGATTATAGTGGTCACGAAATTGGTGAATGGGTTGCTGAGATAGGACATACCACACACTTATCTACAGCAGATAAAGAAGGATATGCTGTCTCACTTACTCAGACTGTTGGGCCATTGATGGGCTCTAAAGTTGCATCTGATGGATTAGGTTTTATTTATGCCGTAACTCTTGGTGGATACCTTGGAGACTATAAACCAGGAGACAGAGCTAACTCTCATATCTCACCAACAATAATTACTAAAAAAGGTGATCTATTTTTAGCATTAGGTGCAGCAGGGGGTTCTAGAATTATTACAGCTATAACCCAAGTCATAAGTAATGTGATAGATAAGAAAATGAGTCTTTTTAATTCATTGACTTCAGGAAGAGTATTTCCTGATTCAGATTCAGTTCAAATAGAAAACCATAAAGGCTTAAGCTGGGATAATAATTTTGTGAGTTCTCTAGATAGTCTGAATTTTCCTTATAAGATGGTTCCTTCAGTAGCAAGATTTGGTAGAGTTCATGCTATCAAATATGATGAAACATCTAAAGAATTTATTGGAGCAGCAGACCCAGATTGGGAAGGAAGTGTCGAAAATATTAAATATGATTAGAGTACTTATAATATTATCACTTTTAATTTTTATTTCCTGTAATAAGAATACTGTAAAGAGACCCAATATTTTATTTATATCAATTGATGATATGAATGATTGGACTACGCCATTGGGTGGAAGTAATCAGGTAGTAACTCCTAATCTTGAAGACTTTAGAAAAATTTCTGTAAATTTTTCTAAAAATTATTGTACTAGTCCCGGATGTAATCCATCTAGAGCTACTATGATGACAGGATTACATACTTTTAATTCTGGAATGTATTCTAACTACCAAGATTGGAGAAAGGTACCCAAACTTTCGGAGGCAACTACCTTACCTGAGATATTTAAACAAAATGGATATTTTACTGCTGGAGCTGGTAAAATTTATCATTACTCCCAGGTGCATCCAGATAGTTGGAATGAATACTATCCAAGTCAAGAGCAGAATATGCCTAAGAATTATATACCAGAAAATGCTCCTGTTAGTATGGAGCCATTTAAGTATATGTACTCAGCTTTCGACTGGTCAGGAATTCCTATTGAAGATGAAGAAACTGGAGACTATAAAAGTGTTGAATATATTTCTTCACTTCTTGAAAAAGATCATGATAAGCCTTTTTTCCTTGCTTGTGGAATATATAGACCTCATTTACCATGGTATGTCCCTCAAAAATATTTTGATTTATACCCTATAGATGAAATTCAATTACCTAAAATTTTAGAAAATGACACATCTGACCTGGGAGAAAGAGCAAAAGAGTTAATATCTAGAGGAGGAAATTATCATAAAAATATAACTGATCAAGGGAAGTGGAAAGAAGCGATAAGAGGATATCTAGCATCTATATCTTATGCTGATGCCATGATAGGAGAACTTCTTGAAAATTTAGAAAAAAGTAGATATGCTGAAAACACAATTGTTGTAATATGGTCAGATCATGGTTGGCAACTTGGTGAGAAAAAACATTGGAGAAAATTTTCTCTATGGGAAAATGTGATAAGAACATTATTGATGATTAGAGTTCCTGAAAACTCATCATCATTAATTGGAGGTAGTTTAAATGGAGAAACTGTAAATAGTCTTACGTCTTTATTAGATATATATCCAACTTTAATTGAGTTGGCAGGAATTAAAAATCATAAACAATTAGATGGTAAAAGTTTAGTTCCATTATTAAATGAACCAAATAAAATTATTCAAAGACCAGTTATTACTACATATGACTTTGCAGATTACTCTATTAGATGGGGTAATTGGCATTATATTAATTATGTAGATGGAAATGAGGAATTGTATAATATGAAGGATGATAAGGAGGAGTGGTATAATTTATCTAATGAAGGATCTTACTATGATACCCTTTTATTTTTAAAAAACTTTATTCCTCTGGATCCAACTCCTTTACCAAAGGAATCTCTATTAGACCTTATGGAACATCATATTCCTCCAGTAATCTCAAGAGAATATTATTTTAGTGATGAGAGAAAAAATTGGTTAGAGAGATTTAAAAATTAAAACATCAATAATTTAGAATTTCAAATTTTAAATTGTAGGTTGAGTTAAGAAAAAACATTAAATTTTAAAACATGATAGATCTATTTTTACAAGGTGGAGTATTATTTATGACAATAATTACAATTTTTTTAGTAATGGTTGGCGTCTCATTTTATACTCATAGTGACAAACTTAAAACATATGGTAGTCTAGCGTTATCTTCGGGTATATTAGGTTCATTTATTGGGCTTTATTCTGCGTTTATGACTATTCAAGAAGTTGGAAATGTTTCTCCTGCTATACTTGCTGGTGGCTTAAGAGTTGCCTTAATATGTACTCTTTATGGGCTTTTAGTTTATCTGATATCAAGAGTACTTTATTTATTTAGATAATTATACTGATGATATATATAATTTCTGCATTTTTATTTTCAATCTTATTAGTGTCTCCTGAAGATAATAATTGGGAATATCTATTTAATGGAAAAAATTTAGATGGCTGGGAAATTAAAATAAGGAATCATGAATTAGGAGATAATTTCAACAATACATTTAAAGTTAAAGATGGCTCATTAAAAGTTTCTTATGAAAATTATGAGAGTTTTGACAATAAATTTGGACATATATTTTATACTAAAAAAAAGTTTAAAAATTATCGCTTAAGTCTGGATTATAAGTTTAGTGGTTCTCATTTAAATGGTGCTCCTGGTTGGTCTATAAAAAATAGTGGTATTATGCTCCACTGTCAGAACCCAAGTACAATGTTAATTGATCAAGAATTTCCTATTAGTGCTGAAGCTCAACTTTTAGGCGGTTTAGGTGATGGGGATAGAAGTACAGCAAATATTTGCTCACCTGGAACAGATGTTGATATCAATGGAAAAAAAGCTGAATATCATTGTATTAACTCTTCTTCTAAAACATATAATAATGATGATTGGGTTAATGTAGAAGTAATTGTATATTCTGACTCAATAATTCATCATCTTGTCGAAGGTGATACGGTCCTTACTTATTCTAATTTAAGAGTAGGGGGAGGAGAAATACCTGAAAACTACGTAAGTAAAAAGGGTCAAATTTTAGATGAAGGATATATTTCTTTACAGTCTGAGGGCCATCCTGTTGAGTTTAGAGAGATTAAGATTAAAGAACTTAAATAATTTTTTTTAATTTAGAGATATGCAATAAAATTTGAAATGAAAGGGTATAATTTAAATAAGACTGCAGTATCAATCTTGATATTGATATCATTTTTATCATGTAATAAAATTTCTAGTCAAAGGGTTTCTGCTAATGATTTTTACTCTGAGCTAATTAATGATAATTCTTCTATAATAATTGATGTGCGAACTCCTGAAGAATTTAGTAAAGGTCATCTTAGGAATGCATTAAATATAAACTGGTTTGATGATAATTTTGAGGATCAGGTAGAAATTTTAAGTAGAGATAGACCTGTATTTATTTATTGTTTAAGTGGAGGTAGGAGTGCTAAAGCATTAGATAAAATTAGTAAAATGGGATTTAAAAATTCATATGAACTTGATGGTGGAATACTTGAGTGGAGAAAAAATAATTATCCTGAGTCAAAAATTAAAGTTGATCTTGAAAAAAGTTTATCTGTAAATGAGTTTAGTGAATTAATTACTTCTGATAAGATTGTTATGGTTGATTACTTTGCTAAGTGGTGTGCACCATGCAAGGTCATGGAACCTTTTCTAGATGATTTATCTGAAGAATACAGAGATAACCTTGAACTAATAAGAATAGATTATGATCAAAATTTACCTTTAGTTAAGAGTCTAGGAGTTCAGGGTCTACCTGTAATTCAACTTTATTATAATAACCAATTATTATGGTCAAAGGATGGCTTTAGTGATAAAATTACTATTGAAGCTCAGATAAAAAAATATCTATAATTTATTACTTTCAAAAATAGTTTGAAATGATAAATAAAATATCCTCATATTTTAAAAAAATATAATACTTTTGGAACCTTAATTTAATTAAAAAAATATATGGAAAATTTATCTAACGGAAAATCAGGAAAGTGTCCTTTCACAAGTGGTCAATTAAATGCTTCCGCAGGAAAAGGCACTAAAAATCATAACTGGTGGCCAAACCAATTAAATCTTAATATACTCAGACAACACTCATCCCTTAGCAATCCTATGGATGAAGAATTTAATTATGGTGAAGAATTCAAAAAGATAAACCTTAAAAATTTAAAGCAAGAAATTTATGATCTGATGACTGATTCTAAAGAGTGGTGGCCTGCAGATTATGGTCATTATGGACCATTCTTTATACGAATGGCTTGGCACAGTGCAGGAACTTATAGAATAGGTGACGGTCGTGGTGGTGCTGGCTCTGGGACATTAAGGTTCTCACCATTAAATAGTTGGCCTGATAATACCAACCTTGATAAGGCTAGACTTCTTCTTTGGCCAATAAAGAAAAAATATGGTAAAAGTTTATCATGGGCAGATCTAATGGTGTTAACTGGTAATTGTGCATTGGAATCTATGGGATTTAAGACATTTGGTTTTGCTGGTGGTAGGGAAGATGTTTGGGAGCCTGATGAAGATATTTACTGGGGATCAGAGACTGAGTGGTTGGGAGATAAGAGATACACAGGAGATAGAGATTTAGAAAATCCTTTAGGTGCAGTTCAGATGGGATTAATTTATGTTAATCCTGAGGGACCAAATGGTAACCCTGACCCAATTGCTGCAGCTAGAGATATTAGAGAAACTTTTGGAAGGATGGCTATGAATGATGAAGAGACAGTTGCATTAATTGCTGGAGGTCATACATTTGGTAAAACACATGGGGCAGCAGATCCGGGTAAGTATGTAGGTAAAGAGCCTGCAGGAGCATCTATAGAAGAACAAAATACAGGTTGGAAGAATACTTTTGGTAAAGGACATAGCTCTGATACTATAACTAGTGGTCTTGAGGGAGCATGGACTACTACTCCAACTAAATGGAGTAATAACTATTTTGAAAATCTCTTCAATTATGATTGGGAATTAACAAAAAGTCCTGCTGGAGCTTCCCAGTGGAAACCTAAAGAAGGGGGAGGAGAAGGTACAGTTCCTGATGCTCATGACTCTTCAGTTAAACATCCTCCAATGATGTTAACCACTGATTTAGCATTAAGATTTGATAAGGAATATGAGGTTGTTTCTCGTAAATTTTATGAGAATCCTGATGTCTTTGCAGATGCATTCGCTAGGGCATGGTTTAAGTTAACTCATAGAGATATGGGGCCTAAAGAGAGATATTTAGGTAGTGAGGTACCAAAAGAAGAATTAATATGGCAAGACCCTATCCCCTTAGCAGATTACGATCATGTAACTGATGATGATATAAATTTATTAAAACAAAATATTTCTAAAACTGATTTGACAGTATCTCAACTTATAAAAACTGCTTGGGCATCTGCATCAACTTTCAGAAAAACTGATAAAAGAGGTGGAGCTAATGGCGGAAGAATTAGGTTTGCTCCTCAAATATTTTGGGATGTTAATGAACCATCTGAGATAGGAAAGGTTTTAGATGTATACAAAACAATCCAATTAGATTTTAATTCTTCAAGTAGCAATAAAGTTTCTCTTTCAGATTTAATAGTTCTAGGTGGTGGAGTTGGGATTGAAAAAGCTTCTCAAAATGCTGGGATATCCTTGGAGGTGCCATTTAGCAAGGGCAGAGTAGATGCTTTAGAGGATCAGACTGATGTAGATTCATTTAAAGTACTTGAGCCTAAAGCTGATGGTTTTAGAAATTACAAGATGGGTTCACATAATGTATCTACTGAAGAACTTTTGATTGATAAAGCTAACCTATTAGGGATAACAGCTCCTGAGATGACTGCTCTTGTAGGAGGGTTAAGAGTTCTTGGAGCAAACCATAATAGTTCTAATTACGGTGTTTTCACTAATAAAAATGAAACATTATCTAATGACTTTTTTGTAAACTTATTAGATTTAGATACTTCATGGGTTCCTCAAGATAATGATAATGAAATATTTGTAGGAAAATCTAAGAAATCAGGTGATGTTAAATGGAAGGCTACTAGGGCTGATTTAATTTTCGGTTCAAATTCAGAGTTAAGAGCTATTTGCGAAGTTTATGGGTCAGATGATGGGCTAGAAAAACTTGTAAATGATTTTATTTATGCCTGGTGCAAAGTGATGAATAATGATAGGTTTGATATCTAATATTAGATTACCTTCTTTTTCTTCTGAATGATTTTCTTGGTTTTGTTCTTTTTCCTCCTCTTCTGAATGATTTTCTTGGTTTATCTCTATCTCTGGACTTTGAGGTATCACCAACTGCTTTTGATAACTCCACACCACATTTGTAGTTATTCCACATAAATTTTTTGAGGTTTGAAAGAATTTCTTTTTCATAATTAGTTGGTACTTCAAAAAATGAAAAACCTTGCATTATATCAATTTTACCAATTGAAATATCCTTATTTTTAGTGTAATCATTAATTATACCAATTAAATTTTGAGGTCTTAGGTTATGTTTCTTTCCAAGATTTATAAAAAATCTAGAGAATCCTTTCTCAGCTTTTCTGCTATCTGAATTTCTTTTTCTTTCGTCTGAGTTAATATCTGAAACGTTATTATAAAATGATAAAAATCTACTAAATTCTAGTGATACGAGCTGTTTCAGTAGATCTTCTCTGTTAAGATGAGAAATTTTATCTAATATAGATGGAATAAATTTTTCTATGTCTTTATTTACTTCTGAGTTAACTATTCTATCTATTAAATTCATTAGCTGAGCTTCACAAATGTCTTTCCCTTTAGGTATTTCTTTTTTAATAATATCCTTATTAATAGTTTTTTCTAGTGACTTAATTTTTCTTCTATCTCTATTTGAACTTATGATAATAGATATCCCTTTTTTCCCAGCTCTTCCTGTTCTTCCTGACCTGTGGATATATGTCTGATTTTCATCAGGAAGATTATAATTAATCACATGCGATAAATTATTTACATCTAAGCCTCTAGCAGCTACATCTGTTGCTACAAGGAGTTGGATGTGTTTCTCCCTAAATCTATTCATTACGTGATCTCTTTGGGGCTGAGAAAGGTCTCCATTAAGTGAATCAGCATTATAGCCATCTTGAACTAATTTATTAGATATGTCTTTGCATTCCCTCCTTGTCCTACAAAAAACTATGCCATAGACATTAGGGTTCATATCACATATTCTTCTAAGAACCTGATACTTATCTTTTAAATTCATTACTAGATAGTAATTGTGTTCTAAATCTTTTACTCCTTCATTGGTAGAATCAACCTCTATCTTCTTTGGTTTATTCATATAGTTTTTAGAAATTTTCAGAACCTCTTTTGGCATTGTAGCAGAAAATAATAGGATCTGCTTTTTTGAGTTAGTTCCCTCAAGAATAGAGTCTATATCTTCTTTAAACCCCATGTTTAGCATCTCATCAGCCTCGTCTAAAACAACACTTTCTATTTTATTTAATTCTAAATTTTTCCTTTTTAATAAATCTAAAACTCTCCCTGGTGTACCAACTACAATGTGGCTTCCCATTTTAAGCTCCCTCATCTGTTTTCTTATATCTGAGCCACCATAAATTGGAGTTATTCTTAAGTCTTTGGAGTTACTTGCAAAAAGCTTAAGATCTTTAGAAATCTGTAGACATAATTCTCTTGTAGGGCATAAGATGATAGACTGAGGTCTCTTCTTTTTCACATCAACTTTATTTATTAAAGGGAGACCAAAAGCCGCAGTCTTTCCTGTGCCAGTCTGAGCTAATGAAATTAAGTCTTGATTTTTTTCTAGAAGAAATGGAATTGCTTTCTCTTGAACAGGTGTAGCTTCTTCAAAATTAAGTTCTTTTAAAGACTTCTGTATATTTTTATTTAAGTTGATTTCAGAAAATTTCATTCTTTCAATTTTCTGCAAACCTAGCCTTTTAAATTTCTAATGTTTATAAAAAAAGTATTTATTAAATTTGCCACATAAAAACTAAATATAAATTATGAGAGCAATTACTACAATATTTTTTCTTTTCTTAACTATTTCTGGATTTTCGCAAGTTCAAACCCCACAACCAAGTCCAAGTTCTAAACTAGAGCAAATGGTTGGATTGACGGATATAGAAATTAACTATAACAGACCCTCCAAAAGAGATAGGGTAATCTTTGGAAGTTTAGTTCCTTTTGGGAAACTCTGGAGGACTGGTGCTAACAGCAGTTCAAAGATTAGTTTTTCAACTGACGTTGAAATTGAAGGAAGTAAGATAAATAAAGGCACATACTCAATTTTTTCCATACCAAATGAAGACAATTGGGATTTTATCTTATATTCTGATGCTGAATTATGGGGTGTCCCTCAGGATTGGGATGATAATAAAATTATTCATAAATCAAATCATGAGTCTCATTTAATAAATTCAGATAATGAATTAGAAACATTTACTATATCAATTAATAATATTTCTAATAATGATGCTAGAATAATAATTGCTTGGGGTGATAGATATATTGAAGTTGATGTAGATGTGCCAAGTAGAGAAATGGTTGATTCTAATATTGGAGATGTGATGAGTGGCTCGCCAAAAGCTTCTGATTATTATGCTGCAGCAGTATACTACAGACAAGAAAATATTAAATTAGACGTTGCTCTAGAGTGGATTAATAAGGCAATGGATATGACAGAAAGCCCTAGATTCTTTCAACTTAGACAACAGTCTCTTATAATGGCTGCTAATGGTAATTATAATGATGCTATAAAAGTTGCTAAAAAATCTTTAGAGTTATCTATAAAAGCTAATAATCAGGATTATGTTAAGATGAATAATGACTCGATTGAGGAATGGTCTAAGAAGTAGTTTTTTTACTCATTCTCTTCCTATCATTTTCATCAAGAAGGATTTTTCTTAGTCTAATGCTATTTGGAGTAACTTCTACATACTCATCTTTTTGAATATATTCAATAGCTTCTTCCAAGGTAAATTTTATTGGGGGAGCTAATTTCACTTTCTCATCAGTTCCGGCTGATCTGATATTTGATAATTTCTTTGTCTTGCTTACATTAATTACTAAGTCATCACCTCTAGAGTTTTCTCCTATCACTTGTCCAGTGTAAATATTTTCTCCTGGATTAATAAAAAATTTACCTCTGTCTTTTAATTTATCGAGGGAGTATGGAATTGATGTTCCATTTTCCATAGAAATTAGAGAACCACTGTTTCTTCCTGATATTTTACCTTTAAATGGTTGAAATTCAATAAATCTATGGTTGATTATTGCCTCTCCTGCAGTTGTAGTTAGCAAATTATTTCTAAGTCCTATAAGACCTCTAGAGGGAATTGTAAATTTACAAATCATTCTCGTTCCCTTTACTTCCATTGATAATACTTCACCTCTTCTGTTTGCAACCATCTCTATTGCTTTACCTGAAACTTCTTCGGGTAAGTCAATTGTTAATTCTTCAATAGGCTCGCATTTCTTTCCATCTATCTCTTTAATAATAACTTGTGGCTGGCCAATTTGTAATTCATATCCCTCTCTTCTCATAGTCTCAATAAGTACAGAAAGATGGAGTACTCCTCTTCCATAAACAATAAACTTATCTCCTGAATCTCCTCTCTCCTCTAATTGCATTGCCAAATTTTTTTCTAATTCTTTTTGTAACCTATCCTTAATGTGTCTTGATGTAACATATTTTCCTTCTTTACCAAAAAAGGGAGAATTATTAATTGTAAATAACATGCTCATAGTAGGCTCATCAATAGAAATTGATGGTAAAGCTTCAGGATTTTCATAGTCGGATATAGTATCTCCAATTTCAAAGTTTTCTAATCCAACAACTGCACATATATCTCCTGCATTTATATTATCCACTTTTTTTCTTCCTAAACCGTCAAAAGTATTTAGTTCTTTTATTCTTGATTTAATTATATCACCATTTCTTTTGAATAGGCTTACCTGTTGGTTATTTGATAAACTTCCTCTCTGTAGTCTTCCTATAGCGATCCTACCTGTAAATGATGAATAATCAAGTGAAGTAATTAACATTTGAGTTGATCCAATTTCAATTTTGGGCTCTGGAATATTTTTTATTACTACATCTAAAAGAGGAGAGATGGAATCTGAAGGATTTTTCCAATCTAATGCCATCCAATTATTTTTAGCTGATCCATAAACTACAGGAAAATCTAATTGCCATTCCTCAGCATCTAGCTCATACATAAGGTCAAAGACAGATTCATATACCTCATCTGGTTTACAGTTCTGCTTATCGACTTTATTAATTACAACGACTGGTTTTAATTTTAAGTCTAGAGCTTTTTGTAAAACAAAACGTGTCTGGGGCATAGGCCCTTCAAATGCATCTACTAAAAGAAGAACTCCGTCAGCCATATTAAGAACCCTTTCAACCTCTCCACCAAAATCAGAGTGACCAGGTGTATCTATTAAATTAATTTTAGTTTCCTTGTAGGTTACTGATACATTTTTTGATAAGATAGTGATTCCTCTTTCTCTTTCAATATCATTATTATCAAGTATTAGATCTCCAGTTTCTTGATTATCTCTGAACAGGTTGCAATGGTGTAATATCTTATCTACTAGAGTAGTTTTGCCGTGATCAACGTGAGCAATTATTGCTATATTTCTTATATTTTTCATCTATCAAAAACATAAATTTCGCGCAAATCTATAATAAACAATTATATAATCTTGTGATACCTGCAAATAAAATTCTATATCATTTTTTTTATTTTTATTTTGCATGACAAATCAGAATCAAATGATTAAAAAAATATTTTTAATATCATTAGGTCTAATATCTTTAGACTTTTATTCGTTTTCTCAGTCGATTAGAATTAATGAGGCTATGTCTTCAAACTCTGTTTTTATTGATGAAGATGGAGATACTCCAGACTGGTTTGAGTTATTTAACTATGGCAATACCCAGATATCGCTAGATAATTGGTCTGTTTCTGATAAAAATGATAACCCAACCAAATGGAAATTCCCAAATATATCCATTGAACCAGGAGAATATCTTTTAGTTTGGGCATCAGATAAAGATAGATCTAGCGCATCCTTTAGAACTTTAATAAATAGAGGAGATGACTTTAAATATATTCTTCCAACAAGTGATGTTTTAAGTTCTTGGAACACTTTGAGTTTTAATGATACTGATTGGTTATCTGGAAGTAGTGGGTTTGGCTATGGTGATGGAGATGATCAGACTTTGATCCCAAATGGTACCCTTTCAATATTTTTAAGAAGGAAGTTTATAATAAATGATAAGTCAAATGTTGAGAGCATTATTCTAGATGTAGACTATGATGATGCTTTTGTAGCATATATTAATGGTATAGAAATTGGAAGAAAAAATATAGGAGGAAACCCTCCCTCCTTTAATGCTGTTCCTTTCACAGATCATGAAAGTGCTATATACAAAGGTGGAAGTCCCGACAGGATAACGATATCTGATGTAGATGATATATTAAATGATGGAGAAAATATCTTTTCAGTCCAAGCTCACAACATCTCAAATACTTCTTCAGACTTTACTATAATACCCTTTTTAAGTGTATCATTAAAAAGTCCAGATAATAATTTAGGAATAAACCCTCCAGAAATATTAGGATTAGATGACGCTAACCTTCATACAAACTTTAAAATTTCTTCAGGAGGAGAGACATTATCATTGTATGATAATAATGTAAATCTAATAGATAAGTTAGTTGTAGAAAATATTAGTTCTGATGTATCTATAGGCATATCTTCACAAAATGAGACTGTAAACTATAATATACCAACCCCAGGTTACGAAAATTCTAGCATATCGTTTACAGGATCAAATTTCACTAAGATAATTTTTTCTGATGAAGGTGGTCCATCTAATGAACTGAATTTATCCTTATCTGGACATAATGTTAATGAAGTTATTAGGTATACTACTGATGCGACTGAACCGAATGAAAATTCTTTAATTTATAATGAACCAATTAATATTAAGTCTACTACTGTAATTAGGGCTAGAGTATTTCAAGAAGGGTATATACCCTCATCAGTTCAGAGCAGGACATATCTTTTTAATATATCACACGACTTACCAGTTATTTCACTTGTGACAGACCCAAAAAATTTATTTGATAAGGATATAGGAATTTATTCATTTGGAGATTCTTTTGATCAAAATTACCCATATTTTGGTGCTAACTTTTGGGAAGACTGGGAAAGGCCTATTCACCTCTCTCTCTATGATCTAAGTGGGGATTTAGAAGTTGAATATAATTTAGGAGTTAAGATTTTTGGGGGATGGAGCAGGGGGCAAGCTCAAAGATCATTCTCTCTATTTGCAAGAAATAAATATGGTACATCAGAAATTGACTATAAACTTTTTCCACAACTTGATTATTCTAATTTCCAATCATTTATTTTAAGAAATTCTGGACAAGATTGGCTTAGGACATCCTTAAAGGACGCAGCACTTACTGGCTTACTCAAAGGAACAGGATTAGATTATCAGGCATATAGGCCAGTTGCAACTTATATTAATGGTAATTACTGGGGCCTCTATAATATGAGAGAGAAGGTAAATGAACACTTTATAGCATCCAAACATAATGTTGAAGCAGATGAGATAGATATTTTGACAAATAATTCAGAGCTAGTCCATGGTAAGACAGACGATTATGATGACCTAATAAATTTTATAAACTCAACGAATTTATCTTTTGGTCAGAACTTCGACTATGTAGAAGATCAGATAGATATTGATAATTATATCATGTATCAAGTTGCTCAAATTTATTTCAATAACCATGATTGGCCAGGGAATAACATTAAGTACTGGAAGCATAAAGATGGTAAATGGAAATGGATAATATATGATACCGATTTTGGTTTTGGTAGCCATCCATCATGGCTAGATTATCATTTTAACACATTAGGTTTTGCATTAGATGAAAATGGTCCTAATTGGCCAAATCCGCCGTGGTCTACCTTTTTATTTAGGAAGATGGTTGAAAATAATATATTTAGAGATAAATTCATTAACAGATTTGCGGACGAACTTAATTCTAGATTTTTGCCAGAAAAGTTTTCAGAACACATTGATAGCCTAATAAGTAAGATTCATTCTGAAATGCCTGCTCATTTTAATCGCTGGAGTAATAATGTTCAGAACTGGGACTATACAGAAAGTGTTAATAAGATGAAGAATTTTTCAGAAAATAGAGCTTTTCATTGTAGAAATCATATAATGTCGGTTTTCGAGATACCTGCTTTTCATGAATTATTATTAGATATTGATGATGTTGATATGGGTGAAATTGAGATCAATAATAATTTAATAATCAATGAGTATGATTGGAAAGGAAATTATTTTGAGACTGTTCCAATAAAGTTAGTAGCTAAACCTAAACCTGGTTACGCTTTTTCTCATTGGACTGATATGTATAATGTTTTAAATCAAAATATTGACCTGAATAGTGCAGAAATAAATTTTGATGTTAAGAGGTCAACCAAATTAAAACCAAATTTTATTGTTGCTCCTTTAGCTATTGAAAATAAAGAAAACAGATATACTTTATACCCAAATCCAGCTAGAGATAATATCAGATTAATATTAGACGATTACACTAAGGTGGAAGGTGTTTATTTTATAGATTTTACTGGTAAAAAAATGAAACCAAAAAGAGTAAATAGAATTAAAAATGAATTAGATATAAACATATCTGATCTTCCAGAAGGGTTATATGTCCTTGAATTAATGATAAAAGGGGATATAAATAAATTTAAGGTTGTGATAGAAAGATAAATTACCATATTTGTAGTTTAGCATGATGAGATCACTATATTTCTTTCTTTCTTTTATTTTCATATTATCATCATGTTCCCACAAGAGTAATTATCAAAATGAATTATTTGGAGATGACAAGGCCCAATGGATCCAAGACAGGAAAAGTATTCCTTTATATGATTCCTTATTCTATCTAGAAGAACAGGCTCCTGTTTTTCGTAAAACATTTAAAATAGATAAAGAAATTAAGAATGCGTCATTATTAATAACTTCTGCTGGTTATTATGTTGCGTTCATCAATAATAATAGAGTTGGTAAAAATGTTTTAGATCCTGCGTGGACTGACTACTCAAAAAAAATATATTATAGTGAGTATGATATCACAACATTAGTTCAAAATGGAAAAAACTCTGTAGGAGTAACTATAGGTAATGGCTTTTATAATCCTTTACCACTTAAAATGTGGGGTAGGATAAATTTAAGGAATGAGCTAAGTACTGGAAAACCAAAGTTTATATCAAAACTTATTATCACATATCAAGATGGAACTTCTCAAGAAATAGTGTCAGATTCTTCCTGGAAATTTACTTATGGACCTATAATAAAAAATAGTGTTTATCTGGGTACTCACTACGATGCTAATAAAGAAATTAGAGGTTGGAAATCTCCTGATTTTGACGATTCTTTATGGGAAAATGTAGATGTGAGTCAATCTCCTGGAGGAAAACTTGAAAAAAGTTTTTTTCCTCCTGTGCAAATAGTAAAAGAAATAATACCTAAAGAAATATACTCTAAAGATAAAGGTGCTTGGATCGTTGACATGGGTGAAAATTTTACAGGAACCTATAAAATAAAAATTAATGGAAGTCAAGGAGATACTATAAGTTTTAGGTTTGGAGAGAGAGTATACGAAGACGGTTCTCTTAATACTATGACTGCTGTCACAGGACAAATTAAGAGAAAGGGAGTAGGTGGACCAGGAGCACCAGAGATTGCTTGGCAGGGAGGTAGTTACATTATTGGTGATGATACTAGTATTTGGTATAAACCTGAATTTACATATCATGCTTACAGGTACATGGAAATAATTGGTTTAAATAAAAAACCAAAAATTGATGAGGTATTTGGTTTGTCTATGCATACTAATGTAAGAAATGAAAATAATATAACTACATCTTCTGACCTATTAAATTCTATTCAGAATGCTGTAGAGAGAACATTTCTTGCGAATCTTATCAGTGTACAATCTGACTGCCCTGCAAGAGAAAAATTTGGGTATGGAGGTGACCTAAATGCTACAAGTGAATCTTTTATATACAATTTTGATATGCAGACTATCTACCGGAAGACAATTTATGACTGGATAGATGCAATGAATGACTCAGTTTTTGTTGATACCGCTCCTTATGTAGGAATTAAATATTGTGGACTTAGTTGGGAATCTGCATTTCTTATAACTCAATACTATCTCTACCTTTATTATGATGACAAAGAAATAATTAAAGAACTATACTCAATTAACGATGAATGGATGGATAAAGCAGCTAGAATTCATCCTGAAGGAATAGTAGATGCGGGTCTTAGTGATCATGAATCTTTAGAGCCTGTTCCTGTAGAGTTGACAGGAACTCTTCATTACCTTCAGTCAGCTAGAATTATGAAGCTTTTTTCACAATTGGTTGGGAATAGTTCTAATGAAGAGAAATATGATAAATTATCTAAAAAACTTGAAGAAATTGTAAAAACTAGATTTTGGGATCAACCAGTCCTAGGTGAGATTAACAGGCAGACATTATTTTCTTCGTTGCTATACCATGATATTATACCTGAAGATGAAATTGAATTTGCGAAAGACTCTCTTATAAAAGCTTTAAAGTCAGGTCCATCGGGTCATTTTACAACTGGCATTTTTGGAACAAAGTATATATTAGAATCTCTATCAAAATATATCTCTCCTGAGATAGTATTTGATGTTGTAAATAGTACTAAATATCCAGGATGGGGTCATATGATAGATCAGGGAGCCACAACAATTTGGGAAACTTGGAAAGAAAGTGATAATTATTTCTCTAATAATCATCCCATGTTTGGGGTTGTTACTGAGTGGTACTACCGATGGTTGGGTGGCATAAGACCAGACCCAAATAACCCTGGATTTAAAGAATTTATTTTAAACCCTTCAACACCAAAAGGGTTAGATCATGTAGAGTCAAGTTATCACTCTCCATACGGTAAGATAGTATCTAATTGGAAAAAACAATCCTCAGGATCATATATTTATAATTTTGAAATACCTGAAGGAACTACAGCAAATGTTTATTTGCCATTGTCTTCCTCTCAAAAAATAATAGTTAAGACTAAGAATGAGTTTATAGATATTATAGATGGCATAGAAGAAGGAAAGTTTAAGCTGACAAATGGTAATTATGATATTACTATATTAGATTAAAACGTATCAATTCACCTCCAAATCAATACTAATAAATAAACATTTAAATATTCTTTTTATAAAAGAATAGTGTCTTACATTCACCGACTAAACTTTATTATATTTGATCTTATGAAAAAATTTATATTAATATTTATTTCTTTAATTCTAAGTCAGAATTCTTTTTCTCAATCTCCTCAAGGTTTTAATTATCAGGCAGTGGTCAGAGATATTAATGGGAATGTAAGATCAAATCAGGGAGTTCAATTTATTTTTGAAATCCGTGATGCGACAGGAAATGCTGTTTACACTGAATTTCATACTGCGATTACTAATAAGTATGGGTTAGTAGATGATATTGTTATAGGAAATGGATCTTCCTCAGATAACTTCACTAGTATAGACTGGAGTTCAGGAATATATTTTGTTAATGTAAAAATTGATGGTGTAGATATGGGTACAACCCAACTCCTCAGTGTTCCTTATGCACTCTATGCCCTAAATGCTGGGTCAGGAGTTGCCACTGATGGTGTAGGTATCTCCTCTACTGTAGATAATAATAATGGGACATTTACCCTAAATTATACTGACGGAACAAGTTTTACAACTATAAACATGACAGGGCCAGAGGGTAAGTCTGCCTACGATTCTTGGCTAAGTTCAGGAGAAGTTGGAACGGAAAAAGAGTTTTTAGTTTCTCTGATAGGATCTAATGGAGCAAAAGGAGATAAGGGGGATAAGGGGGATAAAGGAGACAAGGGTGATCCAGGTTTAGATGGGCTAGGACTTGGTGATGTAACTGGTGGAGCTAGTTCTGTAATTACAGAAAATTTAGATACTTCAAGAGTATTGGTGTCAAATCTTGTAGGTAAAATTTCTGCCTCTGGAATATCTTCTAATGAATTAAATACATTAGACAATATCAGTTCTAATGTCCAAATACAGATAGATCAGAAGCAGGATCTAAATCAAAACCTTTCAGATATATCTACCATCGATCCGAGAAATGGAGTGTT
The DNA here is from genome assembly GCA_964527965.1 of uncultured Marinoscillum sp. GTDB lineage: Bacteria > Bacteroidota > Bacteroidia > Cytophagales > MED-G16 > MED-G16. The sequence continues at coordinate 43,796 of CAZGPH010000011.1, forward strand.
TATAGTTGGTGACGGATTAAAATTCATAAAGAAGTCACCTAGTGAGGTAAGAACATCTCTAAATTTAGGAAATATTGTATTTCAAGACTCAACAGATATTTCTATTACTGGTGGTTCAGTAACTGGAATCACTGATATCACAATTGCAGATGGTGGTACTGGTGCATCAACTCCAGAGGAGGCAAGGTTTAACCTAAATGTTGATATAAAGGGAACTGATAATTCTACAGATGTCACACTAACTCAGGTCCCTTCTAATTATTTATCAATCTCTAGACAAGAAATTACAAGTGGTGTTGTACCCATAGAACTGGGTGGTACTGCTTCTACTAGTGCCCAAGGTGCCAGAGCAAATTTACGTCTAGGAAGTATTGCAACTCAAGACTCAACTGACATCTCAATTGTAGGAGGTAAAATTACTGGCATTACTGATCTTGCTGTAGCCGATGGAGGTACTGGAGCTTCAACTGCTGCTGATGCAAGAACAAACCTTGGACTAGGAACTGTTTCAACACAAGATTCCTCTGCTATCTCTATTACTGGAGGATCAATTACTGGAATTACTGATATTACTATTGCAGATGGTGGTACTGGTGCATCTACAGCAAATCAGGCTAGGACAAATTTAGGGTTAGCTATAGGTACTGATGTACAGGCCTGGGACCAACTTCTTGAAGATCTCTCTGGATTATCTCCCACAAAAAATAATTTCCTTGTTGGTGATGGTACTAATTTTACTATGAAAAGCCCTACAGATTCAAGAACTGCTCTAAATCTTGGGTCTATTTCCACTCAAAATATTAATAATGTGAAGATAACTGGTGGTGAAATAACTGGAATTACTGA
>CAZGPH010000012.1:0-40532 GCA_964527965.1 uncultured Marinoscillum sp.
ATCTTATTATTATTTACAGAGAAATTATTGATATTATAAACTTTTCCAAGAAAATCAACAAACTCAATTTTCTCGATGTTATAAGCGTCATTTAACTCAACTACTAGCTCATCATTTGCAGGGATAGGATAAACATTTAAAATAATTAATTTATCCTCTAAAGATAGAGGAACTGGACAACCTTTATCATCAACTACTTCAGTGTTTAAAGTATTAGGACAATCATCATTTCCATTAGAAACACCATCTCCATCATCATCTAATTGTGAATTAGAACAGCCATTTGAATCAACAGTTAGTCCGTTTCCTGTATTTGGACAGATATCTATATCATCTGTAACTCCATCTCCATCAGTATCTTTTTGAGAGTCTGAACAACCATTAGAATCAACAGTTTGTCCACTTTGTGTATTAGGACACTGGTCTTTATCATTAAAAACACCATCTCCATCATCATCTAACTGTGAGTTAGAACAACCATTTTCATCTACTGTTTCTCCAATAGGTGTATTTGGACAAAGGTCAACATCATCAAAAACACCGTCACCATCTGTATCTGTATCACTACCAGATGGCTGAATACTTAAATCATCAATAGCCCATCCCCAACCAACATACATTTCATCTGAATAGAGCTTAAATCTTATTATTAAAGTATCTCCAAGATTAAAATCAATAGGAGAAAAATCAATTTCTCTAATTTTATATAACGATTTATCTCCGTTTGAACTTGAATTATATGCATTTTTCCAATCTTCATGAGCCCTAGCATCATAACCTGAAATTAGATTATACCATTCACTCCCACTCTTTTTTCTAGCTTGAACCATAACATAATCCCATAACCCATTATTATCACCAGGCTCAACAATAACAACCTCTTTAAATGTCATTGATGGTTTATTATCAGTTAATATATTATCAGTAACTATAATTGGCACATTTAAATCAGCTATATAAGTCTTATTAAGACTGTAAGGAATATCTTCATTTATAAGATGGTCACTATCAAATCCAGGCTCTTTTCTAACAACAAAGCCATCAAAAGAGAAATCAATAGAGGGAAGAGACGTGAAATCTGTGAAATATGATGTTCTAGGTGTTATATTAGGAAGAATTGTAATTGATTTAATATTTGAATGCAGAGGATAACCATCTATGTATGCAACTCCTTGAACATCAAAACTTCCAGGAGTGGTTAAACTGAAATTTAAATTTTTATTTCCAATATTTAATCCTGATGAAAAAGAAGCTTTTTTAACTCCATCAGCCATTATAATAATAGAATCATAGTTCGATCTTAATTTAAAATTAGCATTTACACCGTCTGAAATTGCTAATAACTCAGGAGCAAATCCTTTTACTGGTTTTGGCACATAACTAACCAAATCAGGTATAGTTGCTGTCCATATACCTCTTCCGTGAGTTGCTATAACTACTTCACCTTGATCTTTTACTTTCATATCCCAAATACTTACATGAGGCAAGTTACTTTGAACTAAATTCCAGGTTTGACCCCTATCTGTTGTTTCAACTAAACCAATATCTGTTCCAGCCCATATAACATCACAATCATAAGGCATAACAGCTAATGAGTAAGTTGGAACATTAGGAAAACCTCGATTTGAAGGTCCACCTGAAAATCCAGTAATGTCTTCCCAAGTCTGACCTAAGTCTTTTGATTCAATAATCTTTGGATTATTTCTTGAAGAAAATAATACGTAAACAGTAGAGTCTTCAGTAGGATGAGAATATATTCCAGAAATACTAGAGCCAAATGAAGGGTTTGCAATAGGATTAAAAGAAGCACCGTAATCTGTCGATAATCTTAAGTTACAACCCCCAGACATTCTCGTTCCTGTCCATACATACCTAGGGTTAGCTTTAGAAACCTCTAGATCTGTTGTTGCGCTAAAACAATTATCGGATGAATTTGAAGCTAAATGAAAAGTCTCTCCAAAGTTAAATGTCTTCCATATACCGTCTCCTGTAACAACATATACATTATCTGGATCCTGATAAGAAGTAGATAATCTAGATATAAATTGTTTAGAACCACTTACCTTATACCCAATATAATCCCAATTACCAACTCCACCATTAATAGTTCTAAAATGACCATTGTTTTGATAAGATCCCATCATTTTATTTGGATCATCCCAGTGAGCTATTACCTCAAAACCATCACCTCCAATTTCAAAATTATACGATGTAGAAGCCGATGCATCCTCATTTTGAGGAGATAACCATGTCCCATTATCTTGTAATCCACCGAGATACTGATGAAAACCTTTGACTTTATCTGCTCCATAAAATTGAGAAGTATTATACCCATTTCTAAAAGCTGTGAACTCACCATTATTTATTCCAGGATCAGTACCAGAAATAGAAACTGCTACTCCACCATCACTTCCATGTAAAATTCTAAAGGTACCTGCATTTTCATCATCAATAATTGTTCCTAAGAAGTGATGATCTACATGCACATTACTGTTAATATTTTTATCACCACCAGGAGCATCTCCATAACCATCAGTAAGCCATTTAATTGTTTTTTTCTTTGTTTTTATATCAACTTTAAATTTATATGTATGAATACCTCCTACATAAACCACAGTATTATCAAATGGATTAATAGTGATACAATTATCATACCACCCTTGAGAATTTAGCCAATTATCAGCAGTACCATCTAAGTTCTGAATAAGTTCCCAAGATGTACCACCATTTTGTGATAGATGTAACCATGATCCACCACCCGTTGTTGCTGCATATAGAACATTTGGATCTGAATGAGATACTGCAACTTCAGATCTTCCAAAAGAGCTAATTGAAAAATTACCAGTAGATGACCAGGAGACCCCAGCATCTTCTGACTTTTTGATTCCTCCTCCGTTCACTGATGCATACTGAATATTAAAATTACTTGGAGCAGATAAAATTTGTTGTACTTTTCCAGAGGAACTAGAATATACTACAGTCCAATCTCCTCCTCCATTAGTTGACCTATATATTTTATATGCTGTAGAAGCTACAACAATATCAGGATTTGAAGGATCTACAATTACTCTACTCACTGAGCTAAAATCAGAATGAATATATCCTGAACTATTGATAGGACTTACGTTAGTCCAAGTAACACCACTATCAGAAGACTTAAAAACACCACTTCCATCAATAGCATCTAGATTACCTGACCATGACTCTCCAGTACCTGCATATAAAACATTTGGTTGAGAAGAAGACTGGGCAAGAGTAACTACAGCAATATTTTCCATATCCGGAGTTAAATTCAACCAAGATGCGCCCGCATTTGAAGTTTTCCATACACCACCTCCTACTCCAGCTGCATACCATGTATTACCATTAGAATCTGATGCATCAACTACAATAGCTCTTGTCCTTCCTGGAACATTAAAAGGACCTCTTTCTTTAAAAGTTGAAACTGCAGAAGCAGAAGCTCCAAAAGAGGGATTTGAATTAGAAAAAGTAGATGAACTAACATTTTTCATTTTCTTAAGTTCTATTTCTTTGTACCCATATGGATAACCTTGTCTATAGTATGACAATATACGTGCATACTCTTCAGGTCCATCGTATTTTAGATTAGCTTTATTTTTATATTTATTATCATCAGATTTATATTTATTAACATCAGAAGTATTGTTTTTAGAGCAAGAAAGTGAGAAGAGTAATAGAAAAAGAAATGAGTACCTGTACATATTTTATTTTTATTTAAAATTCAATATAATTAATTTTTACAAAACTTGGATATAACCTTGATTATACATGTTTCCTGACATGTATTTAAAACTATTAGCATCTAAGTATTTTAATACTTTATCTTTCATCTTAGCTGAATTTCCTGTAATAATTTTAAATGGAGGAATATTATCATAAAAATGATTTTCAAGTGTTAAATGAACATCATCATAATAACTTCCATGAAGATCAATATCATTTGATTTTTTCATCTTTAAATGTTTGCTGATATAATAATAAACTATCAATTAACTCACCATATATTTCCTCTAATTGTTGAGGATTAAAAAAGTAAAAAGAATAACTCTCCCTATACTCTTTCTCTGTAACAGAATATTTTTCAAAGATTTCTTTTTCCTTTTCAGAAAATAAAGCATTCAAAGTATCTTTTTCAAATTTTAATACATCTATAGACTCTTCAGAAAGATGCATTTCTATAAGTATTTTTGCCATTTTACCTTTTTCAATTACATTAACCTCATTCTCATTATTACATGAAATAATTATAAAAAATGTTAAAATGATGAAATACTTTATTTTAATTGAATTCATTTATATAGGTATATTCTAGCTTTGCAGTAAATATAATAATAGTGAAAGATATCTTAAAGAAAGTAAGGAAATACGAAATCGAGATAAGAAAATTTTTAAATAATTCTAATCAAGGTGATTACAATTCTATTTTTAAGGGTTCTGGAATTGACTTTGATGATTTAAGACCATATCAGTATGGTGATGATCACAGATCTATTAACTGGAATATTACTGCTAAAGAAGATAAAATATATACGAATACATATAAAGAAGATAAAGAACAATCTGTATTTTTTTTATTAGATGTCAGTCAATCTCAGTATATAGGTAAGGAAAGTAAAATTAGTATATCAAAAGAAATAGCTTCTGTCTTAACAATATCTGCTCTTAATACCAATAGTCAGGTAGGTTTACTATGCTTCTCAGACAAAAAGGAGTTATTTATTGAATCTAAAAAAGGGATGCCTCATGGCTATTTAATTATCAAAAAACTATTTGAATTAAAACAAAAGTCAATAAAAACAAGTCTTTCTTCAATGATTAAGTTTTTTATGAAATCCATAAAGAAAAAAAGTCTAGTTATAATTTTAAGTGATTTTATTGATGAAGATTATTTAAAGTCGCTAAAATCATTAAATAGATACCATGACGTAATCTGTTTACATATATATGATGACAAAGAAGTAAGTATACCTAAGCTAGGAATTATACAAGTAGAGGAAAAAGAAGATAATTTCAAAAGGTGGATTAATACTTCTTCAAAAGATTTTCAAAGTATTACACAAAAAGTATTCAAAAACGGACCCAATGAATTGAAAAAAGAAATGAATTCTTTTGGCATTAATTATCTAAAAATAAATTCTAAAGAAAACTATATAAAAAAATTAATCAAGCTATTTAAATACAGGAAAAAGAAATGAAGAAACTAATTTTGATTTGCATTTTATTTTCTCATAAAATTTATTCTCAAGAAATTGATTATAATATATTTTTTAAAGAAGAATCAGTTAAAATCGGAGATACAATTACTCTAATTTCCACATTAAGATATCCTAAAAATATTGAAATCATTCAACCTGATTCATCTTATAAATTTATACCTTTTGAATTTTTAGATAAAATTATTTTTGAATCATCAACCTCAAATAATTTCATTTATGATAGTACTATTTACTTACTTCAGACTTTTGAACTAGATTCAATTCAATCAATCTATTTAAAATCTTATATAATAAACACAAGTGATAGCTTAGAAATTTTGTCTAATAATGATGATATATTAACTATAAGCTTAGTAAATGAAAAAAACTCAAAAATTAAAGCAAATACGCTGTTCGAAAGAATCAACTCTATTTTTAATTTAAAAAAATATTCAATAATTACTGGAGTAATATTTTCAATTTTAATCTTAATTTATTTAGTATTCAGAAAAAAAATTAACAAGTATTTTAAAATTAAAAGAATAAAATCTGAAACAGATTTTTTTAAAAATGAGTTTGATTATATTTTAAATAAATACTTGAACACAAATAATATTAAATTTTTAGAAAACTTAATATTAAAATGGAAAAGGTTTATGGAAAAATTATCTAAAAAACCCTATTCTAGCTCCACTACTTCAGAAATTTCAATATTTAATAAAAATATAAAAAGTATTAAAACTTTGAAGGAAATTGATAAATGTATTTACTCTGAAAACGAATTTATTATAGATAAAAATAAATTAATAATATTAAGAGATGAAAGTATTCGTCAATCTGAAAATTATATAAATCAATTAAAAAATGAAGAATAATTTTCTTGAAAATTGGTTTAGTTTAAAATGGTTTAGTTTAAACCAGCTATCATCATTTGAATGGGCAAATCATGAAATAATTTACATGATTTTTCTACTACCATTAGCTTACCTAATTACTAAATATTTTAATAAAAAAATTACATTCCAAGTATCAATCCCTAAAAATCAACTTAATAGTATCAAACATTCTTTGGTTAGGTTTATACCAAATTTATTATTTACAATTTCAATGATATTGATAATACTTTCTCTTGCAAGACCCCAAAAGTCTAACGAAAAAGTTGATAGATGGTCTGAAGGAATTGATATAATGCTAGTTATAGATATTAGTGAATCTATGCAAATTGAAGATTTTTCACCAAATAGATTAGAGTCAGCAAAAAGTGTTGCAAAAAATTTTATTGATGGTAGGTTCCAAGACAGAATAGGACTAGTAGTATTTTCTGGAGAATCATATTCTAGATGTCCTTTAACTTCTGATTATAAATTATTAAAAAAATATATAGATGAAATAAATTTTGATCTTATAAGTACTAGGGGGACAGCAATAGGTAGTGCTATCGCAATAGCTACAAATAGAATGAGAGAATCTAAATCCAAAACAAAAATTTTAATTTTACTTAGTGACGGAGATAACACTGCTGGAAATATTGACCCTAAAACAGCTTCTGGAATAGCAAAGGCATATGGAATTAAAATTTATAGTATTGCAATAGGAAAAAATGGAAAGGTTCCATTTGGTAAAGATTATTTTGGAAGACCTAGATACGTAGAAAATTCACTTGATGAGAAAAATTTAAGAGATATAGCAAAAATAACAGAAGGTAAATTTTATAGAGCTTCAAATAATAAATCTCTTGAAAACATCTTTACTGAAATAGATAAATTTGAAAAATCTGAAATAAAAGAAAATAGATATAAAAATACTGTTGACTATTACCAATATTATTTATTATGGGGTATTATTTTTATTTTACTATTCATTATAACAAAATCTACTTACTTAAATAATATTCTTAAAGATTAAATGAAAGATATTCTATTTAACAAAAATTATATATGCGTAGCTGTCAGCAAGACAAAACCAACAGAAGATATTTTAAAAATATATAATTTAGGACATAAAGATTTTGGTGAAAATAAAGTTCAAGAGCTAGAAATAAAACACAAAATTCTCCCCAAAGATATTAATTGGCATATGATTGGACACCTACAGACTAATAAGGTTAAAAAAATAGTTCCATTTATTAGCCTTATTCATAGTGTTGATAGCATAAAACTTTTAAAAGTAATTAACAAAGAATCAAAAAAAATTAATAAAATAACAAAATGTTTAATTCAAGTAAATATTTCAAATGAAAAGAATAAATATGGATTTAAATTTTCAGATCTTAATTTTTTAAATTCAGACTTTTTAAAAGATTATAAAAACATAGAAATAATGGGGCTAATGGGGATGGCATCTTACTCTTCTAATAAATTAAATATTAAGAAAGAATTTAATTCATTAAATGAAAAATACATGAATTTAAAAGACAACATAAGCTCATTTAGTATACTTTCAATGGGTATGAGTAATGATTATGAATTAGCCTTAATTGAAGGAAGTAATATGATAAGAGTAGGATCAAAAATTTTTGGAGAAAGAAACTATCATTAGATGTCTTTTAATTCTTGATACAATTATTTATAATAGCATACAAATTTTGAATTATGAACAAACTTAAACTATATACATACGGAACTTTAGTAGTTGCTCTTGGACTTGCAATCTTTTTAGTTAATAGCATTAAATTTAGTATTGACGAAGAAGCTAGAATTACTACAGCAGAATCTAAAGTAATTAATAAGTTAAAATTAATTAGAGAAGCCCAAATAGCTTTTCAAAGTGTAAATGGAGAATACGCAAACCAGTGGGACAGTTTATTGAGTTTTATAGAAAATGGAGAAATATTCATAATTCAAAGAAGAGAAGAAACAGTATTACTTGATTATGGTGCTGAGGAAACTACATTATATTTAGATACTTTAGGAAGTGTTTCTGTATTAGACTCAATATTTTCACCTTATCCTAATTTTGATGCTCAAAACTTAGTTTATGTACCTGGTTATGATAATGTAAAATTTGAATTTTGGGCGAGTAAAATTGAAAAGGGAGGTGTTGAAGTTGATGTAGTTGAAGTTAGAAACCCTAAACCATTTGATCCTGATAGAAAAGAAGAAAATGAAGCAAATATTAACAAACCTTTAAGGTTTGGGTCAAGAACAAGTATAACTACGGCTGGAAATTGGGAATAATATAATTGATATTTGAGTAACTCTAAACCTTTAATCTCTAATCTATTTTTCATAAAAAATTCATCTGAAAAAAGCTTTTATTTTTCAAATGAAATTTCATTAACATTACTTCAAAAGAAAAAATTAAATATTTTAAGGAAAGAATATAAAAATATATTTACAGTTAATACATCAAATAATTTTATTATTCAACCAAAAAGTTTATCAAATACATTTAAAGATTTTGATTTAAAAAAAACAATTGGAGTTGAAAAAGATAAGATTGAAAAGAAAGACAAAATAACAAGTGATACAATACTGTCCTTTTTTTTTACAGAAAAAAAATTAATAGGTCTCAAAAAAAATGTTAACCATATAGCCGAAATACTACTAAAATATTCTCTAAAATTAAAGGTTAATAATCCTATTGTAAATATTCTAATTTTTAAAAAAAAAGTGTTTATATCAATAACTAAAAAAAACAAAATTCTCTTTTACAATCAATTTAAAAATAATACAGATGATTATATTAAGTATATATTACTTGTTTTTGAAGAATATAATTTAAACAGGATTAAACAAGAAATTAATCTTATTGAAGGTGACTCTCCTTCATCAAATTATAAAAAAAGTTTAGATAATTATTTTGTTAATATAAATTTTAATAAAAAATCTATATTTGAAATAATAACAGAATTCTATGAATAAAAAAATTGCACTATTCCCTGGAACATTTGATCCATTTACATTAGGACATCATGATATAGTAATAAGAGGGTTAAAAATTTTTGATGAAATTTGTGTCGCAATTGGAAATAATCCGAAAAAAAATAGGTTTTTTGAGGTAGACTTCATGAAAAAAAAAATAATAGATTTATATTCTCAGAATAGTAATATATCAGTAGTATCTTACAACAAACTAACTGCTGAAGTAGCTAAGGAAAACAAAGCCAATTATATTTTAAGAGGATTAAGAAATACTACAGATTTTGAATTTGAAAACTCAATTTCTCAGATTAATAGAGATTTAAATAAAAGTTTAGAGACAGTTTTCTTAATTACATCACCAAATCTTGCTCCTATAAGTTCAACAATCATTAGAGATGTAATAAATTATGGAGGTGATATTAATAAATACTTACCATATAAGATAGATTAGATATGTTCAAAAAGTTTATAATTTCTCAATTACTTCTAGTTTTAACCTTTAATATATATTCCCAAACTAATAAGCCAATTCTACATGGAAAACATTGGATAGCTATTACTGGAAAGCCTATCGGAGCAACTGCAGGATCTATAATATTTGAAAAAGGCGGTAATGCAGTTGATGCCGCATGTGCTATGGTAGCAGCAACAGCAACTATGTGGGATGTTTTAGGTTGGGGCGGTGAAACTCAAGCATTAATTTATAATCCAAATACTAAAAAAGTTATAGGAATAAATGCTTTAGGTGTTGCACCTAGTGGCGCAACTCCAGATTTCTATAGAGAAAAAGGTTATAGTATACCACCTAAATTTGGGCCTCTATCTGCTGTTACTCCAGGAACACCAGGAGGGATAATGACTATGCTAGCAGAGTATGGTACAATGAGCCTAGAAACCATTTTATACCCTGCAATGGAAATGGCTAAAGGATATCCAATAGAAGCGCAAGCAGCAAATTCAATTGAGAGAAATAAAGATGAAATCAAAAAATGGAAGTATTCTAAAGAAATTTTCTTAACTAATTTAGGTGAAGAAAGAGAAGCTCCAAACGAAGGTGAAATCTTTATTCAAAGTGATTTATATAATACTTTAAATAAATTAGTAATATCAGAAAGAGCAGCTTTAAAAAAAGGAAAATCAAGAAAAGAAGCAATTTATGAAGCTTATAAAAGGTTTTATGAGGGAGATATAGCTGATGAAATTGTAAGGTCAACCCAAGAACAAGGTGGTTTAATTACTAAGAAGGATCTTAAAAATTATAAAGTATATATTGAAGAACCTTTAGTGACATCATATAAAAATATTGATGTATATAAACTTAATACTTGGGTTCAAAGTCCTGTTTTACTTCAATCACTTAACATGGTAGAAAAATTAGATATCAAATCTATGGGCTTTAATTCTACTAATTATATTCATAATTTATATCAGATAATGAATTTGGCATTCTCAGATAGAGACTTCTACTATGGTGATCCTTACTATGAACCCAAAGAACCTGTAGAGGGTCTTTTATCAAAAGATTATGCATCTGAAAGACTTAAATTAATATCAGATAGTAATTTAAAAGACATAAAACCTGGAAATCCATATGATTTTCAAGAAGGAACTAACCCTTTCTTAAATTATTTAAAAAATTGGGAAACTGATAATAACATTGATAAGATAAAGTCATCATTTGACTTAAATCATAACATGAGTTCTAATTATGATTTTAACGAATCATTTCTAGCTGGAACAACAACTGTACAAGCGGCTGACTCTTCAGGTTGGATAGTTTCAATAACTCCTAGCGGTGGATGGATACCAGCTGTGATAGCAGGAAATACAGGTGTTGGTCTAAGTCAGAGAATGCAAAGCTTTGTACTTGACCCAAAAGATGGTCCTTATAATGTTCTTGAACCTGGAAAAAGACCTAGAGCCACTCTCACACCTACTATTGCATTAAAAGATGATAAACCTTTTTTATCTTTTGCTGTCCAAGGAGGTGATACGCAGGATCAAAATTTATTACAGTTTTTTCTTAATATGGTAGAATTTGAGATGAATGTTCAAGAAGCTTGTGAAGCTCCTAATATAAACAGCTTTCAAATGAGAAGTTCTTTTGGTTATCATGAAAACAGACCTGGTGATTTATTATTACATAGCTCAACACCTCAGTTTATTAGAAAAGAACTAAAAAAGAAAGGATATAAACTTCAATTTAGAGACAAAACTTCTGGACCAATAAATGCTATTTTTTTTGATTTAAAAAATAAGTCTTTTCAAGGCGGTTCTAGTGATTTCGGAGAGGATTATGGAATTGCGTGGTAATTATAATCAATCAATAACTGTTACTAAAAAAATTAATTCATCCAAAAAAGAGCTTTGGAGTCATATTTCATCTCCTTCTCATCTGAATTTATCACATCCATTTTGTAAGGAAAATGAAGTAATATCTTGGGAAGATAATAATAGGAGTGATATATTAATTTACCTTAATGGTTTAGTATATATTAGAAATTTCACGAATTGGAAAGAAAACAAAGGATATACTTTATTTATTGGTGAAAAAAATAAAAGCAAATCAAAAGTAATTTGGAAAATATCAAATAAAAACAAAGAAACATTACTATCAATTACTGTATTTCCCTATTTTATGAGGAAATATCCAAAAATTATTTCTCATATACCCTACTTAGTTTATATAAAACCTAAACTAAAAAATTATCTAGAATCAGTTTTAAAAGGAATAGATTGGTATTTAAAAAAAAAGAAGTCAGTTCCAAGAAATAAATTTGGTAAACACTCTTGGTTTTCCTAAAAAAGATTTGAGCCTCGTGCCGGGATCGAACCAGCGACCTAGTGATTACAAATCACTTGCTCTACCATCTGAGCTAACGAGGCTTCAATTATTTTTTGGCAAATATAATATCAATTTAAAAAGAAAAAAATCTTATACTAAAATCAAATTTTTAATATAAAAATAAATTAAGTTTTAAAATCAAGAATTTAAAAATAAAAGTAATATCCCTTTAACTTTTTATTTGATATCTCTACAGTAGGAAGAGGAATTTTAATATAGCTGAGTACATTAAATATCTTTTTTAATACCTTAGATTTTGATTTAATTTTAGAGAAATCTATATCTAATGATAAATAGTATTGTCGATACCTTTTGTGATATGGGATGTTTTTTCCATTATATATTGATAAATTTCCAAACTCTCCAATCATACCATTTGCACCATATCCTAATGATAAATTAATCCACTCTGGAATTTTTATTATTTTAAAAATTTTTGATGGTGAAAAAGAAAACCAATAAGTATAACCATTATAATCATAAACAAATTGAGATAAAATATTATTTTTACCTAAATATCCATTAGCATCTTTAGCATAAATAGATCTACTAAATGATAATTTAGGTCTTATTAATTGCTCACCAAAAATACGTTGCTGTATAATAAAAAATGATGATCCTAAGGCATTTGCAACCATATCACTTATAGAAAAACCCCAACCATCATAATATGCATCAAAAAATTCAATTGGTGTTTCTAGTATAAAACCTTGAGATCCTCCAAATATTAAAGACTGTTTTTCAGAAAAATTAAATTTTTTCATTAAAGAAAATCCAACATTACTTTCAAGATATGACGCATAAAAATGTCCAAATTTATCAATCTGATTCCACCCCTTAAAATCATTATAAAAGTGAAAAGGAACCCTCTTTTTATCAGAATACCATTCATACTTTAAATATGACATGGCTCCTGTCAATACTGCTCCTTCAACTAATAAAAACTTATAGAAATTTTTATCAATATTATTTTTAGTACTATCTACTGAAAATAGATTGTGATTTATTAATATAATTGAAAAAAAAATTAGAAACTTTTTTTTCAAAATAATGTTTTTAAGTTTTTAAGCTCAATATTTCCTCCACATACTACCACTAAACATTTAGAGTTTGGGTTAATTTTAATTTTATTAAACATAATTGGAACAAAACAAGCAGATGCTGATGGTTCAGGTACAATTTTTAATCTTTCAATCATAATTTTCAAGGATTCAATCATTTCTTTCTCTGAAACATTAATAATTTCATCAACATATTCTTTTACAAATTCAAAAGTAATCTCTCCAGCAAATGGAGCAGCTAGAGTATCAGCTATAGTTTTATTTTTCAGGGTATCAAATGTTTCTGGTTTATTCGATTTAATACTATTTGTCATTACATTAGAATTAGTTGGTTCAACACCAATTATTTTAATTTTTGGATTATATTTTTTTAGTACACATGCCATACCAGAGATCAATCCTCCCCCTCCAATACTAATGAATGCATAATCTAAATCTTTAATTTTATCAATAACCTCTAAAGAGGTAGTTCCTTGCCCTAAAATGATATCTATATCATCAAATGGATGTACAAACGAAAGCCCCTCACTTTCAATTATTCTTTCACATGTATCCATCATTTTTTCTTTAGTTAAAATAACTTCACCTCCATAAGATTTTGTAGCCTTAACTTTTGATTTAGATGCTCCTGCAGGCATAACAATCTTTGACTTGACACCAAACTGTGAACAGGCCCAAGAAGTAGCTTGAGCATGATTTCCAGCAGAAATTGCTATGACTCCATTTTTTCTTTCTTCATCTGAGAATTGAATAATTTTATTAACTGCTCCCCTTGATTTAAATGATCCCGTTTTTTGCATTAATTCTAGCTTAAAATAAATATCTAGATTAAACATATAATTTAATGAGGATGATGTAATAACAGGAGTTTTATTGACAAAAGGCTTTATACGATCTAAGGCTAATTGAAATTGATCTAAGACTGGAAAGTTCAAACTTTATTTATAAGATTAAGCTGCAATTTTAATGATTCTATTTCCTTATCAGAGTCATTTATTTTTACTAAATATTCTTTCTTTAAATTATCAGCAGCAACAGATTCTTTAAGATAATAGATGTTATTTTTTAAATTTTTAATTTCTGATTGAATAGAATTTATTTTTTTAATAATATCAGATTTCTTTTTAATAATCTTATTTTTAGAATAAGGATTTTTAGCTAATGAATTTAATTCTATAATAAATTTAAACTTATCAAAATCATCTTGATTCATTAAAGAAGATGTCTTTTTTACAACTTTATCTATTACACTTTTAAACTTATCCCTTATCTCATCTATTTTTTCTTTTGGTACATGACCAGCTTCTAAAAACTTTACTTGAAGCTTAAAAAACTCATCTTGATCAATAGTATCATTAGTTAATAATTTTTCAATGTCATCACAAGCTTTAATTTTAATATTTAAATTATCTTCATAAACTTTTATTGTATCTTTATCCTCCAGTCTCATTCGTTCATAAAAGAAATCACAAACTGACTTAAATTCTTTATATATATTATCTTTTTCTTTTATAGGCACCTTCCCTATTTTCTTCCATTCTGTTTGAATTGATTGTATTTCCTTAGATGTCTCTTCCCATAGATCACTATCTTTTAATTTATTTACCTTTTCTATTAGATCTTTTTTAGATTTTAAATTATTCTTATAAGAATCATCTATCTTCTTGAAAAAACTTGACTTATTATTAAAAAATTCTTTAAATGCGTTCCAAAATTCTTTACTTATATTTCTGGTAGAACTTTTAGGAACACCTCCTATTGCATTCCACTTATCTTTGAGAGTCAAAACTTCTCTAGTTTTATTATTCCATTCCTTGAAATGTTCAGATTTAAAAGATTTTAAATTATTAATATCATCTAATAATTTTATTTTTTTCTCTAAATTTTCACCTAATGAAACTTTAATATTAGAAATAAAATCTTTTTTCTTTTTATATATCTCATCAGAAGCATTTTTTAATCTATCCCAAATCTCATTTTGCTTTTCTTTTTCAACAGGTCCAATATGTTTAAATTCTAAATGGAGTTCATTTAATTTTGAAACAGACCTCATCACATTAGTATCTTTTATAAGTGATTCTGCTTTATCACAAATCTTAGATTTAATCTCTAAATTTTTCTTTCTATCTAATTCCTTTAGCTCAAAATATATACTTCTATTATCATAAAACCTGTCTAAGAGAGCATTATAGGTAGTCCATAATGACCTATCCTTTGAGTTATTTATTTGACCAATATCCTTCCATTTATTTTGTAGATCTTTAACCTTATTAAAGGTATCATTATCCTCATTACCGTTGACTAAAACTCTAAGATTATTAACTATTTCTTTCTTTTTCTTAAGTAAGATATAAGGATTTGTTTCTTTAATAGAGTCATCTTTTTTTTCAATTTCATTGGTAGTTGATACTGATGATTTAGATTCATCTGAAGATTTATCAGAATCTTTATCAATATTTAAAATATTTTTTTTACTATTTTCTTTAATAGAAGATTTAGGTAACACAGATTTTGAATCTTTAGAAGTTGTTTTTGAAGTTGTAGTTTTCAGATCTTTTTTAGTAGATTTTTTATTATCTACTATATCTTCTTCTTTCTTTTTTGAAACAGACATGATACAAATTTATATAATATTTTAATTCAAAGAAGGGTCTTTAGGATAATTAGAAAATATTTTATTTTTTCCTCCAAATTCAGATAAGAAAACAGACCAAAATTTATCATCAATATTCTTAAAAAGAATATCAGAATCAAATTGATTAACTACAATCCATGAGTTTTGATTTATTTCTTCTTGTAATTGGTTAGGAGACCAACCCGAGTAACCACTGAAAAATTTATATTTTAATTCACTTTTATTGAGTTTATTATTTTTTATTAATTCATTTATATCTCCTCCTAAATATACATCTCCAATTATTTGTTTTGAATTTGAAAGAGTTTTTAAGTTATGTATAAAATTTAAATATGATTTATCAACAGGACCACCTAAGTAAAGATTATTAATAATTTTATTATTTAATTCTAAATCTTGGCTTTGAATATTAATTTTTTCATTTAAAACATATCCAAAACTTCCTTCGTTATTATGTTCACAAATAAAAATTAATGATCTCTGAAAGTTTGGATCTTTCATTAGGGGTTGAGAAAAAATTATGCTACCTTTTTTAACTTTGTTATTAGATTTAAAATTAAAATAATCAAACTTCATATTTTTAATATTATTCATTTATGAAAGAAATTCAAAACTTACGCGTAGATTATTCAGGGGAAATACTTGATATAGAAAAATTAGAAAATAATCCTATAAATCAATTTAAATTATGGTTTAATGATGCAAAATCAAATAAAATTATTGAACCAAACGCAATGGTATTATCAACAATATCAAAAGAAAATACAATTAATTCAAGAACTGTATTATTAAAAGATATTTATAAGAATGGGTTTGTTTTTTACTCTAATTATAATAGTAGAAAAGGAAAAGACATAAATAATAATAATAATGTATCTGCTGTTTTCTTATGGAAAAAAATCGAAAGACAAATAATAATTAAAGGATATATATCTAAAATCTCTGTAGAGGATTCTGAAAAATATTTCAATTCAAGGCCTAGAAAAAGCAGAATAGCAGCATGGGCCTCTAAACAAAGTTCAAAACTTAAAAATTCTAAAGATTTAATTGATAGTTTTAATTTTTATGATAAAAAATTTAAAGAAGATAAAATTCCTTTACCAGATTTTTGGGGTGGATATCTAATAGAACCTTATTCTGTTGAGTTTTGGCAAGGGAGATCATCAAGAATGCATGACAGAATCATATATAAAAAATTAAAAAAGAAATGGGATATTTCTAAACTTTATCCTTAAAAGAAACTACCTAATGAAGTTAATTTTAATTTAGTTTCAGAGGTAAATCCTTCGCCATGTTTGACCCCAATAGAATGACCCATTTCTATTGATCTTGATTTTATAAAATCCATAAATTCTTTTGTTGATATAAAAGATTCAGTCTCTTTACTTTTTGGATCATAAAATTGGCTTTTAAAACAGTTTATTGCATTGATTTTTTTATCAAAATACTTTGATACATCAATTATAAAATGAGGTTCAACATAATTATTCTGAATTGAATAAAGTAAAGATTTAGGTTTCCATGATTCTTGTATTATATTATCTTTTTTAGTAATAATTTTTATCAAACCCGATAGAAAACAAGCTTTTTTTACTAAAATAGCTGCAGACTCATGATCAGGATGCCTATCTGTTTTAGAATTTGTTATTATAACTTTAGGTTTAAATTCTCTAATAATTTTAACGACTTTTAGTATAGACTCTTCATCATGTGAAATAAATCCATCTCTTAACTCTAAATTATACCTAAAATCTACACCTAATAACTTTGCTGCATTATTAGCCTCTTCTGTTCTTATCTTTCCCGATCCTCTTGTTCCTAGCTCACCTCGTGTTAAGTCTATCATTCCAACAGAAAAACCTTTATCAATAGAAGATAGGATTGTTCCTGAGCAACACAATTCAGCATCATCAGGATGAGCCATAATAATTAGTAAATCTACTGAAGTCATAAATTAATTGTTTGATATAAACCTTTCAGCATCAAGAGCTCCCATGCAACCTGATCCAGCTGCAGTTACAGCCTGACGATATATTTTATCTTGTGCGTCACCAGTTGCAAAAACACCAGGAATATTAGTAACTGTTGACCCAGGTTTTGTAACTATATATCCGCTTTCATCTAAGTTTAGATGTTTTTTAAAAATTTTAGTATTTGGTTGATGTCCAATTGCAATAAAAACACCACTTAATTTAATGCTTTTAGATTCATTAGAAACATTATTGATAATATCAATACCTTCAACAGACTCATTTCCTTTTATTTCTTTAATTTCTGAATTCCAATGTATTTGAATTTTATTGTTTTCTTTAATTCTATTTTGCATAATAACTGAAGCTCTCATCTCATCTCTCCTAATTATCAAATGAACTTTACTTGTTAGCTTTGATAAGTATAAGGCTTCCTCAGCTGCTGTATCTCCACCTCCAACTACTGCAACATCTTGCCCTCTAAAGAAAAAACCATCGCATACAGCACATGCTGAAACGCCTTTACCGTTCAATCTTTGTTCTGATTCTATATTCAACCATTTTGCAGAAGCCCCAGTGGAAATGATGATGGACTTCGCTATGATTTTTTCATTCTTATCTGAAAACGCAAGAAGTTTTTCTGAAGAAAAATCTACAGATGAAATCATTCCTGATCTTATATCTGATCCAAATCTACCAGCTTGCTTTTCAAAATCAACCATCATCTCAGGACCCATTATTCCAGAGGGATATCCAGGATAATTTTCAACATCAGATGTAATTGTTAACTGTCCACCTGGTTGATCTCCCTTATATAACAAAGTTTTTAAACCAGCTCTTGAAGTATAAATAGCTGCAGTATAACCAGCAGGTCCTGATCCAATTATTAATACATCAACACTTATATCTTTCATTATTTTTTATCACCTTTTTCAGGCCTTGGTAATAACGCTTTTCTAGATAATCTAAACTTACCTGATCTTTTATCAACTTCAATAAGTTTAACCTTAATTTCCTCTCCTTCTTCTAATACACCATCCATTGTTTCAACTCTTTCCCATTTAATTTCAGAAATATGTAGAAGTCCATCTTTCCCTGGCATAAACTCAATAAACGCACCAAAGTCTTTAATTGTCTTAACTTTACCAACGTAAGTCTCTCCAACTTCAGGAACAGCAATAATAGCCTTAACTCTCTCGACTGCATTATCCATATCTTCCTGATTTGAAGAAAAGATATTAACAACTCCATGTTCTTCAACCTCTTCAACTAAAACAGTAGCACCTGACTCTTTCTGTATTTCCTGAATTATTTTTCCTCCAGGACCAATAACAGCACCAATCATATCTTTAGGTATAGACATTTTATAAGATCTAGGAGTATGAGCTTTTAAGTCAGACCTAGAGCTTTTCATAGTTTTAGACATCTCCTTCAATATATGTAATCTACCTTCCTTAGCTTGAATTAATGCCTCAGTAAGAATATCATAAGACAATCCATCAATTTTAATATCCATCTGGCAGGCTGTTATTCCATCCTCAGTACCAGTTACTTTAAAATCCATATCCCCTAAATGATCTTCATCACCTAAAATATCAGATAATATTGCATATTTACCTGACTTAGAATCTGATATCATACCCATAGCTATCCCAGATACTGGCTTTTTGATTTCAACTCCAGCGTCCATAAGAGCTAAACTTCCAGCACAAACAGTTGCCATTGAAGATGATCCATTAGATTCAAGAATATCAGAAACTATTCTTATAGTATAGGGATTATCTTCATCCGATGGTAACATATTCTTAAGAGCTCTAAGAGCAAGGTTACCATGACCTATTTCTCTTCTACCTGCTCCTCTATTAGGTCTAACTTCACCTGTTGAAAACCCAGGGAAATTATAATGGAGTATAAACTTATTATATCCAGAGTTCATAGCACCGTCAATCATCTGTTCATCTAATTTTGTTCCTAGTGTAACTGAAGTTAAAGATTGAGTTTCTCCTCTAGTAAATACAGAAGAACCATGAGCATTTGGTAAATAATCTACCTCAGACCATATCGGTCTAATTTCATTTAATTTTCTACCATCCAACCTTATTTTTTTGTCTAGAACAGCATTTCTAATTGCATCTTTTTCTACATCATGGAAGTAATTTTTAAATAAAAATTCATCAAAGTCTTCACTTTCTTCAATTCCTGATAAATATTTATCTTTTATTTCACCGAAAGCTTCGCCTCTTTTCTTTTTATCAGCTATACCCTTTGCAGCAATTTTATATAGATCATCATATGTTTTATCATGGATATCTTTTTTAAGATCTTCATCAGAATTTTCATGTGAATAATCTCTATTTCCATCACTTTTAATTTTTTTAAGTAATTCATTCTGAAGTTCACATAAAGATTTTATAGCATCATGAGCAACTTTTAGAGCTTCAACAATTTCCTCTTCAGATACCTCTTTTGATTCTCCCTCAACCATAGAAATATTATCATATGAAGCACCTACCATTAGATTAAGAGTAGAATTTTCAATTTCCTCAGGTGTAGGGTTTACAATATATTTACCATCTGTTTTGACTACTCTCACTTCTGCTATTGGTCCATTAAATGGAATGTCAGAAACTGTTAAAGCAGCAGATGCGGCTAGTGCAGCTAGTGCATCAGGCAATACATCTTTATCAGCACTTATTAAATATAATAGAACTTGGGTATCTGCATGATAATCAGAAGGAAATAATGGTCTTAGAACCCTATCCACTAGTCTACATATTAATACTTCATGGTCAGAAAGTCTACCTTCTCTTTTAAGAAATCCACCAGGAATCTTTCCAGCTGATGCAAATTTTTCTTGATAATCAACAGACAATGGTAAAAAGTCAACATTCTCCTTAGCTTCTTTTTTTGAGACAACAGATGCTAAAATCATTGTCTTTCCCATTGTTAATACTACAGAACCATCTGCTTGTTTTGCTAATTTTCCAGTTTCAATGGATACTTCTCTTCCGTCTGAAAGTTTTTTGCTTACGTTTATAGGTTTAATCATATGTATAAAATTTATTGATATAAGTCGTGAAAAACGATGTGAAAATAATTAAGAACTACTTTCTTATATTAAGCTTTGCTATAATATCTCTATACCTATCAATATGTGTCGAAGAAAGGTAATTCAATAATTTTCTTCTTTTACCAACTAATCTTAACAGTCCCATTCTAGATGAGTGATCATTCTTATTAGTTTGTAAATGATCTGTAAGATGTTTAATACGATAAGTAAACAAAGCTATTTGAGATTCAGCTGAACCTGTATCATTGTTTTTCTTTAACCGACCATGATCTTTGAAAATCTTTTGTTTTTCTTCTTTATCTAAATACATGCTTAGTCAAAGTTTAATTGTTTTATTCGTTAAAATTCATGCAAAAATAGGAAAATAATAACCGATTAAAAACTCTTAGTGATTTTTTTAATTTTAGATACTTTTGATGTAATGTAATCTTTAATATTTATTTCAAAAATTCTTGAGTCTTTTCTAGAATGATATAAAAAAAATAAGCCAATAGGAAATAAAATAATGTTAGACATCCAAGCGGCTAATTCAGCAGAAATAATATCTTCTCTAGCCCACTTAATACCTAAAATATTTAAAACATAATAAATAATATAAAAAGCAATAGATATTATAACAGGAACACCTATTCCTCCTCTTTTTATTAATGAACCTAATGGAGCACCAATTAAAAACATAGAAAAACAAGCAAAAGCTTGAGCATATTTCTTAATAAGTTCAATTTCATTTTTATTAATTTCAAAATTTTGTGACTTAATTCTAGCTGAATTAATACTTAAATTAGTTTTAATATTTCTTGCTGTATTTAAAGCTCTTGAATATGTACTTCTATCATAATCAAATGATTTTGAAGTAAAATTCATAAATGAATCAGATAAATTGATTATTGAATCATTATTTGTAAAGTAGTCTTTTACTAGATTATCTTCTTGAAATTCTGATCTAATAATTTTTACTTCGTATGGTAGTATAAACTTATCTTTCATATGATAATCATAGAAAGAAGATGAGTTTTTCAACATAATATATTTTTGCTTAGATTGATTAAATCTCAATGAATCTATTGAATTGATCAATTCATTAGTGTTTTTCATACGATAATCACCAGCAAATAATTCTTCTTTAGTTCTTTTTAAATCAAAAGAAGACATGTCAAAAATCAACTTCATAAAAGAGAAATTATTTCTATAAAACTGATTAATGTATTTTATCCTAGAGCTTTCAGAGGGAACTTCTGTATAAGAACTTCCATCATATAATTCAAATACTAAATATCTATTATCTAATATTGAGTACATATAAGCCGAATCAGATAGTATTACTCTATTATTACCTTGATAGGTAACATGATCATATATCATAACATCTTTTAAAAGCTCATCCGTTATTTTTTGATTTGCCTTGATTGTATAACCCGGAATCCCACTATAGAACTGCCCCTCTTTTAAATCCATTGTAGGTTTTTTTCTTTTTATATCATATAGTAGACTTAAAGCTTTAAGGTTAGCTTTTGGGACAAAATTATTATTAGAATAAAATGCAAATAATGATATTAATATAGAAATAATGAATAATGGAAATAGTGTTCTTACTAAAGAAATACCAGAACTTTTGATTGCAGTCAATTCATTATTTTCACCTAAATTTCCAAAAGTCATAATTGAGGAAAGAAGAACAGCTAATGGAAGTGCATCTGGAGTAATTCTAACTGAAAAATAAAATAAGAATTCAAATAAGACAGAGAAACTTAAGTCTTTACCTAAGATATCATCAAAATACTTCAACATAAATTGAAGTAGAAGGATAAAAACTACCACAAAAAAAGTTATAAAGAACGGACCTATAAAGGATTTTAAAATTAAGGAATCTAATTTTCTCACAGGAGAAATGGTTTAAGCTCCAATTATTTCTTTTAATTGAGATAAAAGATTATCCCAAATTTGATAAGACTCTTCTAAATCATCTGTTTCTGTATATTCTTCAACTCTAACAAATACAGATTGAGTTAACTCATTTATTTCAAGTTTAAATTCAAGAGAATCATATTCTTTTGGTTTTTCATCTTCATTTATAAACTTAAACCTAACTGATCTATTTTTTTTTATTGAGTCAATAACAGCAACCCTTTCTTCTCCATCTAATAAGAAAATTAGTGTCTTATCTATATTATTAATATTAACATCATCAGCAAACCATTCACATAATCCAGTAGCTGTACTTAGATAAGGGAAAAGCATTTTCCTTGATGCGTTAATGGGATACTCACCTACAAATTTTTGTTTAGCCATTTACTTTTTTTTTTATAACTCTTTTAATTTATATAGTATATTTTAAGAACCCAAAACATTTTCTTTATTTATAATAATATATCTAGATTTGCCTACTTTTTTAGCGAGGTAGCTCAGGTGGTTAGAGCGTCGGATTCATAACCCGGAGGTCGGGGGTTCAATTCCCCCTCTCGCTACTAAAACAATAAAACGGTTATACTTTTATAAAGTGTAGCCGTTTTTTTATGTAAAAAATACATCGTGGAGATATCTTCCTGGAACAAGTGTAAATCCTCCTGCTATTATTAAGCCTGCCCAAAATAGTATAATCATTGATCTTGAGTGACCTTTAATATCACCTTTTTTAATATAATAAATACTTTTTGGAACGGTATATAAAGTCAGAATACTTAGGAGATGAATCCATCCGAAATGATTTAAAAATTGAAGTCCCACTCTTGCCTCCATAAATAGAGAAACTCCTGCTTGAAAAAACATCAATATCATATAAATCCATCCAAGTTTTTTATGATTTTTTGAGCCCTTGGTTGAAGCATAAATTAAATATGCTCCTATAATTAAACAAGGACTTACTGCAATTAAATGAATTGTTCTTAGTAGTTCATACATGGATTTCAAAAATAGATTTTTTTAACGATATTAAATTATATGCTTGAATAAAACCTCTTGGTGTAAAACTTAAGTTTAACTTTTCATAATAAGACTCATTATATGATGAGTGTCAATTAAGTCTCTTGGAGTAAAACTGATGTTCGATATTTCAGTAGAGTTATCTACTACATAAGACAGGCTAGTATTTATACTAGTCTGTTTTTATTTTTACATTATATTTATAAAATGTAAATTAATGGATCAATGAAAATTAACTCAAAATATGTCGGTTTAATTTCAGGTCCTTTATCATTTGTTGTAGTACTACTTTACTTTCACCCTGAAGGCTTAAATCCAAGAGCCAATGCAATTCTAGCTTCAACAATATGGATAGCAATTTGGTGGATAACAGAAGCTATCCCTATTTCAGTAACTGCTTTATTACCTATTATTTTATTTCCCTTAACTGGAGGGTTAGGAGTATCTGAAACAACAGCTTCTTTTGGTCATAAATATGTTTTCCTCTATCTAGCAGGGTTTATTATTGCTATTGCAATAGAAAAATGGAATTTACATAAACGAATAGCCTTAAATATTATCAATATAATAGGAACTAATATTGTGAATATTATACTTGGTTTCATGATTGCCACTGCATTTATGTCAATGTGGATTTCTAATACAGCTACTGCTGTAATGATGTTACCTATTGCCATGGCAATTGTTACACAATTAAAAGATAATCCAAATACAAAAGAAGATGAAAATCAAAATTTTGGTAAGGTATTAATGTTAAGTATTGCTTACAGTGCTTCCATTGGAGGTTTAAGTACTCAAATTGGAACACCTCCAAATTTAGTTTTAGCAGGTGTAGTTTCAGAAACCTTTGGATATGAGATTACATTTTCTCAATGGTTCAAATTTGGATTTCCAATATCAGTTGTTTTATTATTTTTAAGTTGGAAATATTTAACCGGTTTTGCTTTTCAAATAAAACAAAACACCTTTCCTGGTGGAAGAATAGAAATAAGTAATCAATTGAAGGCAATAGGTAAAATTTCTTATGAGGAAAAGTTAGTTGCGGGTGTTTTTGCACTTACTGCAATTGCTTGGATTACCAGATCCTTTTTATTAAAATTTATTATTCCAGAAATTGATGATACTATTATTGGATTGATAGGTGCTATTTTAATCTTTTTATTACCTACTAAAAATAAAGAAAGGCCACTGCTTACATGGAAAGAAGCAATTAAGTTACCATGGGGCATTTTATTATTATTTGGAGGAGGAATGGCATTAGCTGTAGGGTTTAAGGATAGTGGATTAGCTCTATGGATAGGTTCTCAAATGACCTTATTAGATGGCATTTCTCTTTTATTATTAGTTTTAATTTTAATTTTTTCTGTAAATTTTTTAACGGAAATCACTTCTAATTTTGCAACTACCGCTATGTTATTACCTATTTTGTATCCAATGGCAATAGCTATCGATGTACATCCATTTATTTTAATGATTTCTGCCACAGTCGCTGCATCATGTGCATTTATGTTACCTGTAGCAACACCTCCTAACGCAGTAGTTTTTGCTTCAGGTTATTTGCGTATTCCAGATATGGTTCGAGTTGGTATTTGGATGAATATACTTTCAATTATAATTTTAACACTTTTTGTGTACTTTTTACTTCCCTTATTATGGGAATTTGACCCTTTGATTTTTGAAGTACCAGGTAAATAGTATTTATTTTATAAATTATTATCTAACAAACGTATAATTAGATAAATCAGATAAATTCTCATCAAATGTATAACCTTCTGAGTTGAATATTTTTAAATTATCAATATCTTCTAGCTTATTTTCAATTATAAATCTTGACATCAGTCCTCTTGCTTTTTTAGCATATATAGCGATTGTCTTATATGAACCATTTTTAAATTCTTTAAAAGTCGGTGTAATTACATTACTATTTAATTTCTTGGTTGTAATAGATTTAAAATATTCATTAGATGCAAGATTTACGACATATTCATTTTTATTTTTAATATCATTATTAAGTAATTGGGTAATATTATCACCCCAAAACTCATAAAGATTTTTACCTCTTGAATTTTTTAGTTTAGTTCCCATTTCTAATCTATAAGGTAGAATTTTATCAAAAGGTCTTAATAAACCATAAAATCCTGAAATTATTCTGAGATTATTCTGCATATATTCAAACTTATTCTCATCTATAGTATCAACATCTAAACCAGAATAAACATCACCTTTAAATGCAAAAATTGCTTCTTTTGAGATAGCTGATTTAGCTGGGTTCTCCCAAGTTTTAAAACGATTAAAATTTAGTTCAGCTATTTTATCACTTACATTCATTAAATTTTTTATTTCATTAATTGAATACTTAGTAAGAATTTTATGAAGTTCACTAGTATGAGTTAATAATCTACAATCAGTTGGGTTACCTATTGTATTATAATCATCAAAGTTTAAAGTTTTAGAAGGAGATATAAGTATTTTCATAATTAATTAATTTTTCTAATATACTATAATTTATATGATAAGGTTTTATTTTATCCTTTCTCCAATACAAAATTTATATTCTGGATTAAGCTTCATCGGTACACCCTTCTGAATCAAAAACTCAAGAACTTTATTTTGATAAAAATTTAGTATATCTGATTGACCTGAAAAGTTAATCTGCCAAATTTGATATATATATTCATTTACAGCAGTTTCTGAATCATATTTACCACTCTCAAGATCATTCTGTTCAGAAATATCATAAGTCCTATTTGATATATCATCATCCATTAATTCTCTTAAGTAGGCTCCTTCAGTAAATTTAAAATCATCATCTATCCTATTAAAAGCCTCTGTAATAGTATGAAAAGTTTCTTCCCAAGTAGCATCTTCATCTTTAGGTCTCCATAGAGAAGAATTAAGTTCATTTACTACAAATCCTTTACCATTATAAGTAGGAATATAAGGCCATTCATCAGTAAACATACCCATTCCATACACATCATAATTTTCAGTTATATACGTCATACTATCTACAAAATCCCTATGACCTATAACAAATGCAAGATGTTCAGAAAGGCCATTGTTTATATTAACATATTTCTGATCAATTTGTCCATCATTATCTTGATCTAAAAAACTACTAAATAACTTTATGGAATGATTAAATACATCAAGTGGCGATGCATTGAACCCATATTCTTCAGTTGGAATCTGATCACTTGATACTATATAAAAACCATTAATTTCATGGACATATGATGCATTATCTATAAAATAATTACAAAGATCTGATTCACAATTTTTGTAGGTAGGTAGATTATTACACGAAACAGGAATGTTCTTTAATTTAAAACATGAATATGTTAAAAATAAACCTAAAAAAATTAAATATATTTTCTTTCTAATCATCAGTAATATATTTCTGATTCGATTTCAACTAAATTTTCATAGATTAAATCATGAATATTTGTTCTTACATTCAAATCATAAATTTGCCTATTTTCTCTCGAGTCGTATACCCTGTTTGATAAGAAAACATAAATTAAATTGTAAGCAGGATCAACCCAAAAAAAAGTACCAGTATAACCTGAGTGGCCAAAGCTTGACTCTGATACATATCTTGAGTAGGTACACTTATCAATATCATATTCTGGTTTTGGTTTATCAAAACCTAGGCCTCGGTAAAATTTTTGATTTTCATTATCATATTCTGTAAAAAGCCTAATTACCTTTTTATCAATTATTTGATTTTTATCATCTCTGCCTCCATCTAAAAATATTTGATAAAACTTTGATAAATCTGTAGCTGTAGAAAATAATCCTGCATTACCTGACACCCCATTCATCATAGCTGCCCCCTCATCATGTACAACACCATGAATTTGAAAATTCCTAAAAAAATTATCATCCTCAGTAGGAACTATTTCATCGAGATTAAATTTTTTTAAAGGGTTAAAAACAATAGTCTTTACATCTGCTCTATCGTAAATTTTTTCTAAATATGAGTCAAAAGTCTCTCCTGATATGTTTTTAACTATGTCTGGAATGATATAATAAAAAAGCCCAGAATATAATACTGTATCATCTTCAATAAAATCAGCGTTTTTAATTTGTTTAAATATTTCTTTTTTATAATTTTTAAATAGATAAAGACTATCTGTAAGCTTTATATTATACCTTTTCTTATATATAAATGAAAGAGTTTTCTTTTTAAAGTCTCCATTATCTTTTTTAGTAGTTTCATGAAATGGAATCCATGGTCTTATGCCTGTTATATGCTGTAAATAGTCTATCACTTTTGTGTCTCCTACTCTGGTATTTTTAAAATATTTTACATAATCACTCAATGGAGAGTTAATATCGATTAACCCGTCTTGATATAAACTCATTAAAGCAAATGCACCAGCAGTTGGTTTAGTGATTGATGCTAAATCATAGATAGAATTATTAGTAACCAACTTTATACTATCATATGTATGATAACCATAGCTATTGTTTAAAATTTCTTTACCATCTTTTAAAACTACAATTTGTGCTCCAGGAAATGCATTTTGTTTTATTGCTAAAGAAATTATGGAGTCTACCTTATTATTAAGTATTTTATTTTGTGCAGATAATGAAAAATGAAAGGATAGTAAAACTAAAATTATATTTTTCATCTATATTAATTTAACGCCTAATCCAGGAGAATCTAATGGCTGAAGAACTCCATCTTTCAAGTTGAATCCTCCACTAACAATATCTTTCTCTAAATCAAAGCTACCATCTAAATCAAGATATTTAGTGTTTTTAAAAGAAAGAGCAGTATTTAATGCTGCGGATATACTTATTATACTCTCATCATTACATCCCCACATTAAATCAATATTATTTTGATATGCTTGATTTGCAATCTGTTGACCAGAAGTAATACCACCACATTTCATCAATTTAATATTAAAAATTTTACCATAATTTTCACTAGATAATTTTATTGCATCCTTAAAATTAACGAGGCTCTCATCTAATGCAATTAAATCCTTAATTTTAGATGGAAACTTTAAGTAATTAGTTAAATTATCTACAGACAATGGCTGTTCAATTAATTCGATCTGTTTAGTTTGATCATAAAACTTAATTGTATCATCTAAAGACCAGCCTTGATTTGCATCAATCCTTATTTTAATCTTATTACCAAACTTTTCATTGATAATATTAATTCTCCTAATATCTTCATCAACATCATTTCCTAATTTTATTTTTATATAGTTGAAACCCAAACCTATATACTCATTAATTTCAGATATAGTTTCTTCAGTATTCTTAATTCCAACAGTTATAGATGTTGGAAGAGATTTAATTTTTCTTCCCAAAAATTTTCCTATGGATATACCAAGATTCTTACAATATGCATCATAAATAGCAAGGTTGAAAGCAGCTTTTGATCCTGGATCTCCAATAAATTCATTTTCTATATCATTAATAATCATCCAGAAAGAATCAATATCATTACCCTTTAAATGATCTATGTATTCTTTTGAGTTATTAAATGAATCCATAGTATCTAATCCAACTACATATTTTGAGACGCTTGATGAACCTAAACCTACTGTCCCATCAGATAATATGATTTTCACTACAAGAGTCTTAATAGATGATGTAGTCTTGTACGCAATAGTGTAAGGTCTTGTAAGATCAATATCAATTATATCAATCTCAATATTTTCAATTTTCATAAAACTTGTTTTGAAAAATTTCTAAAATACCGTCAAGGCCATCGTCTATTGGTAGAAAAACAGGAATATCTAAATCTTTAGAAATTAACTCTTTATGGTATATTTTTTCTTGCTCTGTCATTCCCTGGGTATTGAGAGTAATAGCAATTACATCTTTTCCATATGAATTAATCAATTTAATTTCAGAATCTAAGGAGGGCATAACTGCATTAACATGTTCCCAACCATCAAAATATTTTCTTTTTGGAGAGTGCTGTAGAATTACCCCATCTACATCAGCAGAAATTAAAAATTCACTACCACAAGGGCCTGAAGGATTTCTTAGTGCAGCCTGACCCTCAATTAGAATATATTCTGGTTTTTTTGAGATATAACACTCATATACTGCCCTCTCAAGTTCCCCAGAAACAAAGTCATTTAAGGTAGAATCAAATATGAATCCATGCTCCCAGCCCTGCATCCATCCTGTTTGACCTGTATATACCATATCAGATTTTATATTATTCTTCTCTAAATTCTCAACTATGAGTTTTGCTGTAGTTCTTTTACCTAATCCACAGTCGGTACCTAAAACTACAATCTTTGGAACTTTAACTTCATATATTTTCCCGGACCAAAAACTTAAATCATTCCTTGGTCTGGATGCTCTTATATCATAAATCTTAGAATTACTTTGACTAGAAATTTTGACTAATTCTTCATCTTTATTTAAAATAGAGTGAAGACCATTAATAATTGAAATACCATTTTTCAAGGATAATATTACATCTCCCCTCATCTCATCAGGAAGTAAGCCACCAGCAGAAGCCACTCCTATTATACAGTAATCAACCTTTAGAGAAGATTGAAGAAAGGAATTAATATCTTTAAAAATTGGGATATCAGATACACTATCCAATAAATCTATTTTACCAGTTTTATCAATATGAACATATTTTTCTGAGAAACTACTATCAATTACTGCAACTACATTAAACCTCTTGGAACCTCTTATCAATCCGTGAGCAGTCTTAGCTGATTTTGAATTAAATTTTCCATTAGTTAAAACAACTGCATTTCCTTTAATGTTCATTAGAATATGATAAATAGTAATCTATTTTCAATAATAATAATTTTTGAGATTTATATTTGCGAATATCATGAAAAATTCACTATCAAAAAGCCAAATAGAAATTCTTGAAAATAAAGGTACTGAGCCAGCATTTTCTGGTGATTTATTGTATAATGATGAAAACGGAAATTACAAATGTGTTGGCTGTAATAATATTCTCTTCTCATCAAATGATAAATATGATTCAGGATCTGGTTGGCCTAGCTTTTCTGATATTAAGTCAAATGATTCAATAATCACAAAAAATGATTATTCTTATGGTATGGTAAGGACTGAAGTTTTATGTAAGTCTTGTAATGGACATCTAGGTCATGTATTTAATGATGGTCCGTCAAATACTGGAAAAAGATATTGTATTAATTCACTCGTATTAAAATTTGAAAAAAAATGAAATTAGCTGTAGGTATTGATATTGGAGCAACAATTACGAAAATTGGATTAGTTTCTGAGGACGGAAAATGCATCAAAAAAACATCTTTTAGAACTAAGGAGATAAATAATTTTTCAGATTATATACAAGAATTATACAACTCGATTAAATCAATATGTGATGACCTTAAGTCAATATGTGGTATAGGTATCGGTGCTCCAAATGCATCAAAAAATGGAACAATAGAAACTCCCGCTAACTTAAAATGGGAAGGAAAATTAAATCTAGTAGAAGAATTAAAAAATAAAATAAACACTGAAATTCACCTATCTAATGATGCAAATTGTGCTGCAGTTGGAGAAATGATGTATGGTAATGCTAAAGATTACAAAGACTTTATTGTAATAACATTAGGAACGGGTCTTGGAAGTGGTATAGTAAGTAATGGAATGTTAGTAGAAGGTTCTGATGGCTTTGCAGCTGAACTCGGTCATTATTCAATTAATAATATGGGTAGATTGACTGGTTTAGGAGTTAAAGGTGGGCTGGAAGCATATGTTTCTGCTACAGGTATAAAAAGAACAATAATGTACATGTTATCTAGATACATGGATGACAGTGTATTTAGAGATATTTCATTTAATGATTTACATGGAGAGGATATAACTAAAGCTGCAGAAAAAAATGATTCAATAGCTATAAAAACTTTTGAGTATACAGGAAAGATTTTAGGTGAAGCCTTATCAAATTTTGTTACTTTTTCTCAACCTCAAGCAATTATTTTGACAGGTGGATTGGTACACTCTGGTAAATGGATAATTGAACCAACTAAAAAATCATTTGAAAAGAATTTACTGCCTTTTTATAAGGGTAAAGTTAAATTATTAACATCTGGATTAGAAGATAAAGATTCTGCAATTTTAGGATCTGCTGCACTTGTATGGAAAAATATTTAATTTGCTTTTTAATATTATTATCAAATACAATTTTATCTCAAAATATAAAAGTTTTAGATGAATTTGATGATCCTATTTATAATGTAGGGTTTTATAATAAAGAACAAACTATCTTAAAATTTACAAATTTTAAAGGTGAAATAAATTTATCTTCCTTTAACTCTAATGATTCGATTTTTATTCAACATCCATCATTTAATAATGAAATAATTATTAAAAGCTTAATTAAAGAAAATAAGATAAGGTTAATAAGTAAAATCATTAATATTGATGAGATAATATTCTCTGTAAATAAATGGAGAGAAAGTGTCAATGAGGTTACTAATAAAGCAGTAATATTTTCAGAACAAAAAATTAATGAAATTGCTCCTCAAACCTCTGCAGATTTACTTGAAAAGTCAGGAGAAATTTTTGTTCAAAAAAGTCAATTAGGAGGTGGTAGTCCAATGATTAGAGGTTTTTCTGCAAATAGAATTCTTTTGACTCTTGATGGAATTAGACTTAACAATATCATTTACAGAAGCGGTAATTTACATAATATTATTGGAGTTGATCCAAATATATTAGAAGGAGTAGAAGTATTATTCGGTCCTGCATCGGTAATTTATGGTAGTGATGCATTAGGAGGAGCAATTAATTTTAAAATTAAAGATCCTACATTTAATTCAAATAAAACAGTTTTTTTTAATTCACAAAAAATACAATATAATTCATCAAGCAATTCAAAGCATTACTCTTTAAACTTTGGATTTAATAGTAGAAAAATTGGCACAATAACTAGTTTCTCATTTAATTCTTTTCAAGATCTCAAATCAGGAAAAAATAGAAATAAATACTATGAAGATTTTGGATATAGAGATGAGTTTGTAGTTAGAGACTATATTAATAATGAAGATAAAATCATAAGTAATAATAAATCTAATGTGCAAAAATTTAGTGGGTACTCTCAATTAGATTTCATAAATAAGGTTAATGTTAAACTCAGTAACAATACAAATCTTATTCATGGAATATATTTATCTAAGTCTTCAAATATTCCAAGATACGATAGATTAATTCTTTATGAAGATATTTTTACTCCAAAATATGGTGAATGGTACTACGGACCAAACTATTTTCTAATGAATAAAATAGAATTAAATAATTTTAGAAAAACTAATTATTATGATGCATTTAAATTAAATATCTCAAATCAAATAGTTAAAGAAAGTAGACACTCAAGACTCTTCAATAATAACTTTTTAAAAAATAGAAATGAAAAAGTAGATATTATTTCTCTTAACCTAGACTTTGATAAAAAATTTAAAAATGATGAAATATTTTATGGGTATGAATTTATTTTTAATAATGTGAATTCTGAAGCTAATAGTTTAAATATAAATAGTAATGAAACATCAATAATTTCTTCAAGATACCCAGACAATGGAACTCAATATTTTTCGAATTCTCTATATATTTCATATAAAAAAAAGATTGGGAAAATATTTTCAAATGTAGGGCTTAGAGGAAATATGTCAAGATTAGAATCTAAACTTTCTAATCAAATTTTAGAGTTTCCATTTTCAGAAATAAATCTTAATACATCTTCGATAAGTGGAAATATTGGGTTTAGGTATAATTATAAGAACTCATCATTTAAAATTCAATACTCAAATGGATTTAGGAATCCTAATCTAGATGATTTGGGTAAAGTTTTTGATTCAGAACCAGGTAATATAATTATACCGAATGCAGATCTTGAGCCTGAATATGTAAATAATTACGAACTTAATTATGAATTTAAATCAGATAAAATAATTTTAAAAAATACATTTTTCTATATTAAATTAAATAATGCAATCATTAGAACAGATTCTAAATTTAATGGTAAAGATTCAATAATTTATGATGGTGTACTTAGTAAAGTACAGCAATTGAATAATGGTTCAAAAGCTTATATATATGGGTTTTCTAATTTACTTAATTTAAAATTAAATGAATCAATTGATTTAGAACATACCATTTCTTTTAATAATTCTAAGGATAAAATTAATAATAGACCTTTAAGACATTCCTCTCCTTTATTTGGGAGGTTATCTTTAAATTATTCAAAAAGAAAAATAAAATTAGGTTATAATATCAGTTATAATGGAAAAAAGAAATTGGAAGATTTCTCACCTAGTGAATTAAACAAATTGTATTTATATACTCAATATGGCTCACCAGCTTGGGTTACACATAATTTATTTTTCAAATTCAATTATAATTATTTTATAAATTTTGATTTTGGAATAGATAATATTTTTGATAAACATTACAGAACATATTCTTCTGGTATTAGTGCTCCAGGAAGAAATATTAGAATTGGGCTTAACTTAAAATTTTGAAAAAAATTAAACATATTGTAATTTCCGGAAATATAGGGGTAGGTAAAACCACTTTATCTGAAAAAATATCAAAAAAATTTAATTGGGAACTTCAGCTAGAAGAAGTTAAAGACAACCCATATCTTGATGATTTCTATAAATCGATGAAGGATTGGTCATTCCATCTTCAAATTTTTTTTCTTAATAGCAGGTTTAACCAGATCCAAAAAATATCTGAAAGTAATAATGTAGTAATTCAGGACAGATCAATATATGAAGACTACGA
This sequence comes from uncultured Marinoscillum sp., assembly GCA_964527965.1. GTDB lineage: Bacteria > Bacteroidota > Bacteroidia > Cytophagales > MED-G16 > MED-G16. The sequence continues at coordinate 34,341 of CAZGPH010000012.1, forward strand.
AGTTTTTACCAAAACTCTATATGACTCTGGTGTATTAATGGAAAGAGAGTTTAACAATTATAAAAGATTATATAATACTATACTAAAATATACAAATGAGCCTGATTTACTAATCTATTTAAGAAATTTAAATATTAATAAAATCATATCAAATATTTACAAAAGAAGTAGAAATTTTGAGAAATCTATTGATAAAGAGTATCTAACAAAACTTAATTTATATTATGAAAATTGGATAAAAAAACATCCTAAAGAAAAGGTGCTTACTATAGATTTATCAGAGAATGATTTTATAGAAGATCCTAAATTTTTAAAAAAAATTTATAGTATGATAGAAAAAAAAATTAATGAATTAACTTAACACTGAGTTCATTATTAGTTGCTGATTTTTTCCATGGTGCCTTTGATTTATTAGAAAAATCAATCATCAAATAAATTATTATGAGCAGCCAAATAATAACAAATAATAAAAATAACTTCTTAGATCTACGCATATGAATATTAAAGGAAAATTAGTTGAAATTTTTGACACTGTACAAGTTACTGAAACATTTAAAAAAAGAGAATTTATAATTCAAGATAATAAAAACCCAGAATATCCAGAATATATAAAAGTTGAATTAATTCAAGATAAAGTTTCTTTACTTGACTCACTAAATGTCGGAGATGAAATTAATGTGTTGATTAACATAAAAGGAAGAAAATGGGAAGATAAAGAAGGAAACATTAGATACTTTAACTCAATCCAAGGTTGGAAAATTGAGTCTGAAAATCAGGGAATAAATCAAGAAATATCTCAACAATCTGAAAGTCAGGAAAGTGACGACTCAGACCTTCCTTTTTAAGATTTTATACTTGCAATAAAACCTTTAATTGACTCACTTAGATTACCTTTTGAAATTTCTTTAATAAACTTCGTTCCTATTATTGCACCTTGTGAATATTCACAAGCTTGTTCAAAAGATTTTTTATCTGAAATTCCAAAACCAATTACCGTAGGATTTTTCAAAGATAAACTACTTATTTTCTTAAAATACTTAATTTGTTTGTCATCAAAACTGCTTTTTTTACCTGTAATTGATGAAGATGAAACCATATATATAAAACCATTAGAGTTTTTATCAATTTGTTTAACTCTATCTTCAGATGTATTTGGAGTAATTAAAGAAATAAAAGATATATTTTCATTATCAAAAACTTTTTGAAATTTATTCTTATAATCATCTAGAGGAAGGTCTGGTAAAATAAGACCATCTAAATCACATTCTAATATTTTTTTAATGAATGTATCATAACCAAACTGGTATACAGGGTTGACATAACCCATTAGAATAATAGGAATATCAGTTGTTTTTCTAATATCCGCTAATTGCTTAAATAATAAATTTAAATTCATACCATTATCAATAGCCACATTTGATGAATCTTGTATTACTGGACCATCAGCAATAGGATCAGAAAATGGCATACCAATCTCTATTAAATCAACACCACAATTGTCAAGAGTTTTTATAATTTCTATAGTATCATTTAGAGTGGGATAACCTGCAGTGAAATAAATACTTAATATTTTATCTTTTTTTTCTTTAAATAATTTATTAATTCTATTCATGTTAATATTTACCCCATTTTATATAAGTTTCAAGATCTTTATCTCCTCTACCTGATAAATTAATAACAACAATTTTTCCCTTCATATCTAATTTATCAAAGACTGAAAATGCATGAGCAGTTTCAATAGCAGGAATAATACCTTCTAATCTACTAAGCTCTATTCCTGCATTCATAGCCTCATCATCTTCTACACTAATATACATACCTCTATTTGAGTCAAATAAATGTGCATGTAAAGGTCCAATTCCAGGATAATCAAGTCCTGCTGAGATAGAATAAGGCTCAGTTACTTGTCCATTTTCATCTTGCATCAATAATGTTTTACTACCATGCAAAACACCTTTTTTCCCAAGTTTTGTAGTTGCAGCAGATTTATTTGTAGATACCCCTAGACCAGCTGCTTCTACCCCAACTAAGTTTACTTTAGGGTTGTCAAGGTAATGATAGAAGATACCTGCTGCATTACTTCCCCCACCCACACATGCAATTATGAAGTCAGGATAATCTCTCCCCTCAACTTTTTTTAGTTGACCTAATAACTCTTCAGATATGACAGACTGAAATCTAGCAACCATATCTGGATATGGATGTGGTCCAACTACTGATCCAATTATATAATGTGTATCATCTGGATTATTTATCCAGTGCCTCATTGCCTCGTTAGTAGCATCTTTTAAAGTTTTACTACCTGAAGTAGCAGGTCTAATATCAGCACCTAATATTCTCATCCTTTCTACATTTGGTCTTTGTCTTTTAATATCAACTTCACCCATATAAATTACACATTCCATTCCCATAAGTGCACATACTGTAGCTGTAGCAACACCGTGTTGGCCTGCACCTGTCTCTGCAATTATTTTTGTTTTTTTAAGTTCTCTAGCTAATAGAATTTGCCCTATTGTATTATTTATTTTATGTGCACCAGTATGACACAAATCCTCTCTCTTTAAATAGATTTTTGATCCGTATTTTTTAGATAATCTATTGGCATAATACAATGGTGTTGGCCTACCAACATATTTTTTAAGATAAAAATTAAATTCTTTATTGAAAGAATCTTTTTCAACTATGCTGAGATAATTTTTTTTAAGTTCATCTATATTTGAAAATAACATTTCAGGTATGTATGCACCTCCAAAATCACCATAGAAACCATTACTATTTACATTATATTTCATAAATTCAAATTAAATAATTTACTAATTTTTTCAACATCTTTTAGGCCAGGAGATATTTCAAATTTACTATTTAAATCTAGGCCAAAAAGCATTTGATTATCATCAAATATTTTAATATTATTGATATTATCTAAAGATAAGCCCCCACTTAAAAAAAAAGGTTTATCATAAACTTTATTATTAAGAACTTTCCAGTCAAAGGTTTTTCCAGATCCTCCGTAATTATCGCTTTTATAATCGAATAATAAATAGTCAACTGAATCTAAGTCCATTTTAATACTTTCTAAATCTTCTTCATTCCTAATTAAATAGGACTTAATTATTTTAATTCCTTTCTTTTTAAGTTTTATACAATAATCACTACCCTCATTTCCATGTAACTGAACATGGGAGAAATTATAGGTTTCTAAAACACTTAAAACTTTATCTATTTCCTCATTTACAAAAACTGCAACCTTATTATTTATGTTTTTAATAAAATTATGATCTGGGTTATTTAAAATATATCTTGGTGACTTATCGTAGAAAATAAATCCAAAGTAATCTATTGGATATTTTTTTAACTCAGAAAAGTTTTGCTCATCAGTTATTCCACAAACTTTAATCATATAGTTATTTATCATAATTCATTTATAAAGTCATTACATGCAGATACTGGATCATCTTTTCTCATAAAATTTTCACCAATTAGAAAGCCATCATATCCATATTCCTTTAGACGAAAAATTTCCTTAGAATTTGATATTCCACTCTCTGATATTTTTAAGAAAGTCGAAGGAATCTTACTTGCTAGATTTACTGAATTGTTAATATCTGTTTCAAACTTTTTTAAATTTCTATTATTCACACCAACTACATCTATAGAATCACATAGACAGGATAATTCTTCTTCAGAATGCACCTCTAAAATTACTTGAAGGTTAAAAGACTTTGCAAACTTCGATAAATTCTTAATCTCTTCCTCTGATAAACAAGCTGCAATTAATAGTATAATATCGGCACCTAAAGATTTAGACTCAACAATTTGATATTCATCTAAAATAAAATCTTTTCTTAGGATAGGAATGTTTATCTGACTTCTAACTGATGTAATATCATTATTTGATCCTCCAAAATATTTTGAATCTGTTAAAATAGATAATCCACTTGAATTAGAAAGCTCATATCCTCTAGTTATTGGTAATACATCCGCATCTAAATTGATATTTGGTTTAGAGGGAGATTTTCTCTTAAATTCTGAAATTATACCTGATTTTTCATTTAAAAATTTTTTAAGCGATAAAACTTTTCTATTGAAATATTCAGATTTTTCAATTTTAGATATTGGATTATTCTGTTTAGAATAATCAATCTCCTTTCTTTTATTTATTACAATTTCTTTTAAAATACTCATTTGTTTTCAATAAAAAGCTTTAAACAATTATATGCCTTTCCCGACTCTAATGATTCTCTAGCAATTTCTATACCCTCTTTTATTGAAGGAAGTTTTTTTGCACAGTAAATTGCTAACCCTGAGTTAGCTAAAACAGAATCTACTTGTTCTCTAGTACCATTATTTTTTAAAATATTTAAAAAGATTTCAGAAGACTCCTTTATATTTTTACCTCCAGTTAGTTTATCAGAATTAATTAGGTTAAAATCTAAATCTTTAGGTTCTAACATTATATCATGATTATTAGAAAATAATTTAAAAGCTCCAGTCAAAGAAACTTCATCATAACCATCGATACTATGAACAATACAATAGTTTTTATCTGTTTTACTATAAATATGAGAATACAGTCTGAAAATATTAGAATTAAAAACTCCAACTAATTGACTCTTTGGTTGAATAGGATTTACCATAGGTCCAAGCATATTAAAAAATGTTTTCACTCCTAACTCACTTCTTATTGGAGAAATATTTTTTAAAGATGGATGAAATAATGGAGCATGTAAAAAACATATATTTGATATGTCTAGACTAGATTTTAAAGAATCAACCTCATTTGAAAATTTGTGTCCTAAGTGAGATATAATATTAGATGAGCCACATGAAGAAGAAACACCATAGTTGCCATGTTTAGATACTTTTATACCAGCACCCGCTACCACAAAAGATGAAATTGTAGAGATATTAAATGTGTCTTTACCATCACCTCCTGTTCCACATAAATCGATCAACTCCTCACCATCAATATCTACTTCGAGAGATAATTCAATCATTGCCTCTCTAAACCCATCTAGTTCCTCAGAAGTTATATCTCTCATTAAAAAAATTGTAAGAAATGAAGATATCTGAGAGTTGTTAGCACTTCCATCTGTTAATGATATTAAAGCACCCTTTGCCTCTTCTTTACTCATTATCTTATGATTGTATAAATCTTTCAATAAGTTTTTCATATTAATTAGTTATAAAATTTTGTAACATATTAAAACCAGATTTTGTTTGAATTGATTCAGGGTGAAATTGTATACCTCTTAAATCATAGCTTTTATGAGATAACGCCATTACAACTCCAACTCTGTCTTTCGCAATAATTTTTAATTCCTCTGGAAAGGAATCTTTATCTACTGACCAAGAATGATATCTACAAGCTTTAATTTCAGATTCTATACCCTTAAATAAATAGTCATCACCTAAATAAATATCAGTTTGAACTCCATGCAAAGGCTCTTTCATATTATACAATTTCCCCCCAAAATTTTCTGCAATAGCTTGATGACCTAGGCATATCCCAAGTATTGATTTAGAATCGTAATATTTTGAAATTAATTCATTCATTTTACCTGAATCTTTTGGGAGAGATGGACCCGGCGATAATATAATTTTATCATAATACTGAACTTCATTGATATTAATTATATCATTCTTTATAACTGATATATCCAAATTGCCTAATTCCCTTAAAATATGAACAATATTATAAGTGAAACTATCATAATTATCTAAAACTAAAATCTTCATATTTTTTCTGCTATTTTAATAGCTTTTCTTAAAGCTTCTATTTTATTGTATACTTCTTGATTTTCACTGTCTCGATTTGATTTAAAAACAATACCAGCACCAGCTTGGTAGAATAGTCTTCTGTCTTTACTTAAAAATGATCTTATTATTATAGCATGGTTAAAGTCACCATTGAATCCCATAAATCCAATTGCTCCTCCATAAAATTCTCTACTTATATTCTCATTATGTTCAATAAGCTGCATCGCTTTATATTTTGGGGCACCCGATAAAGTCCCTGCAGGAAAAGTACCAGATATTAAATCTATTTTTTTATCTGATGAAATATTGCCGGATACTTTAGAAACTAGATGAATAACATGAGAGTAAAACTGAATATCCTTAAATCTTTCAACCTCAACACTTTTTGATATTTTACTCAAATCATTTCTAGCTAAATCTACTAACATCACA